>CAZTMV010000001.1:0-56444 GCA_964615225.1 uncultured Candidatus Saccharibacteria bacterium
AATACTACTCGGGCCGGGCATGTCCAGGGACGGGTGGGGCGGTTGATTCGTATGGTGCTTCGGTTGTAGCGAAGGCTCAGAAGTTCCAGCAGGACATCGACTTCCTTGCAGATAACTAGCGGACTGGGAGGTCAATCATCAGAGCGCCGGATATATCCCAGGCGCTTTCTGCTATCAATTCCCCGCGCTCATTTATCGCGTAGGCAGGCGATCCATTTGCAGACACCAGCACATACTGTCGGTTTCTAAGCGCGTGCGTTTTGGCAATCTGCTTAAGGCGTTCGTGCAGGAGGCGTGATCCGTTGAACCAGGAATTGTTCGCAAGGTTAAGTAGTACGTCGGTGCCGGTACCTGCAAGACCTGCATACAGGCGAGGCGAAAGAAGTTCGGAGCACAAGAGTCCCCCATACGTAACGCCGTTATAGGTGGCGGGCGTGAGCGAAGACCCTGCGAGTGCAGTCCCTGCGATATAGGAATCGTAGCCGCGCAAGTTGTCTTTGCCCGCAACTGAAATGGCGGCTTGGATGAGCGGCGGCAAATATTCGCCTACGGGGACAAAGAAGATTTTGTCTTGCGAGCCGATGACACCCTCACGTACCGTTTCATAGATAAGTTCAGCGCGCTCGCTCCCGTCGTCTTCTTGCACGATCGACGAGCTGATCACGAGCCCGTCATTGCCGCCAAACAGTGTGGCGTAGAACTCTTGGCGCGCAGCAGGAGTAAGAAACGGCGCAAGCCCCAAGCTTTCAGGCGTCACGATCACCTCTGCGCCAAGAGCGCCTGCAACCTGCATCGGCCGCAAAACATCTGACGGAGTAACAAACGGGCCGGGCGGCGCATACGACGACACCAGACCCACGCGCACGCTGCGTTCTGTATGCGAAAACGGTAGAAGCAGGTGTGCCGCTAGAAGGGAAAGAGTCAGCACGCCTAGGCCAAGTACTACCGGCAGACGTTTGCGTTCAAGGAGTAGTGCTCCCAGCAGTCCGATACAGGCATTAAGTCCATAGTGGCCTGCCTGCGCAAGCGGAAGCAGGAGCGAGCTTTCCGTAAGTACGTAGCCCAGTCCTCCGATAGAGAAGTTGGGTGCGAGCATGGACTCGGGCGCGAGAAAAAACAGTGCGAACGACCACATGCGGAGCTCCTCGATAGTAACGAGTATGAGTGCGAAGGTGAAAGGTCGATACCAGGCTTCGGGTACTGCGCGCACCAGCGGGGCAGCAAGTGCAAAGGGAAGCGTCAGCGAGAGGACGGTGAGTCCATATACAATCCCGACTAGGACGTATTGAATGGCTCCGTCAGGTATGTTGATCCAGGTCAGGGGAATCGTGTCCCAAAACCACCAGACGCCGCCCATGCTTGCAAGTAAGCCAAAGAGAAATCCATGCATGCTGGCTGCTTTCCAAGAAGACGCTTGAGTAGAGCTCGCGAAATAGCAAAAGACGCTGGCAATCGCTAACAGCCAGAGCCAGGAAGCTGTAAGAGAGAGGAACGCTGCCGCTCCTCCGAGAACAGCGAAGAGAACTCCTTGGTGTTTTATAAAGAAAGACACACCGGTAAGTATAGGGGAACTATGCACAGCTGGCACGAATTCGTGTGGGAAGGGTTATATACTGGTAGGCATATGAAGACTCTTCTAATTGGCGTCGTTACTATCGCTGCGTTCGCTTTTCCATCCATGGCTTTTGCATGGGGAAATGCTGCGGGTAACGGTCCGAACTTCCCCGTTAACCTCGATATGTCGTCGTCAGTTACTATAACTGCAACGCCCAACGTCATAACTGCAGGAGAAGAGACGTATGTTCGATGGGGCACGTTCTTGCTGTCTGCTGAGGAGCATGCGCAGTGCACCACAAACTTCACCTACACGCCGCGCGCGGGGACCATGACCGATCAGGGGAATGGGTACTGGGCTATTGAAGACCCAGGAGGTTACTTGAACGACTACCCAACAGCAACCAAGACGTATACCGTTACGTGTCCTCGTTGGTACACCACTCAGCTGGGACAGACGACGCATCATGATACGCAGACAGTAAGCGTAACGGTGACGGTTGTTGCGGCAAGTAATACCGACCTCACGGCAAGCACGATCGCGCCAACCAGCATCGTGTCCGGACTTCCCGTTACGTTCACTTCAACGATCTCAAACGTCGGCGCTGAGGCAACGCCTACAGGATTCACGACGCTCTTCCAGCTTGCCATTGATACTGCTGGTACGCTCGCGTCAGATATAGGAACGTTTGCACGAACAACTCCACTCTCAGCGTCGTCGAACTTTACGGCGACCTATCAGTATGACAACCCTCCGCTTGCGGCTAACTCATTCCTCTATCTGCGCTCGTGTGCAGACAAGAGTTCCGGCGCGGACGTAGGATCCATCAGTGAATCGTCTGAGGCGAACAACTGTAGTCCATGGACGCGCGTCGATATTTCTGCAACTACTATCCAGTGTTCGGATGGCATAGATAACGACAGCGACGGCCGTATTGATACTGCGGATACGGGCGACTGTACGGGACCGACCGACCCGACCGAGGGAACCGAGGTTACGGCAACCCTTACTGCAAATCCGACTGCCGTGGCGCTCGGAGAGTCCTCGACGCTTACCTGGTCTTCAACCGGAGCAACGTCTTGTACTGGCATCGGCTTCAACACGAACGGCGCGACGTCAGGCTCCACCTCGGTCTCTCCTGCAAATACTGCCAACTACATCGTTACCTGTACCGCTCCTGGCGGATCTGATACCGCGTCAGCAACTGTGACGGTAGGCGCTGCAGCAACCGCAGACATCTCAGTCGCTCCAGAGCGCGTAGCGTCCGGCAGCTCGGCAACCGTTACCTGGTCCTCAACCGGCGCAACCGTCTGTAGCGTGGCAGGCCCTGGCCTCTCCTCAGCAGCGGTCTCGGGAAGCCAGAGTGTGACCGTGACCAAGCAGCAGACCTATACCATCTCCTGCGGCACGGCGACTGACTCGGCAACCGTCAACATCATCCCTCGGTTCGAGGAATTCTAGCGGCTCTTCTCAAAACCGCCCCAGGCTTTGCGGCCTGGGGCGGTTTCTGGTATAGTCCCTGGGTCATGAAAACCGACATCCATCCGGATTCCTACCGCCCAGTCGTATTCGAGGACCTCGCTTCCGGCGAGAAGTTTCTGATTGGCTCGACCATTCGCACCACGGAAACCACCACCTTCGAGGGCAAGGAGTACCCGAAGTTCACCGTCGAAATCTCTTCGAAGTCCCACCCGTTTTATACCGGCGAGGACCGTACCCTCGACAAGACCGGCCGCGTCGAGAAGTTCAAGCAGCGCGCAGCTGCCGCAAAGAAGAAGTAACGGCTTACTGTACGCGCCCCGCTTTCACGGCGGGGCGCGTACGTTATCATTCACACCATGGAGTACTCCCCGGATTTTAAGAAGAACTTTGCAACCGCATACCTTGCGGAGGAGTACGAGCGTATCGAGGCGGAGAAAGTCTCTGCGGTAGAGGCTGCAGGGGATGATGCGGTGTTGAAGGAAATGGCTGCAGAAGATGTTGCGCGCATTGAGGCTAGGCAGGCAGAGATTTTGGTAGAGATCGGGCGCATTTTGGATAAAGAAAAAGAGGAGGAAAGTAAGCCCAAAGCGATTGTCTTGGAGTTTCGCGCGGCCGCGGGAGGGGACGAGGCAACGCTGTTTGCCAAGGAGCTGCGTGAGATGTACGAGCGTTATGCTGAGACCCAGGGCTGGAGCGTACGTTCTATTGATGACCTGACGGTCGAGATTGCGGGGGAGGCTGCGTATGACGCGCTTCGCTATGAAACTGGCGTGCATCGCGTGCAGCGCGTGCCGGTCACCGAGAAGTCGGGACGTATCCATACTTCGACTGCGTCCGTTGCAGCGCTCCCGATCCGCACCAAGCCGAAGTTCGAATTGAACCCCTCGGATCTGGAGATGGAGTTCTCTCGCTCGGGAGGCGCGGGCGGCCAGAACGTGAACAAGGTGGAAACGGCAGTGCGCCTCATCCATAAGCCGACCGGTATCGATGTGCGCTCATCCTCCGAGCGAAGCCAGAAGGCGAACCGCGAGAAGGCTATGCAGATATTGTCTGCAAAGCTCGAGAATCTGCACGAGGAAGAAGAGGCCAAGAAGAACGCCGCAGAGCGCAAGGGACAGATCGGGACGGGAGACCGCTCTGAGAAGATCCGCACGTATAACTACCTCCAGGACCGCGTCACTGACCACCGCATCAAGGAGTCCTGGCACAATCTGCCGGCCATTTTAGGGGGTAAATTGGACAATATCGTGGACACCCTCAAGGAGCGGGCGGCCTCAGGGGGTATTGGGCCTGCCGAGGAGGAGTAAGTTGCGGATTAGGGGGTTCTAGCGTATATTTTCCCTCATGACTACCGATACTACGGCTGGAGTTGGCGTTGACCGCTTGTTTGCGGTGGGCGCTCACTTTGCTCAGGTAAAGAGCCGCCGCCACCCTTCTATGAAGTCCTTTGTCGTTGGAGCAAAGGCAAAGGTCGAGATCTTCGACCTCGTTAAAACTGATGCCCAGCTTGCTGCGGCTAAGAAAGCTCTCGAGACCCTGTCTCGCGATGGTAAGACCGTTCTCTTCGTAGGCGGCAAGCGCGAGGCGTCTGATATTGTTAAGACCATTGCGCGCCGCATCAACGCTCCGTACGTTGCCGGTCGCTGGCTCGGCGGTACCGTCTCTAACTTCGTTGAGATCAAGAAGCGCATTGATCGCCTTGCAGATTTGCTCGGCAAGCGCGATTCCGGCGAGCTCGCAAAGCTCTACACCAAGCTTGAGCGCGTTTTCATCGACCGCGAAATCGAGCGCTTGTCTGAGCGTCTTGATGGCATCACCGAGCTTCAGAAGCGCCCAGACGCCTTTGTGATTGTGGACACGAAGTTCGAGGCGCACGCAGTCCGCGAGGCAAAGCGCGCCGGCATCCCGGTTATCGCGCTCATGAGCTCCGATTGCGATCTTAAGGATGCGCAGTACCCAATCGTGATGAACGATGCGTCTCGCGATGCACTCAAGCTTGTGCTTGATGAGCTTGCAGCTGCCTACGAGGCAGGCAAGAAGGCGTAAGCCTTTGTTCGCTTTTTACCCAACACTTACGTTCATTCTTGTATGGATATCTCAACTGATGTAGTCAAAGCCCTTCGCGATAAGACCGGCGTTTCGGTCATGCAGTGCCGCAAAGCGCTTGAAGAGGCGGGAGGTGACCTTGAGAAGGCTGAGGTGATCCTGCGCAAGAAGAGTGGTGCGGCTGCAGACAAGAAGGCAGACCGCGAGCTCGGTGCTGGTGCAATTGGTATCTACACCCACGAAGGCGTCATTGGCGCTATGGTCGTGCTTTCGTGCGAGACTGACTTCGTTGCCCGCAACCCAGAGTTCCCAGCACTCGCACGCGAGCTTGCAATGCAGATTGCCGCAACTAATCCTACCTACGCTTCCATAACCGAGGTTCCTGAGGAAACAGTAGCTAAGGCGCGTGAGGTGTTTACCAAGGAGCTTGAAGGCAAGCCTGAGGATATGAAGGAGAAGATCATGGAAGGAAAGCTCGCAAGCTACTTTGCAGACCAGGTGCTCTTGAGCCAGTCGTACATCAAGGACGAGTCTAAGACCGTCAAGGATCTTATTACCGAGGCGAGCCAGAAGTTCGGCGAGCGCGTTGAAGTAACACGTTTCGCACGCTTCTCGGTTCGTTAACAGCTATGGCACTTGCGATCGCGATTCTCGTCGTCGCAGTCCTGACATTTGGTTTCTTTGGGCTGACATCGCTTGAAGCTAAAAGCGGCAAGCGCTTGTTCGCCAAGTCTCGCGAGAAATTCGATGCCGATGCAGACCATGCATTTTCGGTCATGCGCGAAGTGGATCTTGGCAAGCTCATCTTCCACGCGCTGCATGTTGCGTGGGATCATTTTGTGCATGAGGTAGTGCATGTGATCTTGGTTGCGGTCCGCTTCTTGGAGCGTACCCTGACCCGAATCGCTCGCGAAATCCGCGGACGTCGTGCGGAAGGCGTCTCGCCGGTAAAGCCGTTTGCTGAAAGCGTTGATCGCATCAAGGCTGCAATGCGCAAAGAGGAAAAACAGGATACGATAGAAAACACGCCGTCGTAGCTCAGTTGGTAGAGCAACGCACTTGTAATGCGTAGGTCGCCGGTTCGATCCCGGCCGACGGCTCCAAATGGAACGCAAGACAATTAAGTTTCGGGACTATCTTGTTGAGTTAGTAGTAGATGGAAAGAAAGATTCAACGTGGCGTCTCTTTGATGATAAAGATTTGCAGGAGGGAGACGAGGTAGATCTGATTAACTGGAATACGAAAGAAAAGTTCGCTGAAGCGATTCTCACAGAGGTGCGAGAGAAAAAGTTGGGACAGTTAGTTGAAGCAGATTTTGATGGTCACGAAAAGTTTGAGAGCGAGGAAGCTATGTATGCGGCGTACCGCACCTACTATGGAGATAGGGTGGGGCCTGATACGGTCGTGAAGATCATTCGTTTTAAACGTATATAGAAAAACCGCCCCTAGGGGCGGTTTTTCTTAGGAAGCTTCTGTAGTAGAAGCGCTCTCAAACATTTCCTCAGGGAATACCTTTTCAAGCTCCTCAAGCGTCGTGAAGCCATAGTGCTGCTTGTCCTCAATCACGAAGGCAGGGAACTGCGGTTTCACCTTCTCGACGGCAATAAGGGTCTTCAGTGCTGCAAGGTCAAGGTGGTAGTCGAATGAGTACACGCGAAGCGCTGGATAGGTCTGGCGCAGATACGAGAGCGCGTAGCCGGCGCGATCACAGTCCACGCACTCGCCCTCAACGTTTGAATAGAAGTAGAGGGAGACAACTTGCTCAGAGCCGCAGGTGCGCTCGATGCGCTTGGTTAGAAGGTAGTCGCGGATCTGGAGCAAGGTGTAGCGCTCCTTGAGGCGCACTACTTCCGGATCGGTTGCGCCCAGGCGCTCCTCGGCGTATGCAAGACGGTCGCCAAGACCTCCGACTTCCTGAGAGAGTCCGGTGCCTGCGGAAATATCTTCGCAGGGAGCTTCAGCGAGGAGGGCGAACTGCGTCTCGATTGAAAGCGTGTCTGTTGCAAGCTGATCCTCGATGGCGCGAAGCTCTGCAACGCGCTGCGCATTGAGGAAGTTAACCGCAAATAAAATAGTGCCGATGATAGCGATGGTGATTGCAAGCGCAATGAGAGCGTTTCGTGTAGCAAGAGTCATGAAAGTATATTAACCGCGCCAGCCGCGCTTAGTGCCGGTAGCAACGTCTGCAACCGAGCGGATAAGCCAGAACGGAGCGACAAGGCCGTAGAGCAAGATCCAGCCGACCAAGTCGACGCTGATGTTGCCAGGAGTCTGGGAAATCCTGCGGCCGACGAGAATGAAGAGAATGGAGCCGATAAGAGCAATTATTGAAAGGAGTGCGAACATCGTGAGCGGGATGTAGAACCACTCCATGGTGCCCAGTTTCGGAATGAGGTTGGAGAGCGTGTACGAAAGGGGGACGCCGGAGGTAACGATGACCGCCTGCGTGATGCTGTGAGCAAGCTGCCAGAGCACCACTGCAAACAAGAGGATGCCGCCAACGATCGCAAAGAAGCCAAGCGGAAGCACGATGGTGCCGAGCGCGCCGTAGCGCGGGTTGCCGATCAAGTCGCGGTAGTCATGCATCATGTTGCGCAGGAAGCCGGAGGTCCAGCGGGTGCGCTGCTTAACGAGTGCTGGAACCGTGCGCGGTCCCTTGGTGTAGACGCGTGCGCGAACCGCGCTATCAATCGTGTAGCCTGCACGCTGGATGCGAAGCGCCATTTCCATGTCCTCGGTCTGGTGTCCGTAGCGGAAGCCACCAAGCTCAACGAGTACGGAGCGGCGGTAGAGAGAGAAGGGGCCCGGGGTCACGTAGAGGCCGTTCACGGCTGCAAGAATATGGCGAAGTGCGATACCGAGGATGAACTCCGCGTTTTGCATGCGCTCCAGGAGGTTGGTCGGCTTATGGATCGACATTGCCGGAGTTGCTGCAGCGACCATCGGATCGTCGAAGCAGGCGACGATTTCGCGCATCGCCTCTGGAGAGACGAATGAGTCTGCGTCCAAGCAGCCGACAATTTCCGCGTCTTGCGCGATTTCAATACCCCTGTTGATGGCGCTGTGCTTGCCGCCGTTCTCCTTATGCACCACGGTGATCTGCGGATGGCCCTGATATGCATCCATGACGTTCTTGGTGTTATCGGTTGAGCCGTCGTTCACGAGAATGATCTGCAGCTTGTCTGCTGGGTAATCCAGCGCGAGCAGGGAATCAACCGTTCCCTTGATCGTGCGCTCCTCGTTCCAGCAGGGAACGATCATTGCCACCTTCGGGGTCTTGGTAGAAGCGCCGCGCTTTCTTGCAGCGACCGCTGGGCGGGACAGGAAGGTCACCAGCAAAAAGGCCTGAAAATAGACGGCCGCGAAGAGAAACGGGTACGCTACGTAGGTGAGATCCATAAGCCCGTAAACGTGAGAGTAAGTATAGCAAATTGGCCCTCTTTTTCCTATACTAGAGCGATGCAGGAAGGAAAGCTCCATCCCATGACGATTGCCATCCGCGAGATCGCGGACATCTTCGGCCGCATGGGTTTTTCTATTGCGTCAGGTCCCGAGCTTGAAGACGACTGGCATAACTTCACCGCGCTCAATGTGCCGGAGGATCATCCGTCGCGCGATATGCAGGACACCTTCTGGACGAAGGAGACTCCTGCGCGCGTCCCGCGTACGCAGACCTCGTCAGTGCAGATCCGCTACATGGAAGAAAAGATGCGCGAGGGTGCCGCGCCGCCGTACCGCATCGTGGTGCCGGGAAAGGTGTTCCGTAATGAAGCAACTGATGCAACACACGAAGCGCAGTTCTACCAGAACGAAGGATTGGTGATTGATCGCGACATTACGCTCGCGCACTTGAAAGGAACCCTCGATCAGTTCTTCAAGGAATATTTGGGAGCTGAGGCGAAGGTGCGTTTTCGTCCAAGCTACTTTCCGTTCACCGAGCCGTCAGTGGAAGTAGACGTGTGGTTTGAAGCTCCAGGTAAAGAAGGTAAGTGGCTTGAGGTTATGGGTGCGGGCATGGTGCATCCGCAGGTGCTCCGGAATGCTGGCGTGGACCCAGAGCAGTACCAAGGCTTTGCCTTTGGAGGCGGCATCGAGCGCTTGGTTATGGTCAAGTACGGCGTGCCGGACGTACGCTTGTTCCATAACGGTGACATTCGCTTTGTGCACGGCTTTGACGAAACTGTCGTATGAAAGTCTCTAAAAAATGGCTAGAAAAGTATTTTGATGCACCGCTTCCTGACACGAAGGAGCTTGCGGACCTGTTTACCTTCCATGCGTTTGAAATCGAAGAAGCAGAGGGAGATCTGCTTGATGTGAAAGTACTCCCGGATCGCGCGGCATATGCGCTTTCGCATCGCGGCATTGCAAGCGAGGCCGCCGCTATCTTGAACCGTCCTTTGAAAGTGGATCCGTTGAAGCAGCCTGCTCCTGCCTTTGCTCCAACTGATGCACTTACAGTAACGATCGAAGACGAGAAGAAATGCTTCCGCTATATGGGTGCAGTTATTACGGGCGTAAAAGTCGGGCCGTCTCCTGCGTGGCTTACGGAAGCGCTTGAGTCGGTGGGCCAGCGTTCCATCAATAACGTAGTGGATGCAACGAACTACGTGATGCTTGATATCGGCCAGCCGCTGCACGCATTTGATGCGCACAAGCTCACTGCCAGAGAAGGCAAGCGTATGATTTCGGTGCGTGGTGCTGCAGCCGGAGAGAAAATCACGACCCTCACCGGCGACGAGTACACGCTTCCGGAAGGAACACTCTTGATCGTGGATGCAGCAGCAAACGTCCCGGTAGGCATTGCAGGTGTGAAGGGAGGGAAGGCTGCAGAGATTGATGCAAGCACGACAGAGATCGTGATTGAGTCGGCGAACTTCGACGGATCAATGGTGCGCAAAGCAGCGCAGTCGTTGAAGCTGTTTACGGACGCCTCAACGCGCTACCAGAACCGTATTTCCCCTGAGCTTGCAGGCTACGGCATGGATGCAGTCACGAAACTCATTCTCCAGATTGCGGGAGGCGAGCTTCGCGGCGTTGTTGACGTGCGCGCAGGGTTGCCGCAGGAACATCTGGCTCCGATCCACATTTCGCTTGAGAAGATTAACCGCATGCTCGGCACCGAGCTTGGCGCGCACGACGTTGCGCATGCGCTTGATCGTCTGGGCCTTTCGTTTGTCGAGGAATCGCGTGCGTTTTCAATCACGCCCTCATTTGAGCGTCGCGATATACAGATTCCGGAAGATGTTGCAGAAGAAGTCGGCCGCATCTTGGGGTATGACAAAGTCCCTTCCATCATGCTTCCGCCGCTCCCGGTTGCGCCTGATCAGTTGAAGTTCCGCGGCATTGAGCGCGTGAAAGACCTGTTGGTCGAGCGCGGGTTTACGGAAATTTCAACGCCAGCGTTTGCGGTTTCTGGAGAGGTGGAGCTTGCTAATCCGCTGCAAAGCGATAAGCCATGGCTTCGCGCAACGCTGCAAGACAACATGGAGGAAGCGCTCACGCGCGCAGTGCAAGTTGCACCCAAAGTGCTCGGTCCGGATCACAGTGTCCGGTTGTTTGAAGTAGGGAATGTGTTCACTGCTTCCGGCGAGCGTCTGATGCTCTCCTTGGGATACAAGGCAGTGATCGGTAAACCAAAACCAGTTATGGCGGAAATTGCAGATGCGCTCTCGGACCTGCTTTCCATGAGCATTGCTGCTGCAGGTGATGTCATCGAAGTTCCACTTGGGGAGACAGATCTTGAAAAGCTTGGTGCAGACTATGAGCCGAGGAAGATCGTGTTACAGAAGTTCCGTCCCTTCTCTATGTATCCGTTTGCACTTCGAGATATTGCGGTGTGGTCTCCTGCAGGAACAGAGGAAAGCGAGGTTTCAAATGCCATTCTTGCGGAAGCAGGGGATTTGGTCTCGCGCATGGACCTCTTTGATCGCTTTGAAAAAGATGGACGAGTATCGCATGCCTTTCGTCTAGTATTCGAATCTTCCGAGAAGACGTTGTCCGATGCAGACTTGAATCCAGTGATGGGGCGCGTGACCGTAGCGCTGAACGCAAAAGAGGGCTGGGAGGTACGATAAAGCCCCCGCTGCGCATTCTGCGAGCGGAGGCTTCGGGGGTTAGTGCATGCCGACCCGTCTGAGGTGTTTGAGTTCCAGACTCGGAAGCTCAGAAACCGGCAGTAGGCCGCAGCACACACATTTTTGGACATAGGAGCGGGCGAATACCTTCAGGAATTCGTCGACGTTCTCATGGTCCTTCCAGACAGGTTCTGCGTCCTGATAGGCAGCGCCAAGCACTGCTTCTTCAAGGCTGCTGAGTACTGCTGTCATATCTTTCCCTCCCTCCCGGACACGTTCCGGGATCTGTGCATAGTACGATTGATTTTAGTCTAGTCAATACGGGTCGGTGGGCATGATTCGTGCTATACTTCGAGCAAGAAAACCATGGCAAAAGCTAAGGAAAAAGACGCTTCTGGAGCGGGTAAGGGCAAGGCGTACGATGCGTCGTCTATTCAAGTGCTTGAGGGGTTGGATCCGGTACGCAAGCGCCCGGGAATGTACATCGGTACCACCGGTCCCGATGGTCTCCACCACCTGATCTGGGAAATCTTCGACAACTCGCGCGACGAGGCGATGGGCGGATTTGCAAACGATATCGAAGTCGCGCTGCTTCCAGGTGGGTATATCCGCGTTGCTGACAACGGTCGCGGTATTCCGGTAAATATCCATCCGAAGACAAAGCTGTCTGCGCTTGAAATGGTTATGACCCAGCTGCATGCCGGTGGTAAGTTTGGCGGCGAGGACTCTGGCTACAAAGTGTCGGGAGGTCTGCACGGCGTGGGCGCATCGGTCGTGAACGCGCTTTCCACTAACGCAAAAGTCATCGTGCACAAAGATGGCGGCGTACACACGCAGGAGTACAAGATCGGTAAGCCGCAAGGGAAGGTAAAGCAGATCGGTAAATCAAACCTGCACGGCACCATTACGTACTTCCGTCCAGACGAAACAATCTTCACTGCCGGTATTGAGTGGAATTGGGACAAGATCGTCGCGCACCTGCGTCAGCAGGCATACCTGGTGAAGGGTGCACGCATTAGCGCTATCGATGCGCGCGAGAATGCGCTTGCAGCTGAAAGCGAAGACGTGCACTACCTGCGCGAGCTCGGGCTTGAGGTGCCGTCGATGACCTTCTACTTCGAAGGAGGACTTCGTTCCTTGGTTTCGTTCTACAACCAGCGCCAGACGCCGGTGCATAAGAATATTTTCTACGTTGATTCTGAGAAGGACGGCGTGATGGTGGAGGTCGCGCTCCAGTATGTTGACGACATTTCGCCGAAGCTGATGGCGTTTGCAAACAACATCTACAACCCAGAGCACGGTACGCATGTGACCGGTTTCAAGACAGCGCTCACGCGCACCTTGAACTCCTACGGCCGCAAGGCAGGCATCCTTAAAGAGAGCGAGGAGAACTTCACCGGAGACGATGCTCTTGAGGGCATCACAGCAGTGGTCTCAATCAAGATGCCGGAGATCCAGTTCGAGGGACAGACGAAGGCAAAGCTCGGATCCGTTGAAGCGCAGGGCGCAACCGCAACCGTGTTTGGAGACGCATTTGCCTCATTCCTCGAAGAGAATCCAGATGATGCAAAGGCAATCATCAACAAGGTGCTGCTTGCTTTGAAGGCGCGCAAGGCGGCAAAGGCTGCGAAGGACTCCGTGCTTCGCAAGGGTGCACTCGAGGGCATGACGCTGCCGGGCAAGCTTGCAGACTGTCAGACCAAAAACGCAGAAGAATCAGAGCTGTTTATCGTAGAGGGAGATTCGGCAGGCGGTACTGCTAAGACCGGACGCGACCGCCGCACACAGGCAATTCTTCCGCTTCGCGGAAAGATCTTAAACATCGAGCGAGCACGCCTGGATAAGATGCTTGCGTCTGAACAGATCAAGAACCTTGTGGTAGCTCTTGGTACGGCGATTGGAGATGTCTTTGATATCGGCAAGCTGCGTTATCACAAGGTCATCATTGCAACGGATGCCGACGTGGACGGCGCACACATTCGCACGCTCTTGTTGACGTTGCTGTTCCGTCACTTCCGTCCACTTATTGATGCTGGCTACATTTACATTGCACAGCCGCCTTTGTACAAGCTCACCCGCGGCAAGGAAGTGTTCTACGCCTACACCGATGAGGAGAAATTTAAGATCGTAGGCAAGGAGGCTGTTGCAGAAACAGCTGACGAACCTCCTGCAGAAGAGGAGACGCCGGAAGGAGAAGAGGAAGACACCAAGAAGAAGGCGCCAAAGAAGTTCAACCAGCAGCGCTACAAGGGTCTTGGAGAAATGAATGCCTCTGAGCTTTGGGAAACTACCATGGACCCGGCTCGCCGCGTGTTGAAGCGCGTAACGGTAGAGGATGCTGCAGAAGCAGACCGCATCTTCGATATCCTTATGGGCACCGACGTTGCAAGCCGCAAGTCATTCATCCAGTCGAACGCAAAGCTAGCGAATCTGGACGTATAAGAAAAAGCCCCGCTTGAGCGGGGCTTTTTCTTAATCTTCAATCTCGAGTTCGACCGTGTCGTCGTTGTTGCGCTCGTTAGATTCTGAAACTGCGTTCTGGTAGTCGACATCAATTTCAATTTCCATAGAACGGTTCGGCTTCGGGTCCGTGATGCGGAGCGTGAAATTTTGAGAGCCGTTCGGGAGCAGGTAGCCGCCGTTGCCGATTGCAGTATCGTCTCCCTCGACATCAATGCGTACGCGCCAGTTTGCAGCTGCGTTGGTGCCGATGTTGCGGACAGTGAACTTGAGGCCTGCATCGCGGCCTTCAGGAACCTGATCATCCTCGACGAATGAGTTGCCGCGGAAGTAGCCTGTCTCGACATTGACGAGTGCGAGATCTGCTTGGCCATAGAGGTTTGGCGTGGTCTGCGTAACGACTGGAGGATAGTAGCCGATGATCGGCGTAGTTGGGGTGGTTGGCTTAGCTGGGGTTGTGGTTGCAGTAGGAGTAGCCGGGCGAGACGGGGTAGTGGTTGCTGCTGGGGTCTCGTCATTCTCTTCAGGGTCTGAGGAAAGAATTACCGCTGAGGAAAGGCGCGAGAGTGTCTCAGGCACATAGCGTGCTGCGTAGATTGCAAGGAAGATGCCGGCAATCAAAAGCGCACCGAAGCCAACGATCGCAAGACCGTTCAGGGCGGGTTTCTTTGGGGCGGTAGTAGTGTCTGCCATATGGTCAGTAATCTACGACAGGAGTCTTGATATGTCAAGGGGTTTCAGAAACGGCATGGTAGAGTGACTGTACCTATGGCTTCGACCGCGTTTGAGAAAGTGTATGCACGCAAGTGGACCTTTGTCGGCGTGTTTACGCTCGTGTATTTCGTATCCTTGTCCGCACTCGCATCCTTCGGGCTGGCTCCGTGGTCTACGAGCTTTTCTGATGTGCGGCCGGGCCAGCAGATTCAGGGCGTAGTGCAGGGCGAGCTGCCAGTCGGAATCGAGATTCCATCGATCGGCCTCAAGGCAAACGTCCTGAACCCGAACACGACTGATATTGCAGCGCTCGATGCAGAACTCACCAAGGGCGCGGTCCGCTACCCAGGTTCTGCGGTCCCTGGCGAAGAGGGCAATGTGCTTATCTTCGGACACTCCAGCTATCTGCCGGTGGTGCATAACCAGGCATACAAAGCCTTCAACGGCATCCAGAATTTGGAAGAGGGAGCACCTATTTTCGTCGTGGGAGAGACCAAGGTGTTTATCTACGCAGTAGAAGAAGTACAGAAAGCGAACACCTCGACCGGAGAGATTCCGCTTGCCATTGAGGGAGCGAAGCTGACCCTGGCAACCTGCGATACGTTCGGGGCGAAGTCTGACCGTTTTATCGTGACGGCGAAGCTGGTGCGGGTGGAGGAATTGCGCTGATTCCAGGCCTTATTTCTTAGGTAGGTAGGAACTTGACAAATCCTATATTTACTGATACATTCATTTCAATTCCACCCATTTAGAGAAAGGGAACCGATGGAAGGGTTCATTAAAGGCGTGTGGGCAGTGTGTGGCGTTTTCGCTGCGATCCTGCTTGGGCTTCTCCTTCTCGGCATTCTGCCGAATCTCCGGTTCAACCTCTCTTGGGCAGGTCAGCCTCCCCAAGTGATGAGCTCGGAGATCCAAGGAGGGCCGCACATCGCCGAACAATCTCCGGCTGGCGTCGTTCTCACGGGCGCGCCTCACCCGGCACCTCCTCATATGAACGGTGGTCCAGCAATGGCCCCGCAACGTGAAGAGGCACCCCGCCTTGGCCAACTGGTCGGACGCAATTCCGTCCCGGCTTCGCAGGAAGGTGGCCGGTGTCCGACCGGGCAAATCACCTATGGTGAACATGCTCGCGTCTGCACCGGCCAGGAACTCCGACCCACGGGTCGCGAGTGCCGCACCAATCCAGCGACCGGCGAACGTGAATGCCGGCCGATGCGCCAATAAAAGGCATAAACAAGGGCTCAGATGCATGCATCTGAGCCCTTACTACATGGTCTTGACATATGGTATTTGATGGTTTATTATAGATAAGAAGGGAAAATACTCTACTGGTAGCTTTCTGTCCGGGAACAAGGGTTCCTCGCCAGCAAGCTCTCCGTAGGGAGAGTGTTCCTCAACAGATCCAGAAAGGGGGAGAAGATGTTCAAGCATCTAATCCTAACTCTGCTGGCGATCGCGACGGTTACTGTTGCGACGCTGGCGCCGGCTCACGCCGAGACTACGTGGACGACTTGGGGGGAAGCTCCCTACGCAACCTCGCAAGAGGAAGCGATCAGGCGGCTCCCTGATGCACTCCGCGATCTGAATATTCCAGAGCCCGTTCGGGCTCTCCTCCAGGCGGAGGTGCAGCGTAACCCGCAAGGGACGCGCGTGTACCTCACTCCTGGCAAGCGCTTCTTAGGGATGATGACAGGAGGGGTTCGCCCCCATGCAATGCATGATGTTGTTGTCGGACGCAATCCGGTTCGCCGGGGTGCCGTCCAAGCTGCTGAGGCCCGCGAATGGCGGGTGGACTACGAGGGTCAAACGTACATCCTCACGTTGCCGGATATCTGTTACAACTGGGCGTGGAATCAAGAACCACTCCCGCAGGAGGTTGCGCTTGAAGAATGCGCGATCGTGGAAGTCGCGGTGCAGCAGGGAGATTTCCTGCAGCTCGCGGTCTTTTCCGGCGCTTCGCTTCCGTCTTCGCATTGCTGGGGCTATCAACAGTCCGGCGAGTGGGAGATGTGGGGCGAGTGCGTGGAATGCCCTCCCTGGGCATCGATCATTGGAAACGTTCCGGCAGCTGACCGCAGGGTCCGCATGCCGGGAGTTATCCGGGTCACACGAACGGGCTTCGTACAAGTACGTGTTCCGGTCGCGGTCGAACGTCATCACTTGGCGTTTTACCTCGAACGAAACGGCTTGTGCAGCTGGGTGATTGTAGAGCCAAGCGATTGGCGTTCGCACTCCTTCCGGCTAACCGAGGCGCACTGGACATGGCGGCCGCAAGGCAGCTAACCAGTAGTAGATGGGCGGCATAACCTGCCGCCCATCACACCTCCTTTTTTGTACGGGCGCAATTATTAGTCGTAGTGCCCTTTATTAAATCCCTATGATTACCACTTCAAACAACAACATTCAGGTATCGCGTTCTGCTCTTTCGGGCGTTTTCCGTGTACTCATGCTTGCGGTCTTCGCTAGCGTGTTTGCGTTCACGGCGACTCTCATCATGCCTGCAACGGCAGAGGCGACCATCTCCGGTTACGGAGACTGTGTTAGCTGTGGATGGGAGCCAGAGTACGAGGTATATAACACCTACGACTACTACGACTACGGCTGGGAACCGGAGTACGAGGTGTACAACACCTATGACTACTACGATTACGGTTGGGAGCCGGAGTACCAGACGTACAACACCTACGACTACTACACCTACGACAGCGGCAACTACTGGGGCGACTACTACTATGAGCCGTACTACGTAGACTACTCATACGGGTACTACGATTACGACTACGGTGGCTGTTACTCTAACTGTTACCAGCCGGTAGAGCCGGTATGTGCCATGAGCGCATCCGACACTACGATCGAGAAGGGTGACGACGTCACTCTCCACTGGACCTCTGAGAACGCATACTCCGCAACGCTCTCAGGCTACGGCTCAGTTGCAACCGGCGGCAACCGCTCGGTCTCTCCAAACAAAGACACGACCTACACCCTTACGGTGCGTGGTCAGGGCGGCACTGACACCTGTTCAGTTCGCATCAACGTCGAGGAGGATGAGGACGAGGATGATCTCTGGTGTGAGCTCGACGTTTCCGACTCTCGCGTAGAGGAGGGCGACGAGGTAACGCTTGAATGGGATACCCGTGGTGCAAGCTACGCTTCCATCAACCAGGGCGTCGGCCGCGTTGACGAGGATGGTGGCGAGGAGGAAGTAGAGGTCGATCGCGACACTACATTCCGCCTCACCGTTCGCGACAATGATGGCGACGAGGAGACTTGTACGGCAACCGTACGCGTTGATGACGAGGATGATTTCTCTTCTATCTCATTCAACGGCGATCCGGTAAACAACCCGCCGACCGTCTACCTCTCCCAGCTTCCGTACACCGGTCTTGAGGATATGTCTCCAAGCTTGATGGCAGCAATCGTCATGCTTGCAGGCCTCCTTGGCATCGGCGGCTACTTCTTCTTCGTGAAGCGCCGCACTGCCTAACGGCTAGCGACTGAAACGGCCCCGCATATGCGGGGCCGTTTCATTTGGTAGAATGCTTGCAATGGATATCGGCAGCCTCATGTACTTCGGCGCACTCGCTCTCTGGAGCGGGGCAGTAGCGTACTTCATCCTGGAGAAGTTCTTCCCGCAGCCTGCTGTTGAGGAAACTACCGAGCGCGTACGAAGCGATATTGCCTTTCCGATACACGTTCCTGCGCCCGAGAAAGTGGAAGCACTTCCAGCGCAGCCCATGCCCGACTACCAGCTCACTGAAGGCTTCAAGGCGTTTCAGTCCGGAGCAGAGCTCACGGTCGAGGACATTGTGAAAGGACTTTCCCGTAGGGATTAGCTCCTTGCTGCAATCTCGCTCTTGAGCTGTGCGATAACTGCATCGATGCCCATGGCGTCGAGCTTGCCTTTATCGCGGCTTTCAACAGACGCGGTGCGCGCCTCGACTTCAGCATCTCCAAGCACGAGTACGTATGGTACGTGCTCAGATTTTGCGTTGCGGATCTTCTTACCTAGAGACTCATTTGCAGCATCAAGCTCAACGCGAATACCCGCCTCGCGAAGCAAGGTGTACACCTCATGCGCATACGCAGCGTGCTTCTCGGAAATAGGGAGGACCTTTGCCTGCACCGGCGCAAGCCAGAGCGGGAAGGCACCTGCGTATTTCTCGATCAAGAAGGCCATCGTGCGCTCGATAGAGCCGATCGATGAGCGATGCACGACAAACGCCATGTGTTGTTTCCCGTCCTCGCCGGTGTAGGTGAGGTCGAACTTCCTCGGAGACGAAAGGTCGTACTGCACCGTAAAGGCAGTGTCCTCTTTGCCGTTCACGTTTTTCATCTGAATATCGATTTTCGGACCATAGAAGGCTGCTTCGTCCTTGGCTTCCACAAATGGTACGCCGCGCTTTTGCATCGACTCGCGAAGCAGCATCTCAGCCTTCTCCCAGCCTGCGTCATCCTTGAAATACTTCTCAGTGTTCGCGCGGTCTCCAAGCGAGAGGCGGTACGAGTAGTCTTCGCCAGCCTTGAGTCCCAACACGCTGTTTGCGTACTCGATCAGGTCAAGCGCCTTCTCGATTTCCTCGATCGCCATTTCTTCTGTAGCGCAGATGATGTGTGCGTCTGACAGGCAGAAGGAACGTACGCGCTGGAGGCCCATCAATTCGCCGGACTGTTCGTAGCGGTAGAGCTTAGCAAGCTCGGCGTAGCGGATCGGCAGCTCGCGGTAGCTGTGCGGGGAGCGCAGGTAGAGCTCGAAGTGGTGCGGGCAGGTCATCGGGCGGAGCATGAACTTCTCGTCCTCATCCTCAATCGGCGCGTACATCGAGTCCTTGTAGTGCGGGTAGTGACCCGACTTTTCATAGAGCTCGATCTTCGCGATGTCCGGAGTTATGACGTGCTGGTAGCCGCGCTTGAGTTCTTCGTCCACGATAAAGCGCTCGAGCTCGCGGCGGATTGCGGCACCCTTAGGGGTCCACAGCGGAAGGCCCTTGCCGACGGAGTCGGAGAAGGTGAAGAGGTCTAGTTCACGGCCCAGTTTCTTATGATCGCGGTCGATATCCATAGTGGTGGTAAGTATAGCCAATAAAAAGCCCCGCTGCTGAGGCGGGGGTAGTTGTCTTTCAGTTAGGAGAACGACCACACCGCCAGGGCGCTAGAGCGCAGTGGTGGTAGTGGTTGTGCGAAATGCCATACCTAGAAAGTATAGCCCTGAGTATGTTCTTGTCAAAACAGAAGTGCCGGCCCAGAGGGCCGGCACTGTGAGAGGTCTATGCGGCGAGTCTGACGCACGCATAGTCTGCGGTTTTGAACAGGGCATTCCGTAGAACGATCCCTAAATGGGATCGAAGCGGCATGCGCTCCGAAGGAACGATGCGTTCAAGCGTGAGCTTGCCTTCATTGGCAGCTCGCTCGATTACATCCTTTCTCGGCACCTTGTCAGGAAACACACGCGCGAACGCTCTCGTGCATTCCGTAAGGAACACAAGGCGCTGCGTCGAATGCAGCTGTTTGAACGGCTCAGAAGTTTCATGTAGCAACTTTGCTCGGATTGCTCCGGAGCGTTGCGGACTCTTCTCGAGTTCCTCAAAAGCGATCTGGTACGCGCACTTGATCTTCTCAAGCGCACAGGCCACATCATTCATGACTTACTCTCCTCTCTTGGTGGAACGTCTGAAGACGATCTTGCCTTGCGAGGCCAAATGCGTCAAGTGTTTATAGCGCTTTTGCGTTTTCAAGCGTGAGCGAGGTCTCGCCGTTCCTACCGGACACCGTTGCCTTCACAAGCATCGTGTTACCAACTTCCATGAGAGCTGCATGCTCTTTGTAGAGCTTAGGGAAGGCCACTGCCTCTATAGATCCTGATTTATCCTCAAGTTTCAAGAAAGCCATCTTCTCACCTTTCTTGGTGAGCACGGTACGTACCTCATCGATAAGCACTGGGAGAATGACCGGAAGTCCTGCGCGCGGGTCTGCAACAATACTGCCAATCGTGACATGCGCCTTCATGGTCTTATCTGCATGCGCGTCCAGCGGATGGCCCGAGACGTAGATGCCAAGAAGCTCGCGCTCCCAGGCAAGCTTCTCTTTCAGCGTCGTCGTATCTTCTTCGTTCGGGAGTGTAAGCGTTGGGGCAGCCAAAGAGCCGAACAGCGAGTCCTGCGCGGCTGGCGCGGTTGCGTCGCGGTGGAAGGTGAGCAAGGTCTCGATGTGCTTCAACATCGTGCCGCGCTTCCCTAAAGAGTCCATGGCGCCGCACTGGATCAAGGCCTCAAGTGACTTGCGGTTTAGGCCTCGCGAGCCGATGCGGCAGAGGAAGTCGGAAAGGGAAGTGAAGGGGCCGCCTTTGGTACGCTCCGCAATAATCGCTTCAGCGATGCCTTCGCCGAAGTTCTTGATTGAGGAGAGACCGAAACGGATCGATTCGTGGTTATCGCCGACGACGGTGAACGTGGAGCCGCTTTCGTTTACGTCCGGCGGCAGGACCGAAATCTTCATGCGTTCACACTCGGCAACATAAATAGAAATGGATTCGGTGTCGCCGGCGTCAGCGGTAAGAACCGCCGCCATGTACTCGACCGGATAGTTGGCTTTCATGTAGGCGGTCTGGTACGCCACCTTGCCGTAGCTTGCTGCGTGCGCCTTGTTGAATCCGTACGCGGCAAACGGCTCGATGAGTTTCCAGATGGCTTCAGCAGTCGCATCTGAAATCTTGCCGAACTCTTTGAAGCCCTTCATAAGGTTTTCCTTCTGCGCTTCCATTTCTTCCGGAATCTTCTTACCCATCGCCTTGCGAAGGGCGTCTGCCTCAAGCCAGGTGTAGCCGCCAAGCTTGATGGCAGTCAACAGGACGTCGTCCTGGTAGACGATAAGGCCGTAGGAGTGCTCAAGATACTCCTGCATGCGCGGGTCCACGAAACGGATCAACTTAGGGTTTCGCTTGCGTTCGATGTATTGCGGAATGGTTTCCATCGGCCCTGGGCGATACAAAGCCACCATAGCGTTGATGTCGTGAATGGTGGTCGGCCGCAGTTCTTTCAAGTAGCGGGTCATGCCCGAACCGTTGAGCTGAAACAGTCCTTCGGTCTCGCCGCGCGCGAGCATGGCGAAGGTCTTATCGTCATCAAGCGGGATGGTATCGATGTCGATGACCATATTCTTAGTCTCACGCACGCGATCCACGGAGTCTGCAAGAATTGCGAGGTTCTTGATACCAAGGAAGTCGAACTTCAAAAGTCCCACGCCGCCGTACTCGTCTGAAATAGAGTACATGTCGTACTGCGTGAGCAGTTTGCCGGAGCCTTTCGGATCGTACTGCAGCGGCGCCCAGTCGGTGAGCGCTGACGGCGCAATCACGACGCCCGCTGCATGGACGCCCGTCTGGCGCACGCCGCCTTCGATGCGCTTAGCAAGGTCAATGATTTCGCGCACGTCATCATCCTCTTTGTAGAGCGCCTTCAAGTCTTCCTCCATTTCCATCGCGCGGTCGATGGTCATCGGAAATCCTTGGGACCCGACCGGTATGAGCTTTGCAATACGATCGCCAACGCCATAGGAGTGGCCAAGGGCGCGCGCGGTATCGCGCACGGCTGCACGCGCGAGCATGGCGCCGAAAGTGCCGATCTGCGCCACGCGGTCTTCGCCGTACTTTCGCTTGGCGTATGCAATCACCTCATCGCGGCGGTTATCGGCAAAGTCCATGTCGATATCAGGAGCCTTGGGGCGCTCCGGGTTCAAGAAGCGCTCGAAGGGAAGCTTGTAAAAGATCGGGTCAACCGAGGTCACACCCACCAAATAGGAGGTGAGAGAACCTCCTGCTGAGCCGCGAGTCGTGGTCAGAATGCCGTTGTTTTTAGCAAACGTGAGGAGGTCAGACACGATCAGGAAGTATTTTGCAAAGCCCTTGTCCTTGATGACTTGGAGCTCATAGTCCAAGCGTTCGCGAAGCTCTGGCGTATCTTCCATTCTGCGTGCAGTGATACCGGCGATCGCGCGATCGCGAAGCATATCGTCATGGTCTTTGCCTTCTTCGGCCTCGACCTGCGGGAAGATCCACTTACCAAGCGTAAATTCGATGTGGCAGCGTTCAGCAATTTCTCCCGAACGATAGACTGCGTCTGGAATATCTTTGAACCACTCCAGCATCTGTGCTTCGTTCACGAATGAGAAATCTTCCTCTTCGTTGAATCCTTTAGATCCCTGCTGAATGCGGCGCAACACGGCACATGCCTCGCGGTCTTCCGGCTTTAAGAAGTACACGTCGTGTTGAGCGACAAGCGGCACGCCGCTCTTTTCCGACAGTGTGCGGAGTTTCTGCATCTTCTCTTCATGGCCTGGAACTTTCGGATGTCGGGTTATTTCAAGGAACAGATTCTGCTCTCCAAATATCGTCTTGTATTCCTCAAGTTGTGCAGCGGCGCCATCTGCATCTCCTGCGGCGAGCATAAGCGGAACGTCTCCTGCGAAGGAGGGAATGAGGGCGATCAGCCCGGTGGAGTGTTTTCGTAGCAGATCGCGATCTATGCGCGGACGCTCGAACAAGCCTTCTGTATATGCGATGGTGACGAGCTTGAGGAGATTTTTGTACCCATCTATGTTTTCAGCCAAGAGAACAAGACGCGATCGCTTTTCGTTTGGCTGGTGGTCGGCAATGGTACGGGGCGCAAGATATGCATCAACGCCAAGAATCGGCTTTATGCCTGCCTTCGTTGCGGCTTTGTAGAACTCGATCGCGCCGTGGAGGTTTCCTTCGTCGGTGAGCGCGACTGCCGGCATTCCTTCCTCTTTTGCCGCCTTCACGAGTTCGTCCACCTTCGGAAGCGCCTTCAAGAAGGAGTAGTGGCTATGGGTGTGCAGGTGCACGAAGCGGCTCATATGCGTAAGAATAGCAAAAGCGGCGCCTCGTGTTATCCATTGCCGATTAGGGGCTTGTGTCGTATAACTGCGGCAGACGCAACAGAAAAGGAGGCTCACATGAGCCACGCAGAGACCAGTAATGCCGTTGCGCCCGTCTCAAAATTCGAACGGTCGCAAAAAGCATTGAAGTTTCTCAGGGAGCGAACAGCCCAGCACGATCTCTCGGTGAGCGAACTGCCGGTCACTCGGCAATTCCGCGCACATAATCAGGTGAGGATTGCTGGGCGGCGCTGCAGCTTTCGGACCATCACGAACATTCAGCGTGAGAACAATCAACGACGCATGTATGCGAAGGTGACGGAGTCCTCGCTTGCTGGAATCGATACAGTGATCTTCGTGTTGCTCCCGGGAGATCAAAAGCCACGCTTTCTCGTAGTTCCAAGCGAGAAACTGAAAGAGGCGGTCGGCTTTGGTCGTGCGCAGATGGACATCACGTTCCCGCTGCATGAACGACAAGGACGGGCAAGACCTCGCCTCTTCGACTGGTTGCAGTACGAGGATGCGTGGTCATTCTTTACGGCGCCGCAGCAATAGCTGCGGCGCCTAGCGCTTTGGTACCATTACGTACATGACTATTCTTGGCGTAGACGAAGCTGGCCGCGGACCGCTTGCAGGGCCCGTTGCGGTAGGCGTCGTCGCAGTTGCAGATGGCTTCGATCTGCTCGCTGCGTTTCCGGGCCTTAATGATTCCAAGAAACTTACTGAAAAGAAACGGGAAGCGCTCTACCTGCTTTTGCAGGAGGAAGTGAAAAAGGGAACCGTTCGGGCAAAGATCTGTTTCTCAAGCGAAGCAGTGATAGATGAAAAAGGTATCGCGTATGCGGTTCGCCACGCACTGCACCGCGGGGTGCGTGCGCTTGCACCAGAAAGTACCGGCGTGCGAATTCTGCTGGACGGATCACTGAAGGCTCCTGACGAGTATGAGCAGCAGACCATAGTAGGAGGGGATGCAACGGAGCCTGCAATTATGCTTGCATCTGTTGCAGCGAAAGTATCGCGCGATCGCCTGATGCTCAAGCTTGCAGAGGAGTACCCTGCATACGGTTTTGAGAAGCATAAAGGATACGGCACCAAGGCGCACTACGAAGCGATTCTGCTTCGCGGACCCTGCGTGGTACATCGAAAATCATTCCTGCATTTGTAATACTTTTATATAGAGACGCTCTGGTGTAGAGTGTCCCGCGGAGTCAGCTCCATATTCACGAGGGGAGTACTAGATGAATGTAGTAGGCCAGAAGCTCCTTGCTGCACGGCAGGAGTCTCGAGCAACGCTCAAAGCAATCTTCGATACGCACACCGGTGAAGCTTCGGTCGTTCAGTACACTCCGAAGACCTGGAGTGCGCTGATCGGTTTGGCGCTTTCAGCCGGCATCACCTTCGAAAAGTTCGGCGAGGAATTCGGCACTGCTGCCGAAGATGTCGCCGAGTGGGTGGACGGCAAGATGCCCAACCGCCCTGAGACTGTCGTCATGGTGGTTGAGTTCATCGGACGGCAGGTATCCCTGTTTTCTCTTGAATCGGCTGCGTAAGCAGCCTGCAGGCGGTCATTTCCTTAGGGGAATGGCCGCCTTTTGCCATTTTTACGGCCAAATGGTATGGTAGCCCGTATGTCAGTACGAATGCGCCACACCAGTTCGCATACTAAAAACCGCCGAAGCCACCATGCTTTGAAGAACAAGGTTATCGTCACCGATAAGGAGTCGGGCGCGCTTCGCCTCCCGCACCGCCTTGATGAAACCACCGGCATGTACCGCGGCAAGCAGATCCTCCCAAAGAAGGAGGTGAAGGCAAAGGCTAAGGACCATGAGAAGCGTCTTGCAGAGCACAAGCACGAACATCCGGAAGGCGAGCGCCAGCCGCTGCACGTAGAAGCGCAGGAAGCGCCGAAGAAGCAGGGCCTTATGGGTCGCATGACCAAGGGCCGCGCGAAGGCTCGCTCAGGAATGGGCGGACAGGCAGGAAGCTAAGGCTTCATACTTCTCAACACACCTCCCATTGCGGAGGTGTTGTTGTTTGAGTACCCTGAGACATAGTGGCAAACAGGCACCTTGCGCGTTCCGTCGTACTCCAAACACTCTTTGAGTGGGATACCGCGCATACCCCGGAAGCGGGCGTGCCAGACATACTAGAACGTAACGCCGCAGAGTTCGGCGGCTCAGATACCGATAAGCCATTCATGGAGAACCTCCTGTCAGGAGTTCTCGCTAAGCATGCTGATCTTGATGCCATCATCACGAAGGCTGCTCCAGACTGGCCGCTTGAGCGTATCGCTCCCATAGACCGCAACATTCTCCGGATCGGCTTGTACGAACTGTTGTTTGCTGATCGCGCGCAGGTGCCGCCTAAGGTGGCGATCAACGAAGCGATCGAGCTTGCAAAGATCTTCGGTGGCGATTCTTCAGGACGCTTCGTGAACGGTGTCTTGGGCGCCATTTACAAAGAGCTTGGCGAGCCGGGCAAGGACGACCAAGGTAAGCGCGAGAAGGCAAAGCGCGGCCCCTTACCGCTTGAGAATCTTGCAGGCGCTATCGTGTACGCCTTCCATGACGGCCAGTACTATCTGGCGCTCGTGCATGACGTGTTTGGACGTTGGACTCTTTCTAAGGGCCATGTGCCAGAAGGCGTGGAGCCAAAAGATGGTGTTGCGAAAGTCGTGAAGGACGAGATCGGCCTTGAGGGCGTAGTGCACGAGCAGATCGGCGAGAACGAGTACATTGCCTCGCATCCGGAGAAGGGGAAGCTTCGCAAGCATGTGTACTTTTTCCTCGTTGAGGCTCCGTACGAAACGTTGCAGCTGAAGAAGAGCGGCGGTTTGGACGATGCGAAGTGGTTCCGCCTCCCTGATATCCTCGGTCTCAACTTCTACGACGACATGCTGCCGATTGTGACCGCAGCAGTCCAGAAGCTCCTCGACAAGAACGGCAAATAGCGCCGAGCTATACTGGCCTCATGGCTATGCTCGGCAAGCTCTGGGCGCTTTCGCAGGCACTCGGGAAGAATCCCGTAGGCCTCTTTCTGTCGTTTGTGCTTGTGCTCGTGCGAAAGAAGCTGGTTGGGCGCTCATCGCAGAACGTGACCCTATATATAAAGGGCAAGTCCTATCCGTTTTCCGTGCGCGATGCCGCAGATATAGCGGCGTTGCATGAAGTATTTGTTGATAACGAGTATGCGTGTCCAGTTACCGATGCGAAACACATCGTAGATATCGGCGGGCATGTCGGATCTGCGAGCGTGTATTTTGCGACGCATTACCCAGGCGCTTCGATCACGGTATATGAAGCAGATCCTGCTAACTTTGATGTGCTTTCTCTAAACACAAAGGCGTTCCCGAACATACGCTGCATGCATGCCGCAGTATCTGACGTGCGCGGAGACATCGAGTTTTATGCGAACCCGTCTTCTATTTCGTCATCAATGATTAAACGCGAGGATTCGATAGCGGTGACGGTCCGTTCCGTTACGCTCGATGACGTGCTCGCAGAATCTGCAGACATCGTGAAGTTTGATATCGAGGGAGCGGAGTATCGCATGTGCAAGGCCTCGATGCGCCGGACCTCCGTCCCGGTATTTGTCGGCGAACTCCACTACGATCTTATGGGTGCAGATTTAGCTGCGTTTACGGACCTGTTTCCGGACTACCAGAGCCGTGTGCGTCCGGTGAGTGCCAATCGGGCGCTCATCCTCCTGCAAAAAGCCATACCCTCCTCAGTTGCCAAAAGCAGTGTATAGTGTCGCCATGGATTTTCTTGCCGCCGCAGACAAGCTCGGGCTTACCTTCAAGGACCTCAATTTGTTTGAGGAGGCATTTACGCACCGCTCCTATCTAAACGAGCACAAGAGCGCTGGCAACCATAATGAGCGTCTGGAGTTTCTGGGAGATGCGGTCCTGGAATTGTCTGCAACCCGCTTCCTGTTTGAAAAGTATCCGGCAAAGCCTGAGGGCGAACTGACCGCATATCGCGCAGCTTTGGTGAACACGTACTCGCTTGCAGATGTTGCCGAGGCACTTGGCTTCAATGACATGCTCCTGCTGTCCAAAGGAGAGCGCAAAGACACGGGACGCGCGCGTCAGATTATTCTTGCAAACGCATTCGAGGCGTTGCTTGGCGCCTTGTATCTGGATCAAGGCTATGACGCGGCTGACGCATTTTTGCAGACACACCTATACCCGAAGCTCGATTCCATCATCGCAGCGAAGAGCTATCAGGACGCGAAGAGCCGCTTCCAGGAAGTAGCGCAGGAGAAGAAGGGGAGCACGCCGACCTACAAGACCTTGCGCGAGGACGGTCCCGATCATGATCGCGAATTTGTGGTAGGCGTATTTGTTGCTGAAAAAGAAATTGCGCGCGGTATTGGTAAGAGCAAGCAGGAGGCAGAGCAGTCTGCAGCAAAGGCTGCGCTTGAAAAAACAGGCTGGTAGTGGTTGAGTAGGTACAGACCGTCCTCGTGTGACGGATCGCGGTCGGGAGACCTAATATGAGACATGTTCTCGGGGCTATGTTTGTCTGCGTAGTGGTCGCGGTTTGCGCGGCGATTGCGTACGTCAAGAACGTCATGGCAGGGTACAACCTGCGCAGCGCATAAAAGAAAACGCCGCTTCCTTCGTGGGAGCGGCGTTTTAAGGTAAAGAACGTTAGGCAGCTTTCTTTCGGTTTGCGGTCGGTTCCTTGATCTTCCAGGAAGAAGGATCGTCGCTCACCTCAGACGCCAGAGACGTCTCGATGCCGTCGAACTTGAACGAGAACCGTTCGCGTTTTTCGACGGAGGCGTTCGAGAGAATTGTGCCCGACTCAAGCCGCTTGCGGATTGCATCCTTGGTGAAGGAGTATTCAATCTCGTAGCAGTCAGTGAGCTTGAGTTTCTTCAGCTCTGCGAAAAGCTTGTCCTCGTCTTTAATGTCGACGTAGGAATCTTCCCGCCAGCTGCCATACGCATCAAGCTGGAACTTGATGGTTTTGGTATCACCCGGCGTAAGCGTCTCGCGATGCTTTTCAAGATACGCGTAGACCGTGCGGCCTTTGCGTTCAAGCTTAGCCTCGATCGCTTTAAGCCGGGCGCCTTCTGTTGCCTTGATATTGGCAATTTCAGCTTCCAGCTTTGCGACTCTGGAGTCGCGCCGCCGCTTGGTCGTCTCGTGCCGCTGCATCAGGCTTCGCATATGTATGACCTGCGTCGTTGCGCTTGCGAGGGTTCGCACCCTCGGTTCGCGCTGTACGGGAGCCTGAAACGGCTTCGCAGCCGCTCGAGGTTTCTGAACCATTGTTTGTCTCCTGTGTAGTTTTGAAGACCCCAGAGCAGTATAGGGGTTTTACGAGTAAAAGCGAATGAATAGGCTATAATCCTAAGTAATGCTCAAGCGGCTCGAAATAGCCGGATTCAAGTCGTTCGCGCGCAAGACCGCGCTCGAGTTTTCTGCTGCTGCAACCGCGATTGTGGGCCCAAACGGCTCGGGTAAATCAAATGTTGCTGAGGCGTTCCGCTTTGCGCTTGGCGAACAGTCCATGAAAAGTATGCGCGGTAAGCGTTCCGAGGACCTTATCTTTGCAGGCTCGCATGACACGCCCCGCCAGAATCGTGCAGCTGTTGCGATCGTCTTTGATAACACCAAGCGCATCTTCCCCAAGCTTGATTTCGACGAGGTAACGATTGAGCGCGCGGTTTTTCGTGACGGGCAGAGCGAGTATTCGATTAACGGATCGAAGGTGCGTCTGCGCGATGTGCAGGAGCTATTGGCGTCTGCGAATATCGGTGAGACGGGACACCATATCATTTCCCAGGGAGAGGCAGACCGCATTCTAGTTGCAAGCCCGCGCGAGCGTCGCGCAATGCTTGAGGACGCACTTGGACTTAAGGTGTATGAGTTTCGGAAGCAGGAGGCGATCAAGAAGCTTGAGCGTACGCGCGAGAATGTGCGCGAGGTGGAGGGACTCCGCCGCGAGCTTGCGCCGCACCTGAAGTTTTTGGCCAAGCAGGTAGAGAAGCTGGAGCGCGCCGAGGAGCTTATTCGTGGACTCCAGGAAGCTGCGCGCGAATATTTTGCTATTGAAGAGAAGTACGTAGACGTCGAGAAGGTGCGCGCAGCAGACGAGCTTCGAAATGCGCAGGAGCGTCTTGCGATTGCGGAGCGCGAGCTCTCCTCGTTTGAAGATGACGGCTCAGGCAATAGCGAGGGTATGCAGCGTATCGAGGCGGTGCGCGTTGCTGAGCGTGAGGTAGATGTGGTACAGAAGGAGCGGTCGGAGCTTGCGCGCGATATAGGACGCGTAGAGGGAGCGCTCTCAGAAGCGAAGCGTCGTTCCGCCGCTTTGGAGCGCGAGCCGTACGTGAAGGTTCCGCGCGAGCAGCTGCAAGCGCTCAAGGATGAGGTAGAGAGCCAGACGAATCTTTCGGCCGATGCTGATCCTTCGGCAATTCAGGCGGCACTCCGCTCATTGAGAGCAGCTATAGCTGCGTTCTTCGACCGTTTCGCACTTTCCACTGACTCCGTGAGCGAAGAAAAGGAGGCAGTGGATCGTCTTGAAGGCGAGCGCACGATGCTGCTTGAGAAGGATCATGCGCTTGAAGCACGACTTGAGGATGTGCGCCGCAAGCTTGAAAACGCTCGCCAGGCACGCTTGGCATACGATGAGACCGGACGCGAGGCAAAGGCGCGCATCTTGGAGCTTGCAGAAACACGCGCGCGCGAAGAGTCTGCAGTTGCGCGCATTGAGGGCAGGCAGCGCGAGTTGACTTATCTTGCCGAAGAGCTCACGCGGGATAGAGTAGAGGTGCTCGCGCTTGCAGGAGCATCTGCATTTTCGTACGAACAGCTTGCAGAGCTGCCGCAGGAAGATCGCAAAGTGCAGGAAGATCGCAAGAAGGTTATGGAGCGCATCAAGATCCGCATTGAAGAGGCGGGTGGCACGGGAGAGGAGGTGCGTACGGAATACTTGGAAACCAAGGCGCGCGAAGAGTTCCTTGGGCGCGAGCTTGAAGACTTGGCCAAGTCTGCCGATGGACTCGAAGAGCTGATCACGTCGCTTGAAGAGGAGCTTGCGAAGTCGTTTGCCGAAGGTCTTTCGAAAGTGAATGAGTCATTCACGGAGTTCTTCGCGCTTATGTTCGGTGGCGGAGGCGCGAAGCTTGTCTTGGAGCAGGTTGAGGCAGATGACGAGGAAGATGAGGAAGATGCGCCAGAACAGGAAGAGCGTGTGCAGCAGCCGGGTCTTGAGATCCAGGTGAATCTGCCGAAGAAGCGCCTGCAGTCCTTGATGCAGCTTTCAGGCGGCGAGCGAGCACTCACGTCAATTGCGCTTATTTTTGCGATGAGTCAGGTAAACCCGCCACCGTTTTTGATTCTTGATGAAACCGATGCGGCACTCGATGAAGCGAACAGTCGCCGCTACGGCGACATGGTGGAGACGCTTGCGAAGCGCTCGCAGTTGATTGTGATCACGCACAACCGCGAGACTATGAGCCGCGCAGGCATTCTCTACGGCGTGACTATGGGAGGTGACGGTATTTCAAAACTGCTTTCCGTGAAGTTTGAAGAGGCGGTAGCTGTGGCAAAATAGAGCTATGAAACACGGAAGCTGTCATTGCGGCACAGTGCGGTACCAGGTAGAGATAGACCTCACCAAACCGGTTATTGAATGTAATTGCTCGTACTGTGAGCGTCAGGGATTGCTATTGTCCTTTGTGCCAGGTACGGGACTTGTCGTTACGCACGGCGATGACAACCTCACTGAGTACCACTTTAATACGGGAAAGATCACGCACAGCTTCTGCAAGACCTGTGGCGTACAGTGCTTTGGTCGCTCCGGAGATATGGGCGCAGCGATCAACGTCCGCACGATTGAGGACGTTGATCTTACTGCGCTTACGCGTCAGCCATTTGACGGCCGTTCGCGCTAGTCGTTTTCTTTGTCCATGGCATCGTCAAGATTTTCCTTGGCGTCTGCCATCTTGTCGAACGCGTCGCCCTGCTCTTCGCCTGCTTCGCGGGCATCATCTGCCGCGTCGCGAAGCTTCTCTGTGTCGTCTTGGTTTGTGTCCGCCATAGGTTCGTCATTGTACGGGTGATGCATTAGTGTTTTGTGAAGCGGTATGGCACTATCTTTGCCAGAAAGGAATCCGCGCATGATCAAGCAAGTTTTTAAGGCCAAGCTGCCTTTTTGGTGCCAGTTCATGCTCGGGATATTCCTGGGCATAGGCCTCATCCTGATCGCGACAGTTGCATTTATCGCGATCGCCCGGCTGGGGTAGCCATCAATCGCCGTCTCTTGGGTGGGGCGGCGATTTGCTATACTCCAAGTCTATGGATGCATCACAACTTGAAAACAAAACCGTCCCGCAGGTCACTTTTAAGACCCGCGTACGCGACGAGTCAGTGGGCGGGGAGAACCCGTTCCGTTGGCAAGACCTTACCAGCGACGAGATCTTCAAGGGCAAGAAGGTAGTATTATTCGGCCTTCCAGGCGCGTTCACGCCGACCTGCTCTTCAACACACGCTCCGGGCTACGAAGCGAAGTATGAAGAGTTTAAGGCCCTTGGCGTCGACTCCGTGATCTGCTTGTCGGTTAACGACGCGTTCACTATGTTCCAGTGGGGCAAGAACCTCGGCATCAACAAGGTATTCATGCTCCCAGACGGCAACGCAGAGTTTACCCGCGGCCTTGGCATGCTCGTAAAGAAGGAAAATCTTGGATTCGGCGATCGTTCGTGGCGCTACTCGATGCTTGTCGAAGATGGCGTCATCAAGAAGGCATTCGTGGAGTCCGGTTTCTCGGACAACTGCGAGACCGATCCGTTCGAGGTGTCTGATGCGGACACCATGCTTAGCTACCTCAAGGAAGCTTCCGCCTAAGGGGGTATACTGGAGGGGTAGCAATCTAACCCTTTCCCTATGTTCGGATTCGAAGGCTTCCGCAAGAAATCACCTGCAGATATTCAGATGAATCGCTTTAAGGCGCTCAATGAGACCCAGAAGGCTCACGTGCGCGCTGCTCTTGGCGTCACGCCGCACGAGCACCTTGTGGACGACAACCTGCTCAAGGAGCAGATTCATCAGATGATGAATACGAATATCAATGGAGACGAGAATCGTGCAAAGGTAGAGCGAGCCCTCGACGAAGCCGAACAGATGGCAGCCTAAGGAACCGCCGCTCACACGAGCGGCGTTTTCCGTTATTGACGACACCTATCGCGTGCGGTACTACTGCGAGCAGCCCGTTGCTCAAGAGTGAGTCGCGGCAAACTTGAGGAGTATCACATGGCCAATCCCACGAAGAGCGATGGCTCGTCCTGGGTCGCGTTTCTGGCGGGGGCTGTTCTAGTCGCCATCATCGCGCTCGGCTTCGTCGCCTATACCGGCGGCTTCAATCGAGAAGCGCCGGTCGCACAGAGCGAACCTGCTCCCGCAGGGGAGTAGGTTATGGCGGAGAAACGAGGCAAGAACGCTCCCTCGAAGTACGGCCTTCTGATTGCACTGGTCTTGCTTGGAATCAGCGTCCTATTCATTATCGTTTCGGGTGTTGTCCCGGAAGGGTAACGAACACCGCCGCTCAGGAAACTGGGCGGCGGCCTCTTTTGACTTTTTCTCAGACTGTATCTATATTTGCTGGCGGACGTCTCTCAAGACATCCGATGCAAGACAAGGAGAACATTGCATGATGAGACACATTCTGGCTGTGGCTGCCGTTGCAGCGCTCGCTGCGTGCAACCAGCCGGCACAGTCAGCCGTTCCTGAAGTGGCGCCGGAAATAAGCGCGTGGGTTGATGCCTGTTCGGCAGCGCCTAACGACTGTCTCGGCGATATCTACTACCTGAACGGTCAGCCGCGTCGTGCCGATTTCGCGAATTCGCTTCGCGCCGACCTCGACACGCTGAAGGCCGCCAACTCGCTCGACAGCATCACACGCGTCGTCGAGCTTGGCCCGACGCCCGAGTACGCACAAGCGTCTCAGGAATTCTATGGCGTCACCACTGCGCCAGCGACTCCGTAACGCTACGACCCCGCCACACGAATGTGGCGGGGTCGATTTTTTACTCCTGCACGAGTTCGAAATCCAGTTCTCGCTCCATTACTCTTGCAGCGATAAGACGTACTTTGATCGGATCTCCTAGGCGGTACTCCTTCTTGGTACGTTCGCCGACCAAGCGGTAGCGCTTTTCGTCGTAGATAAAGTAGTCATTGCCGATCGCGTTCACGCGCACCATGCCGTCTGCGCGTGTTTCCTTAAGTTCTACATAGAGGCCGCGCTCCGTCACGCCTGAAATGACACCCTCAAATACTTCACCAATGCGGCCCATAAGAAACTCCACCTGTTTCATCTTGATCGAGTCGCGTTCCGCTTCTGCAGCAGACACTTCGCGCTCCGAAGAGCGTATTGAGAGCGCCTCGAACTCGTCCATCTGTGCTTGTGGAAGCTCCTTGTTTGAAACGTAATGCTTCAACATGCGATGCACGAGAATATCCGGGTAGCGGCGGATCGGGGACGTGAAGTGCGTATAGAACTCAAACGCAAGGCCGTAGTGGCCGATGTTCTTGGTCGTGTAAATAGCCTTGGACATCGAGCGGAGCACGGCCATCTTAATGAGGTATTCCTCAGGCTTATCTTTCACCGACTGCATAAGCGCGTTCAGGTCAGTGCCTTTTACCTTGCCACTTGCTTCGTGTTTGAGGTTGTAGCCGAGCACCTTCAAAAACGCCGAGAGGTCGATGATCTTCTCTGCGTTCGGGTGATCATGTACGCGGTACACGGACGGGTTGTTGTTGTGGCGCTTGCCGAGCCCTGATAGTTCTTCGGCAACTGCTTCGTTTGCAAGCAGCATGAAGTCTTCGATCAGCAGGTTAGTGTCCTTGCGCTCCTTGAGACGAACCGCAACGGGGCGTCCCTCAGCGTCCAGTTCGATCTTTACTTCGGCAGTATCGAAATCAATCGAACCCTTGGCGACGCGCTTTGCACGGATCTTGCGCGCAAGGTCGCGCATGAGGTTGAGTTCTTGAAGCAGCGGGCCGTCCTGCTTGTCCAATACTTCCTGCGCTTCTTCGTATGAAAAGCGCTTATCGGAGTAGATGACCGTTTCGCCAAACCATTTTGAGACGATCTGTGCATTCTTGTCGAGCACGAACACGGCGCTCATCGCAAGGCGATCCACTGCGGGATTCAAAGAACAGAAGTTCGTGGAAAGCACATGCGGAAGCATGGGAATAGTGCGGTCCACCAAGTAGACCGACGTAGCGCGGCTGCGTCCTTCGGCATCAATGGCGTTGCCAGGCTTCACGAAGAACGAGACGTCGGCAATATGCACGCCTACCTCGGTGTTTCCATCAGACAGAGTGCGGATTGAGAGGGCGTCGTCAAAGTCTTTAGCATCTGCCGGATCAATGGTGAATGTCGTAATCTTGCGGAAGTCACGGCGCACGCCAGCGGAGGGAGTGCCGTCCCACTCGGTTGCGCTTGCTGCTTCTGCCGCGATCATCGCTTCGCCGGTGGTTTCAAGTTGCTTCGCTTCTGCGACAACGCCAGGAGGGAAGTCGGAGCTGAAGCCCTGGGAAAGCGCGAGTGCGCGCATCTCAACGTCATGGACGCCGGCCATGCCGATCACTTCCGTAACCGTGCCCCATGGGTACGGCGCGTTCTGTTCCCAGCCGCCAAGTTTGAGCACTACCTTATGGCCGAGGGGATGATTCTCGCCTCGGACCATAAACGGCACGTACATTTTCTTCCAGTCAGGAATAAGCAGGATGCGACCCTCGTCTTCAATAAGCTTGCCTACAAACGACTCGCGCATGCGCGTCACTACGCGCACCACTTTGCCGTTCTTGCGCTTCTGGCGCGTGCGGGGGTCTATGGAGGTGCCGGTGTCCTCAACCTCTACGATGTCGCCCGGGAAGGCGCCACCCAAGGCTTCGCCAGGAACGAACAGATCCTCCTCATTGGGGTCATAGGAAAAGAATCCCTTGCCGGTGCGGGTGATGGTGATTGGTCCTTGGTAGGTAGCCACGTTGTTATCCACTGTAGCAGATAAGCCGTTGTTTGTGCTATGGTTCTCCCTTCGCACACACTTCGTGCGAGGTTCAGTTTTGGAGTTACGTATGCTCATTCATAGCGGGGAACGGCAGCGCAGGTCGAAGCTCGGGTTCGTGGTTCGGATCGTCCTTTCGTCCTTCATTGTCTTAACTCTCTCCACAACAGCGCTCAACACGGTTGCGCCGCTGTAGTGGTATCGTTAGGACGGGAGAGTTCGAGCACCCCTCGTCTCACCCGTCCCCACCAGGACCTTGGGCCTCGCACACGCGAGGCCCTTTTTCTTTGGTTTGACCATTACATGCTTCTCTGGTATTCTCCCGGAATCTATGTTGATGATCCGTTTCCAGCGCATCGGCCGCCGCAATGACCCGGCGTTCCGCATCGTTGTCCTTGAAAAGACCTCCGGCCCTAAGGCGGGAACCTATGTCGACCTTGTCGGCACCTACAACCCTAAGACCAAGGCCTTCCAGGCGGACGGCGAGAAGATCAAAGGTTGGATCCAGAAGGGTGCACAGGTCTCTGACTCCCTGAAGAACCTCCTTATCACCAAGGGTGTCTTGGAGGGCAAGAAGGTAGCAGTCATTTCTAAGACCAACCTCGAAAAGAACAAGAAGGAGGAGACTCCGGTAGTAGAGGAAGCAGCTCCAGCAACCGAGGAGGCTGCAGTAGAGGAGGCAGTTGCGCAGGCAGATGTCGTTGAGGAGACTCCGGCAGAGGAAGCAGCTCCTGCAGAAGAGGCAGCTCCGGCTGCGTAAGTGCCCGGGCGCTTAGCGCCTCGTTCCCGATTGATCACCCCTAACGATTGCTACGACTGACTATGGAACAAGATCATGCATTTCTCGAATACGTTGTAAAAGCGCTCGTCGATTCTCCCGACGCGGTGGTCATTACCCGCGGAGTAGATGAAATGGGTGTACTGCTGACGCTTACCGTTGCGCCAGACGATATGGGCAAGATTATCGGCCGCGACGGCAATATCGCTAAGGCGATCCGCACCCTCCTTCGCGTAGTCGGCATGAAGCACAATGCGCGCGTTAACCTGAAAGTGAATGAACCGGTCGGCGGCAAGCGCTATGGCGACACGCCTGAGCAGAAGTCGGTAGACCAGGTCGTCGACGAGCTACAATAAGCGCATGGTGAATTTCGAGCGTGTCTCGCTTGGGCAGCCCTCCTGGGAGGAGCGCTTGAGTCATGTGGCACAGGATGCGCTCGCGTTTGGCGAGAAGGCCTGTGTAGTATTTTTGCGGACCGAGTCCGCGCTTTATGGGATTCGCGGCACAGGCTACAAGGTAGCTGGTTTCCTCTCCGGCGATATCCATGTGCGGGGCGACCTGCAACCGCTTGGAACCTTTGCGCTTTCCGCGCCCGATGCAGATATGGAGGTAAAGGAGTTCGCTGCTAAGCGCCTCGGCTCGCTTGCAGCAACTGTAATAGGCCAGGGCCGCCCGCTCACTATTCTTGATGCTGCCACTGCAGCCAACTCGCTATGAAGCGCTTCCATTTGATTACGCTGTTTGCTGAAGCGTGCGAGCCCTATTTGAGTGCATCGATCATCGGTCGTGCGCGTACGAACAAGAAGATTTCCGTTGATTATCAGAATCCGCGCGACTACGTCGACAACCGCTGGGGCAAGGTGGATGAGCGTCCGTATGGCGGCGGTCCTGGCATGGTTATGACCGCGCTACCAGTCGTGAAGGCAGCACAGAAAGCGATTGCGCGCAGGAAGGGGAAGGTTGCCATCGTGTGGTTTTCGCCAAGCGCGAAAGCGTTTACCAATAAAGACGCTGACGCACTCGCCAAGTTTGATGACATCGTACTCGTGTGCGGACGCTATGAGGGTATTGATGCGCGCGCTGCAAAGATACTGAAGACTTTTGGAACACTGAAAACCTACTCAGTAGGGGAGGCAGTGCTCACTGGCGGGGAGCTCCCAGCTATGGCAATTGTGGACGCGGTGACACGCCGGCTTCCAGGTGTTCTTGGAAAGGACGCCTCGGTAGAGGAGCGCCGCATCGCAAGCGCGGATGTGTATACGCGTCCGGAAACGATCACGTTTAATAAAAAGAATTACAAAGTACCGAAGGTACTGCAGACCGGACATCACGCGAATATAGACGAGTGGCGTAAGAAGCAGTAGAAAAGGCGACCAATGAACGGTCGCCTTTTGTTAGCGCTTGCGTCCGCCATGCCAGCGGGCCCTACGCTTCCTTCCGGAGAGGAGGTGTCCTACAAACGCGGATCCGAGTACGAGCACGGACGCGTAGATAATAAACCACCCCCACCAGGGTAGATTCTCAAGCATATAGCTCTCCATGTACGCCTACGGGCATCATGCAGAGGGTCTAGTGAAGGGTGGATGAAGCCTATCCCCAAGGGAGCTTGACCTTCTGCAGTAGGGAGGTCTATACTGGGCCTAACCAGAACGGATTGAGTGACGGCAGCACTCTGGCGGGCGAATCCGAAAAGAACACCAATTTGTAGAAAGCGTCTCGAAACGGGACGCGGCTCGTCGTGTACGAGTCCTTTACGCGTTTACCGGCTTCATATTTATTTAACCTCTCACCCCTATGCGAAACCAAAAGGCCCTCCCGCAGAAGACCTTCGGTGCGTACAAAGCACCCCGCATCGAGTTCCCAGACCTCGTCGCACACCAGCGCGAATCGTTTGATTGGCTCGTCAAAGAAGGACTTGCAGAACTCTTCAAGGAGTTCTCTCCTATCCCTGATTATTCAACCAAAAAGTTCGAACTCCGCTTCGACGGCTTCGAGATCGGCGACCCGAAAGGGGACGAAGAGCATGCGCGTGAGAACATGCGCACCTATGAGGCTCCGGTAAAGGCGAAGGTCACGCTTTTGAACAAAACCATGGGCACCGAGAAGTCGCAGGATATTTTCCTTGCAGACATTCCGCTCATGACTCCGCACGGCTCGTTCATCGTCTCGGGTGTTGAGCGCGCTATCGTGCCACAGCTCGCACGCTCCTTCGGTGCATTCTTCATTTCTGAGGACCTGAAGGGCAAGCAGTTCTTCGGCGCAAAGATCATTCCGGCGCGCGGCGTCTGGATCGAGATCGATTCCGAGGCAGATGGCGCGATCTTCGTGAAGATCGACCGCAAGCGCAAGTTCCCGATCACCAACCTGCTCTCCGTATTTGGCGCAGGCGTTGGTGAGGACATTCTTGCGCGCTTCAAGGGTAATGAGGTTGCAACCGCTGCAGTAAAGGCAACGCTTGCGCACGACACCACCAAGTCCATCGAGGACGTCTACATCGAGATTCACCGCCGTATGCGCGATGGCGATCTTGCAACCGCAGAGAACGCGAAGCAGTACGTGAACCTCCTGTTCACGCCTGAGCGCTACGACCTTTCTAAGGTCGGCCGCCATCGCTTGAACGCACGCTTTGGCCTTGCGACTGATGCAAAGAGCTTGAACCAGCGCGCCCTTACGCTTGATGACCTTACCCGCATTGTGGCTGAGATCGCTCGCTTGAACGAGGACCCCAACGCCCGCCCTGACGACATTGACCACCTCGGCTTCCGCCGCGTCCGCTTCGTCGGCGAGTTGCTCCAGGCACGTATGCGTGTCGGTATGTCCCGCATGAAGCGCAACATCCAGGACCGCATGTCCACCATTGAGAGCGAGACTTCGCTTCCGATGGCCTTTGTAAATCCGCGCCCGCTGCAGGCTTCGATCCGTGAGTTCTTCACGGCTAACCAGCTCTCGCAGTTCATGGACCAGCAGAACATTCTTGCTGAGCTTGAGAACATGCGTACCTTGTCTGCACTGGGTCCCGGCGGCCTCACCCGCGAGCGTGCAGGCTTTGAAGTGCGCGACGTGCACACTTCGCACTACGGACGCCTCTGTCCGATCCACACACCAGAAGGACAGAACATTGGTCTTATTCTGCGCATGGCGCTGCATGCACGCACCAACGAGTTTGGCGTGCTTGAGACGCCGTACGCGGTTGTGAAAAATGGCGTGGTGACTGACGAGGTTCGTTACTTGAACGCGCTCGAGGAAGAGGAGAACACGATTGCGCACGCCGCAACGCCGGTAGACGAAAAGGGCCGCATTACTGCAGATGCGATTGAGGCGCGCCGCAACGGCGAGCCAGCAGTCGTCTCCAAAAACGAGATCGACCTCATTGATGCATCGACCTACCAGATGTTCTCTGCAGCAACTGCCATGATTCCGTTCGTGGACCACGACGACGCAAACCGCGCGCTCATGGGTTCGAACATGCAGAAGCAGGCAACCCCATGTCTCATTCCCGAAGCCCCGCTCGTATCTACGGGTATCGAGGAGCATGCTGCTCGCAACACCGGACGCCTCATCATTGCTGTTGAAGCAGGCGAGGTTACCTATGTTGATGCGAAGAAAGTTGTCGTCGAGAACAAGGACGGCAAGAAGAAGGAGTACAAGCTCCAGGGCCTTACCCAGACCAACCAGAACTCTGCATTCAGCCAGCGCCCGTCAGTCTTCCTTGGTGACAAGGTAAAGAAGGGTCAGGTGCTTGCAGATGCTTCAAGTTCCGAAAACGGCCAGATGGCGCTCGGACAGAACGTTCGCGTGGCCTTCATGAGCTGGAGCGGCGCTAACTACGAAGACGCAATCATCGTCTCTGAGAAGCTTGTACAACAGTCGAAGTTCACCACGATTCACATCGAGGACTTTGAGTGTGCTGTTCGCGACACCAAGCTCGGCGCAGAAGTTACCACCCACGACATTCCAAACGTCGGTGAGCTCCGCCTCAAGAATCTTGATGAGGACGGCGTTGTCCGCATCGGTGCGGAGGTTCGCCCAGGCGACATTCTCGTCGGTAAGGTAACGCCAAAGGGCGAGACGCAGCTCACGCCTGAGGAACGCCTCCTTCGCTCGATCTTCGGCGACAAGGCGAAGGATGTGAAGGACACCTCACTTCGCATGGAAGGCGGCAAGCGCGGTCGCGTGATCGGCGTGAAGGTGTTCAGTCGCGAGCAGGGAGACCAGCTCGAGTCTGGCATCATCAAGAAGATCGTTGTCACTGTCGCACAGGCCCGCAACGTTTCTGTCGGAGACAAGCTCGCAGGACGCCACGGTAACAAGGGTGTTATTTCCCGCGTGCTTCCAGCAGAAGATATGCCGTACGACAAGGACGGCAATCCAGTCGACATCATCCTGACTCCGCTTGGCGTTCCGTCTCGTATGAACCTCGGTCAGATCCTTGAGATGCACCTTGGTCTTGCAGCGAACACCTTGAACTACCAGGCAGTCGTGCCTCCGTTTGCAGGAGCAACGCCTGACGAGATTCGCGACGAGCTCGTTGCTGCAGGCTTTGATCGCTCCGGCAAGATGCAGCTGTTTGACGGCCGCACCGGCGAAGCATTCGCACAGGCAGTGTCTGTGGGCTACATGTACATCTTGAAGCTGCATCACATGGTGGAGGACAAGATCCACATGCGCTCAATCGGTCCGTACTCACTTATCACCCAGCAGCCGCTTGGAGGTAAGGCGCAGAACGGCGGTCAGCGCTTCGGAGAAATGGAAGTGTGGGCGCTTCTTGGCTACGGTGCTGCCTACACGCTCCGCGAAATGCTCACCATCAAGTCTGACGATATCCAGGGCCGCTCAGCAACGTTCGATGCGATCGTGAAATCAGAGCCGGTTACACACTCCGGCACCCCGGCATCCTTTGCCGTTCTTACCAACCAGATCCGCGGTCTCGCGCTCGATATCGAAGCGATGGAGCGCCCGGCTGACGCAGAATAATTCCCGCGACTATGGCTACCTCACACACCCCCGGCAAGCGCCCGATGTCCTCTCGCTCCAGCGAGTGGAATTCGCTGCGCCTTTCCTTGGCGTCTCCCGAGCGCATCCTTGAATGGTCGCGCGGCGAGATCACCAAGCCTGAGACTATTAACTACCGCACCCAGCGCTCTGAGAAGCACGGCTTGTTCGACGAGAAGATCTTCGGACCTGAGCGCGACTACGAGTGTTACTGCGGCAAGTACAAGGGCATCCGCTACAAGGGCATCGTTTGTGATAAGTGTGGTGTTGAAATCACCCGCTCTATCGTGCGCCGCGAGCGCATGGGCCACATCGAGCTCGTAACTCCGGTTGCGCACATCTGGTTCCTCCGCTCCATGCCGTCTCGCATGGCGCTTATCCTCGGCATTCCGTCGGCAGACCTCGAGAAGGTGGTCTACTTCGCCGGCTACATCATCACGAAGGTGAACGAAGACACGAAGAAACGCCTCCTCTCAGATCTTGAGAGCGAGTACAAGACCAAGCACAAGGCGTCTGCCTCTGATAAGGAGCGCGATCTTCTCAAGGAGCGCATGACTGTCGCCAAGAGCGAAATCGACTCGGTGGTTGTCGGCCGCGTCTTCGACGAAATCAGCTACCACCGCTTCTCGGTGAAGTACGGAACGCTGTTTGAGGCGAAGATCGGTGCTGAAGCTATCTACGATATCTTCCGCGCGATCAAGCTTGAGGACTTGAAGGCAAAGCTTGAGGAGCGCTACACCACTGCAGCTTCAGCTGAGCGCGAAAAGCTTGCAAAGCGCATTTCGCTTATCGCTTCGATGATCGCAGCGAAGGTGCGTCCTGAGTGGATGTTCATGACGAAGATCCCGGTTATTCCGCCAGCGCTTCGTCCGATGGTTGCGCTTGAAGGTGGTCGCCACGCAACCTCTGATGTGAATGACCTCTACCGCCGCGTCATCAACCGCAACAACCGCCTCAAGAAGCTCCTCGACATTCATGCGCCTGAAGTTATCTTGCGCAACGAGAAGCGTATCTTGCAGGAAGCAGTGGATGCCTTGCTCGACAACTCGATCCGCAAGTCAGGTGCTTCTGGTGGTGCACTCACTCCGGCGCAGCGCCGCCCATTGAAGTCACTTGCAGACTATCTGAAGGGTAAGCAGGGTTACTTCCGCCAGAACCTGCTTGGTAAGCGCGTGGACTACTCGGGCCGCTCCGTGATCGTGGTCGGTCCTGACCTCGAGCTTGATGAGTGCGGTCTTCCAAAGCATATGGCGCTCGAGCTCTTCCGTCCGTTTGTCATTGCAGGGCTCTTGAAGCGCGAACTCGCCTTCAACATCCGCGGCGCAGGACGCTTGATTGAAGACGGCGTTGCTGAAGTATGGGAAATTCTCGAAGAGGCGATCCAGGGCAAGTACGTGCTCTTGAACCGCGCGCCGACCCTGCACCGCCAGGGTATCCAGGCCTTCCGTCCTCGCCTTATCGAAGGTGACGCTATCCAGCTCCACCCGCTGGTGTGTCCCGCATTCAACGCAGACTTCGACGGAGACCAGATGGCTATCCACGTGCCGCTTTCTGAGGAAGCGCAGTGGGAGGCGCGCGAGGTTATGTCTGCAAACAAGAACATCTTGAAGCCAGGTTCTGGCGACATGGTGGTCATGACGCAGAAGCCGCTTGATATCGTGCTCGGTACCTACTGGCTCACCAAGGACATCACGGGCGCTAAGGGAGAAGGAAACTACTTCCCGAACCCGAATGCTGCGATTCTTGCGCACGACTATGGTGCGATTGATCTGCGCGCAAAGGTGCATGTCATGCCGATGGCAGACAAGGTGAAGTACCAGGAGTTTGAAGGCAAGCCGTTTGAAACGACCGTCGGACGCCTGTTGTTCAACACCGTTCTTCCGTCAGATTATCCGTTCGTAAACTCAGCGATTTCTACCAAGGTGCTCTCGGGCATCATGAAGGACTGCATCGCACGCTACGGCCTTGATGCAGTTCCAGGAATCGTGAACAAGGTGAAGCGCTTCGGCTTCGAGTACGCAACCAAGTCGGGCGTTACCTGGTCTCTAAACGACGTGGTCGTCCCGGAGAAGAAGTTCGAGGTAATCGAGGGTGCACGCAAGAAGGTTGCGAAGATCGAGAACGACTTCAAGGACGGTCTCCTTTCAGAAGAGGAGAAGCGCCGTATGGTCATCGAGATCTGGCACGGCACGAAGACTGAAGTTGAGAAGCTGGTTGAGGAAGTGCTCGATCCTATGGGATCCGTGCATGACATGGTGCGCTCCGGTGCCCGCGGTTCCCTGGGTCAGTTGAACCAGATGGCCGGTATGAAGGGTCTTATCCAGAACACTGCCGGAGATACGATCGAGGTGCCTATTACCTCCAGCATGACCGAAGGCTTGTCGCCGCTTGAGTACTTCATGAGTACCCACGGCGCCCGCAAGGGTCTTACCGACACCGCGCTTGGAACCGCGCGCGCGGGTTACCTGACGCGCCGTCTGTTCGACGTTGCGCAGGACTCCATCATTACTGAGGAGGATTGTGGTACGAAGCGCGGCATTGAAATTAATCGCGTATCTGCTTCAGGTATTACGATTAACTTCGCAGAAGCTATTCGCGGACGCACGCTTGCAGAAGCTGCAGGCGACGTGAAGAAGGGCCAGTACCTCTCAGGCGAGGACGCAAACAAGATTGCGGCAAGCGCAGACATTAAGTCGGTTGTCGTTCGCTCGCCGATGGCGTGTGAGACCCGTTTTGGTATCTGTGGTACCTGCTACGGTATGGACCTTACGACCCAGCAGCCGGTAGATCTTGGCGAGGCAGTCGGTACCGTTGCCGCTCAGGCAATCGGTGAGCCGGGAACTCAGCTCACCATGCGTACCTTCCACGCCGGAGGAACTGCGTCTGTCGGAGGCGACATTACCTCGGGTCTTCCTCGCGTTGAGGAAGTGTTCGAGAAGCGCACACCGAAAGTTCCTGCAGTCGTCTCCAAGACTGACGGCATGGTCGTCGAGATCAAGGAGGAGGGCCGCGAGAAGGTGATCGTTGTTGCGCACGAGGCAGGACAGACTGCAAAGAAGTCCACCAAGAAGGCGAAGAACACCGAGGGCTCGATCGAGTACCTGGTGACCTACCCTCGTATGCCGCTTGTCCAGGTTGGCGTTGCGGTAAAAAAGGGCCAGCTTCTCACTGACGGTTCTGCTGATCTTGATGAACTCTTCGAGTACGCAGGACGTGCAGCAGTGCAGGAGTACATCATCGCGGAGACCTCTAAGATTTACGAGCTTCAGGGCGCAAGCGTATCGCGCAAGCACCTTGAGGTTGTGGTCAAGCAGATGTTCTCCCGCATGAAGGTCACTGATCCAGGAGACACTGACTACTCAGTCGGAGACGTCATGGAGGACTGGGAGTACGCAGCTGCGCTCAAGGAGGCAGAGGAGGAAGGAAAGATTGCGCCGAAGGCACGCGAGATGGTCCTTGGTATCAAGGAGTCTGCGCTCTCGCGCCGTTCATTCCTCTCCGCTGCATCGTTCGAGCAGACCACCAAGATTCTCATCACTGCAGCCTTGAAGGGTTCTACGGATACGCTCCGTGGCCTCAAGGAGAACGTGATCTTGGGTCGCCTCATTCCAGCCGGAACGGGCTTTGGAGGCTCCAAGAAGCGTGCAGCGATTGAATCCTTGCAGAAGGCACGCGATGCGCGCATCGCACACGAGCGCGAAGTGGCAGAGGCTACGGCACTCGGATAGGGGATTTGTTTATAAGAAAGACCGCCTCGGAAGGGGCGGTTTTTCTTTGCGAAGCGCAATAGGACCATCCTCGGAAGGATGGTCCTATGTATCAGCTTCCTGCTGGTTGAGGAGCGTTGGTCTTTGGCTTCGGCTCGTAGAGTAGACTCCCGACGAAAAGCCATATGCCCGTATTTACTGCTGCGTTAACAATAGCAGCAGTCCACTGCTCGCTCGAAAGGGAGCTTAGATCTGGAACAGGCATCATGTTTGTTGCCGCTGCAAAGCCTGCCATCCATATGGCAAAAGCAACGTTGCGCATGAGTATTTCTCCTCATTAGGCCCAAAATCATACTAGAATAAAGATGATATCTGTCAATGCGCGACTAGTAACCAAATGATAAAAGCTATAAGCTAGAGACAAATGGCCGATACTGTTGAGCAGGTAAAGGAGAAGCTTTCCATCGTGGAGGTGGTTTCTCCCTACGTAAAGCTGACCAAAGCCGGCCGCTACTACAAGGGCCTCTCTCCCTTTAATAAAGAGAAGACCCCGTCCTTTTATGTAAATCCAGAGCGAGGTACCTACTTCTGTTTCTCTTCAGGGCAGGGTGGTGATGCGTTTACTTTCATCGAGAAGATGGAGGGCGTGGACTTCAAGGGAGCATTGAAGATGCTTGCGGAAAAGGCAGGAGTGCCACTGGAGTACTCGAAAGGGAACAAAGAGAGTTCGGAGAAGATGGACCGCATGCGCGAAGCGATGGCAAGGGCAGAAGCGTTCTACGCCCGCAATCTTGCAGAAGGTTCTCCCTCATATGAGTACGCGCTCTCGCGCGGGCTTACCAAGGAAACTATTCGTTCCTGGAGCTTGGGATATGCGCCTGACGCATGGCGCGCACTTTTAGAAGAATTGTCTGCAGCGGGATTCACGATTCCCGAGCTCCTTTCGTGCGGACTCATCAAGGAGGCAGACGGGAAGCCGGGTACGTACTATGATCGCTTTCGCAACCGCCTCATGTTCCCGATTCGAGACGCTGCAGGACGTGTCGTGGCGTTTACGGGACGCGCCCTGAGCCCTGATGATCAGGCAAAGTACCTCAACTCTCCGGAAACAGAGCTCTTTAAGAAGTCACAGATTCTCTTTGGCATGGATAGGGCAAAGGATGCGATCCGCAGCCGCGGGTTCGCGCTTCTCGTGGAAGGGCAGTTCGACCTCACACTTTTGCACCAGATTGGGTTTACAAACGCCATTGCGCTCTCCGGTACTGCGCTTTCCCGCGAACACCTGTCGCTTATCAAGCGCTACAGCGATAACCTCATGCTCGCACTTGATGCAGACCGTGCAGGACTTGCTGCGTCTGCTAAAAACGCACACGCAGCGCTCGGCGCTGGCATGCGCGTGAAAGCGGTGCGCTTGCCGCTTGGCAAAGATCCGGCAGACCTCGCTAAAGACACGCCGCAGGATTTTGCGCGCCGCGCCCAGGAAGCAGAACCAATTGTTGAGTTCTTCCTTTCAGTCTTGTCTGCAAGCGAACGAGACCAGCTGCGTCTTGTGGTCTCCGTGGAGCGCATCGTGTTGCCGCTTATCCGTACCATGAAGAGTGCCATGGAGCGCGAGCACTTCGTGGGCGTTGTGGCGCGCCATCTTGGTTCTTCTATTGAATCCGTGCGCGAATCCCTGAAGGCTTCGGGCGCAGAGCCAGAGGACTCGGGCGAAGCTGGCGGGGAAGCAACGCCAAAGCAGGCGGATACGGGGCGGGAAATGCTCGTACGGGCCACTATACACGCCTACCCGGATACCCCCCTTGCCAAACACCTAAAAGATGAGTACGCTCGCATTATCGGTGCCGCTCCGTCGGAAGACCTTATTCCAGAGCGTGCCCTATTTGAGGCCGGACTGCTCTTCGGAGAGTCGCCTAGTGAACACAGTGCAGATGATTTGATTCGTGCATTCGAGCGCTCAGTCCTGACCGAGCGCTTGTCTGACGCAACTGCAAAACTCAGACGCGCAGAATCCGCAAAAGACGACGCTGCAATTAAAGAAGCGCTCGCGGTATGTTCTGAGGTTTCCGCACGACTCGCAAAGCTCGCTTAACAGTATCTTCACCAATTTCTCGTACTATGGCTAAAAAAGCTGCTGTGAAGAAAAAGAAAACCACCAAAGCTCGCCCAAAGGCGAAAGCAAAGAAAAGTGCGCCGAAGAAGGCTAAGAAGGCTGTAAAGAAGCCGGTAGCTAAGAAGGCGTCCAAGAAAACCCGCGCAATGGCGGTGGTGCGTGCTGGTGCTCATGGTGCAAAACAGAAAGCCAAGGATGTTCGCAATGACAAGATGGACGCGCTTATCCGCAAGGGTCAGGAACGCGGCTATGTTACCTATAGTGAAATCCTCAAGGAGTTTCCGCACGTGGAGGAAGACGTTTCCTTCCTCGAGGAACTCTATGAGAAGCTCTCAACCTGCGGCATTGATGTGCTTGAGGGCGGCATGCTCGAAGACAGTGCTGACCAGTACCTCGCAAGCCGTAACATCAAGGGACGCGAATCGACCGGTTACGACTCGATCCAGATCTACCTGCGTGAGATCGGCCAGTACCCGCTTCTCACCGCAGCTGAAGAGCGCGAGCTCGCAAAGCGCATTGAGAAGGGAGATGAGGAGGCAAAGCACATTCTTGCACGCTCAAACCTTCGCCTCGTGGTGTCTATTGCAAAGAAGTACGTCGGCCGCTCACCGGACCTGACTCTCTTGGACCTCATCCAGGAGGGCAATATCGGCCTCTACAAGGCCGTAGAGAAGTTCGACTGGAACAAGGGCTTCAAGTTCTCGACGTACGCTACCTGGTGGATCCGCCAGGCTATTACGCGCGCGCTCGCAGACCAGTCTCGCACCATCCGTATTCCGGTGCATATGGTGGAAACCATTGCTAAGTACAAGCAGGTCTCCCGCCGCCTTGCGCAAGCACTTGGCCGTGATCCGCAGCCGGAAGAGGTGGCGGTAGAAATGGGTATTGAAGTAGATAAGGTGTATCAGATCGAGAAGATCAATCAGGACACCTTGTCGCTTGAGAGTCCGATCGGCTCTGACGATGACGACGGCAAGTCCTCACTCGGTGACTTCATTGCAGACGATAAGATTCCGTCACCTATTCAGGAATCCTCTGAGCGCATTCTCACCGAACAGGTCCGCGATATTCTCGATGATCTTTCTCCAAAGGAGCGCAAGATTCTTGAGATGCGCCACGGACTTCTCGACGGCATCTACCACACCCTTGAAGAGGTGGGGAAGGAGTTTGGCGTGACCCGCGAGCGTATTCGCCAGATTGAGGCGAAGGCGCTGGAGAAGATCCGCACGCACGAGAAGAGTAGGAGACTGAAGAGTTACTAAACGAGAGAACGCCCAGGATCGTAATCCTGGGCGTTGTCTTTTTATCGATCAGCCCCCATCACTTACTTCGCTTGCGATGTCGCTGTTTTTGACGCAGCGTTTCTCGCGGAGAAGAGATGGAGTGCCTGAACGTAGAGAGCTCGTCGGAGCGGTTTTTGAGCAGCATCGCCTGCTTGGCGATGGCTGCCTGGCTCAGAAGCCTTTCGGCTGTCTGGAGCCGGGTCTCCCCGACGCTGATGTGAGGACCTAATACGACAAGGATCATTCCACGCATCTATCCCTCCGTAGGGTTGCAGTAGATGTTTGCAATATACAGTATAAAACATGTATGTCAATTACCGGGGATAGCGTCTTGCAAAGGATATGTAGAGGAGTAGGATACAGACTTGCCGCACGCTACGTGCGGCACTCGTGTTGCAAGGGGAACTAATGGCTTATACAGCACAACCTATGTCACGCATCGTCCAAGAGGTTCTCGACCGTAACCGCGCTCAAAGCGCGGAATTTCGAGATGCCAGCTTGGCTAGACAGCGACATCGAGCAATCCATACGACTGAAATCGCGGCACTCAAGTGCATGGACGGCAGGCTCAACCTGGCGCTCATGACCAAAGTTCCGCCGGGCATCATCTACCCGTTCCGTACTATGGGCGGGAAGTTTTCCATGGCGTGGCCGTGGTTTGGCGACTTGGTGGATGAGTGGGTAGACTACGGCATCTGCAAAGGTCGTCGTTCCGTCATCCTTGTCACTTACCACTTCTCGCGCTCCAGTAACGAGCATCTTGGATGCAAGGGCTGGGGGTACGATAAGGCTGGTGCCATGCAGGCGGCAGCGAAGCTCGTCGAGCAGATTCAGCACGTGTATGGTGCACGTCAGAATGATGTACGTGCCATCGTCGTCGGCATTGAAACCGACGAGGACGTTCTGGTCTTTCACGGCGAAAATGATCTCATTCTTGATCTTGGCACGCTTACCGCAGCGGATGAAGAGTCTCTGTGGGAACGGTTCCGTGTGCTTTATCCAAGCATGGCAACAAGTGTTTTGCGGGACGTATTCCATCTCGTGAAAGGCAATGTTGCGCACAGCACGGAAGTCCGCGCCAAGCGCCGTGAACCCGTCGATCTGGACCACCGTGAAAACATCATCGCGGTCGGTCGTGGATTCGATTGGCTTCATATGCCAAACCGCGCTCTCATTATTGGTCCGTACGCTCCTGAATGGGCCAAGGAGGTCGCGGTAGCTGGCAAAATTGTTCTTGCGAACCAGCAAGCTGGACGCATAAACAAGGAAGACGGCGTGCTTCTTCTGTGCTCGTCCTCGTTCCGTAAGGAGCGTGGTACGGGGCGGGAGGAGCCTCGTTCAGAGCTTCGTGCGCGCGAAATGGCTGAGATTTCAAAAGCAATTCTTGCTGCTGAAGTGCCAGAACTATCGTTCGACACGCTGGTCGGCAAAGTCGACATGGAAACTCGAGAGTTGTTCGTACTCGAACAGTCGTAAGACATGCGGACAAGTGATCTTTAGGGCCGGTTCACGTACGTGGATCGGCCCATTTTGTATACTAGGGGGATGCCTGTTCGCCGCAAACGCTATCCGATCAAGTACTGGAGCCACTCCTCCTTGGTCTCTTTCTTACGCAATCCGCTTGCCTGGCATAAACGCTATGTCGAGAAAATCTATGACATTCCGTCGACTCCTGCGGGCGTGGTGGGGCGCTCTGCGCATTTCGCGCTTGAGCAGTTTTATAAAGGCGCCTCGAAGGAAGAATCGGTGGCTGCGGGACTCTCATATCTGCGGAGCGTTCCGGATTTTGAAATTAACTTCGGCGTTGCAAAGACCAAAGCCGCTAAGAAAAAGAAACGGGAAAGTATGGAGCGAGAGTACCTGCAAGCGCTCGGATTCTATCTGGCCAGACCGCCTAGATACAAAGTGGTCGGCATTGAAGTGCGCGGCATGGCAACTATCCCAGGGCTCCCGCTCCCGGTGAAAGCCATTTCGGACTTAGTGGTGGAGTCGAGGCTTGAGCCAGGGTCCTTGGACATTGTGGACCACAAGTTTGTAGATTCGTTTAGCAAGCACAAGGAAGTAAAGGCACTCTTTATGCTCCAGGCAATCTTTAACTACTACACGGTCTCGCAGACCTTTGATCGCCCCGTACGCCGCTTTATCGTGCAGGAGTGCAAGAAGACCCGAAACGCGGACGGCCGCTCACAGATGCGCCGCTATGTGCTCGACTTCAAAGATGCAAAGCAGGAGTTTGAGGTATTCCACCGCCTCCTATCTGATGCGACGGAGGAAATAGGGCGCCCGCGCAAATACCTTCCTAACCCCTCAGATATGTTTGAGGGTGAGGATTCGTTCACGCTCTACAAGCTTCGCCTTTTGGACGACGAGCTTACTGAACCTTGGCAAGAGCCGCGTCAATAACCTTGCGCATGCTGGTGTAGGGGAGGGCGCCTGAGACAGGAATGGTATCGCTTCCTCGAACCAGGATGACGATGTAGGGAGCGCCGGTCGCGCCGGCTTCAATGGCGTTATCAAAATCCGCAGCAACCTTGCTCACGAAACGATCGCTCTCACGGCAGCTCTCAAACGCTGAGAGCGAGAGACCGAGACTGTTCACAAGATCGGGATACTTGTCCGGATTGAATTCGATGCCTTCAGGTGCCGCCTGGTGTATCTGGTCGATAAAGCGGAAGAATGCGGTATTCCCGCCTTGCTCCGCGACGCACTCTGCAGCTTCTGCATGCTCTGCGGCGTACGGATGTATCTGGATCAGGGGGAAGTGGCGGTAGACCATTGCCACAAGGCCGCTCTCAGCATCGTCTGCGAGAATTTGCAGCATGGTTTCCTGGAACTGTTTGCAGTACGCGCAGTCGATGTCGGAGTAGACAACGACCGTGACCGGAGCAGTCGGGTTGCCAAGCAGGTGTTCGTCAGGAGACACGGGGCGCATGAACGAAGGATCTCCCTCAGGAAGGGTGTTGCCGCCTCCGCGAACGAAGAAGATTGCAAGTGCGAGCACGAGTCCCGCGAAGATAATAGCGCCAGGGACCAGATACGGGGATTTCATACCCCTAAGAATACCCTAGATGCCGAGGGTGTGGGTGAGTGCGTGACCTTCGGCTGGGGACTCCCAGGCGGAGGTATCGATCTTCACTTCGCGCTTTTGATTCAAGTCTTTGTATTTCAAATGGCCGTTCTTCATCGCGTAATCGTAGAGCTCGCGCGTGATGCGCACATCCTCGATGCAGTACTCGCGCACCTTGTCGTAGAGCCCCTGGTCCCACCATTCCATGGCTTTGAGCCCGTCTCCTTTCTTGCCTTTGCCAAGCGTCGCTTCTGCAAGGGACTGCAGGCGCACGCGGCGTCCGAGCGCTTTGTGTACCTCCGAGAGAAGATCGAGCGAGCGGATCTTGGTCAGGTCTCCGGGATAGTAGCGGTTTAAAAGCGGTACATCGAAGGTGTCGGAGTTGAAGCCGATCAGCATGTCCGCGCTCTCAATAATGGGCCAGAGCTTTGGGAGTTCATCCATGAGGTAGGACGTGTACTCGCCAGTCTCAGTGTCGTGTATGCCGACCACCGTCAGCTCCATCTGGTTCACGTCCAAGCGCCCGCCCACAATAGCGGTCATCTTGGTTTCAATATCAAACGTAATCGCACGCATACGCTAGCGGGACAGGAGGTAGGCTGCCAAATCCTCGCGTGCAACTTGCTGCTCGCTGCTCGCTGCAAGCTCTTTGACGCGGTACGTGCCGGAGCGCGCTTCTTCTGCACCTGCGGCGATGAAGAACGGAATGCCGCGGCGCACCGCGTCTTTGACCTGGTCGCCAAGCGCGCGCGACGTGACGTTCACCAAGGTTGGGATGCCAGCAGAGCGAAGCAGGTCGGCAAGCTTGTGCGCGTCTACAAGATCTGTTTCGTTCGGTATTCCGATCGCAACCTTCGTCGTGCTCTTGATGTCCGGCAGGTAGCCGTGGGTCTCAAGGAAATCTGCGAGTACGGTGTCTCCGATCGCAAATCCAACCGCTGGAATCGGGTCGCCGCCAAACATAGACACCAAGCCGTCATAGCGACCGCCACCTAGAAGCGCGCGCGGGTTTGCCGGGTCCGTATCAAAAAGCTCGAACACGAGTCCGGTGTAATAGAGGAAACCGCGCACGGTTGATGGGTGGAAGATCGCGTTATCAATACCACGCTCTTTGAGGGCGCCCATAAGTGCCATGAGCGCCTGGTACTCAGCTTCTACTTCTGCAACCGCATGCGATTCAATAACCTCAAGCGGATCTTTCTCGTTGCGGCGGAATGCCGAGCGAGCTTCTTCAAAGGCACGTGTTTCCATTTTTTCCTTGCGATCTAGGAGCGCGAGGTAGCTGGTCATTTCTTCCTCAGAGAGTCCTACGGCCGTGCCTGCGGCGTTCAGCAGGGAGCGAGAGTTAAGGCGGATCTGGAAATCCTTATTCTGTGCGCCAAGCGCGCTCAGGATTGCGTGCGCCATAACGACTGCTTCGCCTTCAGCTTTCGCTCCGTCAATACCGACGATGTCGACGTCGATCTGGAAGAATTCGCGCAGGCGGCCCTTTTGCGGACGCTCGTAGCGGAAGCGGTTCCCGATCGAGAACCAGCGGGCAGGGAATGAGAGCTCCCGGCGCTTGGCTGCGATCATGCGGGCTAGAGACGGGGTCATCTCAGGGCGCAGGGTTACACGGCGGCCGCCGCGGTCTTCGAAGGTATAGGTCTGTTCGTTTACGATCTCCTCGGATGTCTTGCGCTCATAGAGCTCTGCGCGCTCTAAGGGAGACGCATTGTATTCCTCAAAGCCGTGGAGCGTGAGGACGCGGCGGGCAGTCGAGAATAGATACTGGAGCTTAGCCCAATCGCTCGGGTAGAAGTCACGCACTCCCTTATACGGCTCAGTGTCGAGCGCGCTGCGGTCTTTCATAGGCACCAGTGTAGCAGCTAGACGCCCAGTTTCGAAGCGCGCGCGTCGTCCATTTTCGCGTGCTCGCGCAAAATCACGTCGCGCACATGCTCGGGGTTTCCAAGGCCGTGCATTTTGATGCGATTCACCTCGGCACCTGCTGACTCAACCGAGACCGTGCCGAAGCCGAAGATTGTGTTGAAGAAGCCTTCAAGGTCTGTCTCGACGTTCTGCACGCGGTTTAGGAAGAGGCTGGAGACCGAGCGGTTCCAGAAGCCCTTTTGGTCTATTTCAATGATGCGTTCGTTCGTGACTACCCACTGGTCGAGGTAGTGGTTAGTGAAGACGCCGAACGCGGCCATCCAGAGGAAGAGCCAGTAGATGCCAACGATGAACTGGAACCAGGGGTTTTCAAACGAGAAGAGCAGCGCAAAGTCGATCACAGACTCCGGGCTCATGGTCATGAGGTACGCGCCGACGCCAGGCAGTAGGTACGGGAGGTAGTCGAGGATTGCAATAGGAACCAGGCGGCCGACCAGAATGAGAGGGTGTTTGCGCACGTTTATAACCACGTGCTCGCCCATGTGTAGTTGTAGTTTTTCCATATTAGTGAAGTCCGCCGGTTGCAAATACAAAGATCCAGCCGGATACAAATAGGTGCACGGCAACTGCCGGAACGGCGAGCCAGGAGTCGCGGGCGAAGCGGAACCAGTGGTAGATCGCGACGACGGTGAAGATCGCCCACCAAATGAACACGATGGTGATCACGATCGCAAGAATCGTCTCGATGCTCGCTGCCGGAAAGCTCGGCATGAGGTTAGGTACGACGGTTGGTTGCATACCCTAGTAGTATGCCAGCAACAAGCGCGGGCGCCCATAGGGGTCGATGCGTATCTGGGTGTGCTTGGCACCACCTTCCGTAAGAAGGCGGGCAGCCTCCTCAATATTCTCGATATCGCACTCCATCCAGAGTTCGCCGTTCTCGTTCATATGGTTTGCTGCTTCTGCGGCAATACGCTGGATCACATCGAGTCCGTCACTTCCGGCGAATAATGCATCATGCGGCTCGTATTCGGTGACGCTCTCGTCAAGTTCGCGGGGCTCGGGGATGTAGGGTGGGTTGGTTGCAATCAGGTCAAAGCGCTCACCAGCAAAGGGAGCGAACAGATCACCGGCGTGGATAGACGCACGCGAGGCGTCTAAACTGTTGCGAGAGAGGTTGTCAGCGATCTGACTGGTGTGGGCTTCATCATGCTCGCCAAATGACACGTGCACATTCTGGCAGTGCGCCAGAAGCGCGAGTCCGATCGCTCCTGAGCCTGCGCACAGATCCAGCACCTTGAGCGGACGCTCAGCAATGTGTGCTGCAAGTTCTTCAGTCCACCACTCAGTCTCGGGGCGGGGAATCAGCGGGTGTGACTCAAGCCCGATAGTGAGTCCTAGAAACGGTTGATTGCCGATGACATATGCGAGCGGTTCTCCCGCTTCAAGGCGCTTGCTATCATCGCGCATGTCGGCGTACGGATCGTTTCCGTACTTTTCACGGCGCAGGTGTTCTCGGTCCTCTTTGTCCATTACCCATACGGTATACTACAGATCATGAAAAGCGCATTCTGGAATATCGTGTTCGGCCTGTTTTTCGCGGCAATCGTCATTAAGGGCTCGCTGTGGCTCACCGACGGCGGGCAATCGTTCCCGCTTCTGCCAAACTACGAGGATTACATTCTGATGTCGCTTGCGATCTTCCGCCTGATCCGCCTCACGAGCTATGACGTCATCACGAAGTTCATTCGTGATGGAGTTGCGGCCGCTCCGCGCGACTCATTCCTCGGCACCTTCTCCCAGTTGTTGAACTGTCCGTGGTGCACCGGCCTCTGGTTCTCGTTCTTCGTCGTGTTTGCGTACTACGCAACCCCGGTCGCGTATCCGGTCATCATTATTCTCGCGCTTGCGGGCGTCGCGTCGTTGTTCCAGGTATTTGCGAACCTGATCGGTTGGTACGCGGAAGGGAAGAAGCGGGAAGTGCAGGGCTCGTCTGAACCCTCTGTGACGAAGTGCGGATAAAAGAAAAAACCCAGCGCATGCTGGGTTTTTTCTTGAGGGACCGGTTTTAGTAGCCGCCGGAGAAACCGCCGCGGTCGTTGCCGTAACCGCCGCGATCACCACCGCCGAAGCCGCCGCGACCACCGCCGAAACCGCCATCGCGGCGCGGAGGACGCTCGCCCTGCGGACGTGCGAAGGAAACTGAGAGCATGCGGCCCTCGAACTCCTTGCCATCCCAGCGATCGATCGCTGCCTGTGCAGAAGCCTCATCAGCCATCTCCACGAAGCCGAATCCGCGTGAGCGGTTCGTCATGCGATCCATAATAATGCTTGCCGACGTAACCTGTCCTACCTCCTCGAAAGCAGTGCGGAGACTGTCTTCAGTGGTGGAGTATGGGATACCGCCGATATACAACTTGGTGTTAGCCATGCGTGAACGTGATTTATTAACTCTCGCTGAGATACCGAACGCTTTGGGGGCTCGAGACGACTGCGAGTCACCTCTATTATGCTATAGAGTTGCAAAAATAACAAGGATTTGGTAGGGCGGTGTGGATTAGCAGGATACTTGACAGTAGTTTAATAATATGGTAATCTGTGATCTGGAAGAAAGGAGGTGGACCCATGTCTGAAGTGGTTCACACAGTTCGATACACCATCGTCCGAGGTTCACGAGCGAACAAGTGGGCAATGCGAGAATTGTTTCTCACAAACTGTGCCGGCGCTGCTGGCTTAGCAGCACTGGTGCTGGGTATTGTGGCAGGCACGTTCGGCGCTCCCGCGTTCGTTTCAAACATCCTCGACTTTCTTTTCGCCGCCGGCATCATCGGCTTCGTGGTCGGTCTTTGCCTCTTCTTCGTCTTGGGCCTGCTACTACCGCGGGAACACTACGAAGAGAGAGTCGATCACGCCTAAGTCAAGCATATCGGCGACGCCAACGGGCGCATTCGTATACGTACGGGTGCGCCCGTTTTCAATACTTGACTTTAATGTCATATATGGTATTATGTAGGTCGTTGCTCGAAAGAGCGTACTAAGGGGCTGAACATGAAAATGTTCTCATTGATCCTTGCAACGCTGTTTGCGATTCTCTGCGTGGCGTCGGCAGCAGTCGGCGCATACGGCACGATCGCGATCTTCTCCATCAGCGAGGTTCCGCCGGCGGTCGCCAACGTGTTGGTGGTCGCAGGTTTCGGACTCTGCCTGATGCTCGGGTTCGTCTCGTGGATCTTCTATTCGGTCCTCGGCGACGGCGCGAGCGATCGCGACATCCGCTTTGGTGTGGGTGTGCCGGTTACGTTTGCCGGCGCAGTGCTCATGTATGTTGGCTCTTCGCCGGAATTTTCGTGGGGATCCGTTCTCCTCGTGTTCGGCATGATCG
>CAZTMV010000001.1:56544-59935 GCA_964615225.1 uncultured Candidatus Saccharibacteria bacterium
GGCTCTTCGCCGGAATTTTCGTGGGGATCCGTTCTCCTCGTGTTCGGCATGATCGCCGCCATCCTCGGCACGATCCACTGCATTGAGCGGATCGATCATCTGCTTGGCACTGCCAACGCAAAAGAATACGCGTAAGCAAGCGTTTACGGACCCGTCATCAGACGGGTCCGTAGTGCTATATATGGCGGAGCATATCCCGCTCAATATCCGCAAACGTGCCGCCGACCTTCTTGCCGGGATTGAAGATATTCAGAGGATCGAAGATGTGCTTCGTTTCTGCGAACAGCTTCACTACTTCAGCGCCGAACATCTGCTCCAAGTACGGCGTGCGGATAATGCCATCATTATGTTCGCCGGTCGTGGAGCCGCCGTACTTGAGTACGAGGTCATACACCTTCGGTGAGAGTTCGAGAATGACGTTTCGCACCTCAGGCTTGGAGAGGTCCATGAGCGGAATCAGGTGGAAGTTGCCGTTGCCGATATGGCCCGCGATCGTATACACAAGATCGTAGTGCGAGAGCAGTTCGTTCAACTCCGGCAAAAACTGTGGGTAGCTTTCCGGCGGCACGACGAAGTCATCGATGAAGGGAGCTGCGTACAAGCCGTGCGTGTTCTTGCGCAGGAGCGCGAAAGATTCTCGGCGCACGATCCAGTATTTTTCCGCAGCAGATTCTGTAGCGGCAATACGCGTTGGAAGCTTAAGTTCCTGCAAGTCATGCTGCGCTGCTTTTGCGCGCGCAAGCGCCTGTTCATGCGTGTCTGCGGCAAACTCTGCCATGAGTACCATCTTTGGTACGCCGCCTGAGAGTGCGAGCATGACTTCCGGCAGGAAGGAGAATCCGAGCCGGATAGCGCGCACGAGCCCCATCTGCATAAGCATCTGCGGCAGGAAGCGGATCGCAAGCGAGAAGGTGTGGTCGTCGTAGGACTCAAAAGACTCTGGTGTGTGGGGAAGCACCGAGCGCACGATGTCCGGAAGCTCTTTCAAGTCCGTAAGGAACACGACGAGCATAGAGCGGTAACTTTTTGGCTTCACCAGCTTGAACGTCATGGAAGTGGTGAGCGCCAAGGTGCCCTGTGCGCCGACGACGAGCTTAGTAAGGTCAAAGGTGCCGTTTTCGGTATCAAATACGTCCCAGAGCGCGTAGCCTGCTGAGTTCTTGGAAACTGCAGGACGAGCGTGCTCGATGACATCGCGGTTGCGGATGATCAAATCGCTCATCTTACGATAGATTTCGCCTTCAAAAGTCGTGAGCGCTTTCTTTTCTGCGAGCTCGTCGGGGGAGAGTTCTTTCAGAGTGGTGATGCTGCCGTCAGAGAGCACGACTTCGAGCTCTTTCACGTAACGGTCGGTCTTGCCGTATTCGAGTGTTCGTTCGCCGCCCGAGTTGTTATTTACGAGTCCTCCAATAGCTGCAATGTTGCGCGATGCAGGGTAGGAAGGGAGGAGGTAGCCTTTCTGTACAAGCGCTTTCTCAAGATCGCGATCATAGGTGCCTGGTTCGCAGGTCGCTTCTGCATTCTCGATCTTTCCGATCTTGTTCATGTACTTGGTAAACACCGCAACAATGGAGGAGGTGAGCGGCCCGCCCGACATGTCGGTGCCTGCAGAGCGAGCTGTGACGGAAGCATCTTCGCCCCGCTTTTTTGCTTCTGCCACTGCCTTCACGAGTTCGGAAACGTCGTTCTTGTTTTTTGGGAACACTACCAGGGACGGGGTACGCTCAAAGATGCTCATGTCTCGTGCGTATGCCTTGCGCGTAACGGGAGTAGCGTCAACGTCGCCTGTAAGTCGGGATGTAAGTGTGGCTACCAAGTCTTCCATATGTGCTTGAGTATACCTCCTCGTGTTGTTGTGTTTGGTATACTAATGGCTTCAATGTCCGCAATCGAAGTAACACATCTCAAGAAGACGTATAAGCCGCGCTCCAAGGGCGGCGCAACCGTTGATGCGCTCAAAGGCGTCTCGCTTACGGTTCCCGCAGGCGAATTCTTTGCGCTTCTGGGCCCCAATGGCGCCGGCAAGACGACCTTGATCGGAGTGCTGACTGGGCTCGTGCAGAAGTCGGAGGGCGAAGTGAAGATTAACGGCATTTCGCTTGATGAGAATCCAGATCTCGCGAAGACCTACATTGGTGTCGTGCCGCAGGAAATGAACTTCAACTTCTTCGAGAAGGTGGAGGATATTGTGGTGGATCAGGCAGGGTACTACGGCATTCCGCGTGCAGAGGCGCTCCCCAAGGCTCGCAAGATCCTTGATGATTTGGGTCTTGGCGACAAAAAGACCGAGAAGGCGCAGAACCTTTCAGGCGGCATGAAGCGTCGCTTGATGATTGCGCGTGCGCTGATCCATGAGCCGAAGATTCTGCTTCTGGATGAGCCGACTGCGGGCGTGGACGTGGAGCTTCGCCGCGGTATGTGGGAGTACCTGCGCCGCATCAACGGCGAAGGCGTCACCATCGTGCTCACGACCCATTATCTGGAGGAGGCTGAGCAGCTTTCCCGCCACGTGGCTATCATCAATAAAGGAGTAGTGGTCGCAGATGAGTCGACCAAAGCGCTCATGGAGCGCCATGAGGGGCAGAAATTGGAGGATATCTTCCTGAAGCTTATCGAAGAGAAGGCATGAAAAACCCAGCCCTGATCGGTTTCTATACGATGGTGCGCAAGGACACGATCCGGATCTTCAGGATCTGGTCGCAGACCCTGCTTCCACCTATTGTGACGACCGCGCTCTACTTTGCGATCTTCGGCGGCTTTATCGGCAGCCAGGTGGATCCGATAGGCGGCTACTCCTACATGCAGTTTATTATGCCGGGACTCGTAATGATGACGATCATCACGTCGGCATACATGAACACCGTGTCTACGTTCTACTTCGCAAAGTTCATTAAGAATATCGAAGAGCTCCTCGTCTCTCCGATGCCGGCGTGGACGATTGTCGCAGGATTTGTCTCTGGCGGTGTGGTTCGCGCCTTCCTCACAGGATTTTTGGTGGTGCTGACCTCGCTCTTCTTCACGCACCTGGAAATTGTGAACATCGGCATCATTTTCGCTGCAGCATTTTTGACCTCGTTCCTGTTCTCGCTCGCTGGCCTCATCAACGGATTCTTTGCAAAAGGCTTTGATGGTATTTCAATTGTGCCGACGTTCGTGCTTACGCCGCTCACGTATCTTGGCGGCGTGTTCTACTCGATCGAGCTTCTGCCTGAGCCGTGGCAGACGCTGTCGCTCTTCAATCCGATCCTGTACATGGTGAATGCATTCCGTTACGGCTTCCTCGGCATCTCTGATGTGAACATCTGGCTTTCCTTTGGCGTGCTTGGCGGCATGACCTTGGTGTTCTTCCTCATCACGCTCTGGATGTTTATGCGGGGAACGGGGTTCAAAA
>CAZTMV010000001.1:60035-63587 GCA_964615225.1 uncultured Candidatus Saccharibacteria bacterium
TTGGTGTTCTTCCTCATCACGCTCTGGATGTTTATGCGGGGAACGGGGTTCAAAAATTAAAAACGAGCTGCGCGAGAGCAGCTCGTTTTAGTGGTATTAGATCTGCGGCCATGCACCGTGCCGGAGATAGTACCCAACCCATAAGAGCCCTAAGGCTCCCCAGATGATGAGTACGGCAACAAGGTGGTGCGCACGTACTTCGTACGTTCCCCAGGTGGTTGGAGATCCGTGCAGAGCCATGCATACGATTCCCGCGCCGCCGATGACAGTAACTGCCAGCAGAAAGCCGGCAGGGAAGAGCGCTCCAAGCCCAAGATACGCAAGCACAATCGCCATGCCGATCAGGGTGAGCGCAAGCCAGGGTTTCATCAGTCCTGCTCCTCTCTTTTTCCACTTCGGACTATAGCAACCCCTTCACTCAGGCGCCACCACACCTTTTATATACTGCGTTGTTTAGCGGACCTCTTGAATGCGGAAAAAAACGTGTCGGAAGGCACCCTGTCCACAGTGCTTCATGCTGGCACCGGAGCTATCATAAGAGTCCATCAGGTGCGGCATCAATCTCGCGGGATTTTCATGACCTTCCCGCCCGAGCTGATGAATTATCAAACCCTAACGCTAGAGATTCCCTATGCGTCAAATTAAAAAGAGGAATGGTTCGGTTGTCGATTTTGATTCAACGAAGATTACGCACGCGATGCGCAAGGCATTTCTTGCGATGAACGTGCCGATTACGGACAGCCAGCTCTCCGACATGACCTCGATCGTGATTCGCGATATCGAGGCAACGTTCCCGGAGTCCGTACCCTCAGTCGAGCATGTGCAGGACAAGGTGGAGCTTGTGATTATGCAGCATGGCTACCATCAAGTAGCTAAGCATTACATCGTGTATCGCTATGAGCACACGAAAATCCGCGAAGAGAAGCAGCAGGAGGTGATCGAACAGATTGAGGAATCCAAACTGAAGATCACGACGTCGTCGGGCGCGCTTGAGGCGTATTCCGAGGCACCGCTTCGCAAGACGCTGCAGAAATTTGTCGACGAAGGCTTGAACGTCGACGTTGATGCGATCATGGAGCAGCTCAAGTACGAGTTGTACGAGGGTATCAGCACGAACGACATTTCAAACGCGCTCATCATGGTGGTGCGCTCGATGATCGAGCGCGACCCGGCGTACTCCAAGCTTGCCGCGCGCCTCTTGCTGAAGACCATTTATGCGGAAGTCATGGGGCATGAGGGAGATGCAGATCTTGCTGCGCGCCACGCTGCTGCATTCCGCAAGAGTCTCGAGCACGGTGTTTCGATCAAGCGCGTAGACGAGCGCCTCTTGTCGTTTGATATCGACACGATCGCAGCGAAACTTGATCTTTCGCGCGACAATCACTTCGACTACCTAGGTTTGCAGACCCTGTACGACCGCTACTTCGTGCGCGATGAGAATACTAAGAAAGTGATCGAGACGCCGCAGATGTTCTGGATGCGTATTGCGATGGGTACCGCAGTGCTTGAGGACGCTTCGATGCGTACCGAGCGCGTCTTGGAGTTCTACGAGGTGATGAGTGACTTCTACTACACGCCGTCCACCCCGACCCTCTTCCATGCAGGAACCCCTAAGCCACAGCTCTCCAGCTGCTACCTGAACACGGTTCCGGACGACCTCCACGCCATCTTCAAGAACTACTCGGACAACGCACAGCTTTCCAAGTGGTCAGGCGGCATCGGCACTGACTGGACGCCGCTTCGCGCGACCGGCGCCTTCATCAAGGGTACGGGTGTGAACAGCCAGGGTGTGATTCCGTTCCTGAAGATTGCCAACGACGTCACCGTTGCCATTAATCGCTCAGGACGCCGCCGTGGTGCTGCCTGCGTGTACCTGGAGTGCTGGCACTTCGACTACCCGGACTTCATCGAGTTGCGCAAAAACACCGGTGATGAGCGCCGCCGCACCCATGATATGAACACTGCGTCCTGGATCCCGGACCTGTTTATGAAGCGTGTGCGCGACAACGGTGAATGGACGCTCTTCTCCCCTGATGAGACTCCAGAGCTGCACGATATCTACGGAGCTGCCTTTGATGCGAAGTACGAGGAGTACGAGCGCATGGCCAAGGAAGGAAAGATGAAGGTTTGGAAGACGATGCCTGCCGGAGACCTGTGGCGCAAGATGATCGGTATGCTCTTTGAAACCGGCCACCCGTGGATCACCTGGAAGGATCCTTCCAACGTCCGTTCTCCGCAGGATCATGCAGGAGTCGTGCATAACTCAAACCTCTGCACCGAGATCACCTTGAACACGAGTGCAGATGAGACTGCGGTCTGTAACCTCGGCTCGCTGAACTTTGCGAAGTTCGTGACCGTAGACGAGCAGGGCAGGGCGCGCTTTGACCATGCGCTTGTCGAGCGGGTTGTGCGCACCTCCATGCGCATGCTCGACAACGTGATTGATATCAACTACTACCCGACGGAGGACTCCAAGCGCTCGAACATGCGCCATCGTCCGGTGGGCTTGGGTCTTCGCGGACTCCATGATGCGCTCTACCTTATGGGCATCGACTTTGATTCCGAAGAAGCGGTTGAGTTCTCCGATGAGAGCATGGAAGTGGTTTCCTACTACACCATTCTTGCGTCGTCTGAGCTTGCAAAGGAGCGCGGCACTTACCAGTCCTATAAGGGCTCGAAGTGGGATCGCGGCATCTTCCCAGTCGATACGCTTGATCTGCTCGAGAAAGAGCGCGGCGAGACAATTCCCGTTCCTCGCGCTGGCAAGCTTGATTGGACGCCAGTACGCGAGCACGTGCAGCAGTACGGCATGCGAAACTCCAACACCATGGCGATCGCACCGACAGCAACTACGGCAAATATCGTGGGCTGCATCCCAACCACTGAGCCGATCTACAAGAACCTGTACGTGAAGAGCAATCAGGCAGGAGACTTCGTTGTGGTGAACAAATACCTCGTTGAAGAGCTTAAGAAGCTCAACATGTGGAACTTGGGAATGTTGAATCGCATCAAATATGCGGACGGCTCCGTACAGCAGATTCTTGAGATTCCTGCCGAGGTCCGCCGCAGGTTCAAGGAGGTGTTCGAAATCGATGCTAAGTGGCTTATCGAGGCTGCAGCTCGGCGCTCGAAGTGGATCGACCAGTCGCAGTCGTTGAACATCTTCTTCAACGGCACGTCAGGTCGCGAGCTCTCCGATATCTACTTCCATGCATGGAAGCTCGGCCTTAAAACGACCTACTACCTGCGCTCGCTTGGCGCTTCCCAGGTAGAGAAGTCCACCGTCTCAACTGCTGAGTACGGTGCAACGCACACCCGTGGCGCAAGCATTATGTCGGCAGCGGTTGCAGCAATCGAGACTCCGACGGTGGAATCAGTGGTTGCGGAGGTCGTGGCCGAGATTACCCCGTCAGTTCCTGCAGGATTCTCTCCTGAAGAGTGGCAGGCAAAGCTTGCTCGTGTTGCAGCAGGCGAGGAGGCGGGAACGTGCGAAAGCTGCGAAGCGTAAGTATCTAAAAACTAATGGGCGGCTCCGGAGGGAGCCGCCCATTG
>CAZTMV010000001.1:63687-77109 GCA_964615225.1 uncultured Candidatus Saccharibacteria bacterium
TTCATTCCTAACTCCTAGGAGTGGGATGATTCCCGGAAACACCTTACCTGGATATGGCCTGGAGCGCAAAGAGCGGGAACGATGGTAAAATTGGCGCATATGGAAGGTTCGCCAGTACGTAAAGAAGCCTCCGCGTCTCCTGAGCGCGGGACAATGCAACTGAAGCTCGCGGAACGCCTATTCCCAGGCATCACAGGGTCTAATGCCATGTTCGAATGGACGGAGAACTACAACAGCCCGCTCTCGCCTTCGGCGCTCTTTGCTGAGTATGAGAAGCGGCATCCAGAACTGGACTATACGAATCTAAGCGACGTGCAGCTGGACCAAATCCTTAAAGGTATTGAGGAAATCCGAAACGAATGGACGGGAATGGGTAAGGTGGCATAACAGACGAGTACAGATATGGAACTACAGCAGAACCAGGTATATAACCATCACGGCGGCGGGAAATATCTTGTTTTATTTGTCGCTGACGAATCTACGAACGCACGCAAAGGAGCGAAAGTGGTTGTCTATGTTTCGCTTACATATGGGGTAGTGAGGTGTCGAGATCTGGAGGAGTTTCTCGAACCAGTCACGTGGCCAGACGGCATCGTCCGTCCTCGCTTTGTCCCAGCAGAAACCGCGTAAAATCTAGGCGCCTCGACGTGTCCTAATGACGACTCTCCACAGTTTGATCAGGGGGCGTAAAGGGGCGAAAATGGCAGGACGTAACCCGAGTCTCTACGAGCTCGAATTACCAGTAACCAACCTTCTCGTATGCCAATCAATAAGGGTGCCGCAATCGTCGACATTAATAAGCGCAAGATCATCAACGGCGGAGACGCGGATGTGATGCAGCTCTACCCGATGCGTCACACATTCGCGTGGGACGCGTACATGGCCGGCAATGCCAATCACTGGCTTCCGACTGAGATTTCGATGCAGCGCGATATCGAGCAGTGGAGGGCGCTCGACGTGCTCACCGCAGACGAGCGCAAAGCGTTTGAGACCGTGCTCGGATTTTTCACAACCGCAGACTCCATTGCGGCCAACAACGTTGTCTTGGGTCTCTACAAGCACATCACGAGCCCTGAGTGCCGCATGTACCTGCTTCGCCAGGGATATGAGGAGGCGATCCATACACACGCGTACCAGTACATTGTGGAGTCGCTTGCGATGGATGAGTCGAAAATCTTCAACATGTACCGCGAGATCGACTCGATCTATCAGAAGGACAACATGGTGCTTTCTCTGAACGAAGGAATCTTCGATCCAAACTTCAAGACCGGAACGCTTGAAAGTGATCAGAAGTTCGTCGAGAACCTCTGTGTATTCTCCTTGGTCATGGAAGGCATCTTCTTCTACTCCTCGTTTGCGGTCATGTTTGGGTTCCAGCGCCAGAACAAGCTGACTGGATCTGCCGAGCAGATTCAGTACATCATGCGCGACGAGTCGCAGCATTTGAACTTCGGTATCAACATGATTAATGCGATCAAAGAGGAGCAGCCTGAAGTATGGACGCCGGAGTTCCAAAAGCACATCATTGATCTCGTGCGCCGCGCCGTGACGCTTGAGTATACGTTTGCAACCGAAGTATTCCCGAAGGGCATCTTCGGCATGAACGCACAGGGATTCAAACAGTACATCGAGCACATTGCAGATCGCCGCTTGGAGCGCGTGGGACTTCCTGCGCAGTTCAATGTTGCAAACCCGTTCACCTGGATGAGCGAGGCAGTGGACTTGAACAAGGAGAAGAACTTCTTCGAGACTCGCGTGACCGAATACAAGACGGGAGGACAGCTGTCTTGGTAGTACTCGTGCCAATGAAAGGACCCGCCGCGGCGGGTCCTTTCGCTTATGGCATGGTAGTGGTGTTAGGGGTTCATAAAGTACGCTCCACCGATCTGCGGGTGAATAGCCGCTTTATACACCGCCGGCAGGGAAGATTAGATGAAGTTAGCCTTCGAGCGCCCGTGAGAGGTCTGCGAGTCCGACTGGCTTCACGAGGTAGGCATCAAAGTGTTCCCCCTTGTTCTCTCCGATGCTATAGCCTGTGAGTGCGATAAGGCGGCCTGTGTAGCCGTTTGCGCGAAGCGTTGCAGCTACCATATGTCCATCCTGGTCGGGAAGTCCGATATCAAGGAAGATTGCATCTGGCTTGAAGAATGCAGCCTTATCGATAGCCTGCCCGCCGTCATAGGCGTATTCAAGCGTATAGCCCTTCAGCTCTAGCAGGCGTCCGATACCCCAGGCAGCGCTGTCATTGTCGTCTACAACAAGGACACGCTTGCCGTTGGAAGCCGTAGCTTGAATGTCCGGTGCTTCCGTACGTTCCGGCTTCTGCTTTGCTGACTTCTTTTTCGCAAGCGGGAGGATAACCGCAAACTGGCTGCCTTGGCCCTGGCCTTCGCTCTTGGCACGCACGGTTCCGCCGTGCATTTCGGTAAGGCTGCGTACGAGCGCAAGCCCGATACCAAGTCCTTGGCGGGTGCGCTTGCCGAGCTCTACCTGCAGGAACGGATCGAAGATGCGGCCGAGCATGTCTTTATCAATACCAACGCCCTTATCAGAGACGGTAATCTCCACCATATTGCCGGACGTGCGCACCGTCAGACGGATCTCGTCGCGAGGGTTGGAGAACTTCGATGCGTTCGTGAGAAGGTTAGTCACCACCTGCTCGATGCGGACCGGGTCTGCTTCGATGATGAGCGTGTCGCCGGGCGATTCGATCACTAGGTGCTGATCGCGCTCTTTGAAGTAGTGATCGGCTGAAACCGCTGCACGCTTAATGATTTCTCCGACTTCGACCTCCTCCTTCTCAAGCGTGAGCTTGTTCTCCGTGATGCGGGAGGCGTCGAGTAGATCATCGAGAAGGCGGCGCACGGTGTGCATGCGGTTTTCCATAAGATCCAGCACCTCGACCTGTTCGGGATCTGAACCGTTCTTAAGTCGGAGAAGATCAATCGAGCTGACGATAGGCGCAAGCGGATTTCGAAGTTCGTGGGCGAGCATGGCGATGAACTCGCTTTTAGCGCGGTCCTGACCAGCTACGCGCTCAAGGGCATTTTGGAGGGTAGAGACTTGTGAGCGCATCAAGTTGGTTATGACGCGGCGATCCTCTTCAAGCGAGGTAAGGATAAAGAAGATGACTGCAATGATGCACAAGAACATTTCGGTCTGGTAGAGGCGGACGCCAAGCTCGACTGTTGAGGGTTGCCCGAAGAATAGGCCGCCAAACGCAAACATTGAGAGGACGATGAGCGCAAGCGTCGTGAAGCGCGGACGCAAGCGAAGCGCAATCCAGAACAGCGGGATCAGGAGGAAGTAGACCAGGGAGACGCCGGCTAGATCAGTGTAGGGCGTGAAGAACAGGAAGTAGGAAATGAGGCCCAGGGCGCCAAAGGCTCCGGCTATTTCCGCGATCTGCTCTGCATTGCGTGAGAAGCGCGGCTTAGCAAACCAGCGGATAATGAACGGCGAAATGATAAGGATGCTGTAGACGGTTGCGGTATACCAAGACTCCCAAGTGAGGCTCGACAAAGGCAGGTCGTAGACATAGGAGTTAAGATGCCGAGCGAGGGTACCTAATGTCGGCACGATGAGGCCTGCCACAAGCGAGACCCCGATAAGGGCCAGCATATCCTTCATCCGCCTGAACAGCGGGTCAATACCGAGCTTGCGGAGCATATAGGCTCCCGCTACTGCCTGGAGGGTATGTGCAATAGGCAGAATAAGCATATAGACCGGGGAAGCGCCGGTAAGGATGTAGCCGACCAGGGACGCTATGAACACGACCGGCCAGAGCGTCAGGCCTTCCAGGTAAAGACCTGCCATGGCGATGCCTGACGCCGGGAAAATCAGGCCTGGAGCCGAGAATACTGCCGCAGAGATGCGTGTAGCGGCTACATAGGCAACCAGGAGCAAGATAGCCGAGCGCCATTGCCGAATGGAGAGGGGGTGGAAGATCCGGAGGCCGAAAATCTTCATAGTAGGGCCTGGTTATTGGTCATTATGGTCGAGTATACATGCGTACCGTACCGCGCAATACATGGCAATTTCATGAAGAATCGGTGGTTTTGAGGGGTGGGCAAGGGTCAGCGTAATTCCAGCCCTTCTTCATTGCAGCCCAATGATAACTAGTATCTATAATATGGCTTATTTACTGAGTATTTTGGCATTTTAGCTATTGACAATGTATTCGATTATGTCATAGGTATTGACTTTTTGACCCCAAACTGCTAGTATAGACGCACGAGACGGCGAAAGCCGTTTTCTCATTTATGCCAGTACTAACGGTAGCCCTTATGGGCTTTCTTGCCTTCACCGCCGGCCCAGTGGCCCCAGGTGAGGCACCAATAGCTGACGCTCGTGCGGAGGTTTCTAACACCACCCTCGCGCTTGCTGACGCCCCTGTGCTCGCCCGTGCTGAGGAGGAGACTACACATATTGTGAAGCTCACTTCCTACAACGCGGTTCCTGAGCAGACCGACGGCAACCCGTTTGAGACCGCCTCCGGCGCGTACTCGAACCCCGAAGTGGTTGCAGCTCGTTCAGTCGACCTTGCCGCAGACCTTCCGTTCGGTACCGTGATCGCGCTTTCGCGCACGGCCGCCGATACCGGAAACTGTCGCTATAGCGCAGTCGAGGAGCAGATTGGGTACCGCGTAGTTGCTGACAGTATGCACAGCCGTAAGCGCAACCAGATCGATATTCTCCTTGACGCGTCTAACACGGTCTCAGTGCATGGTAAGGAAGTGAACCCGTCGCTTGCTCTTGGTATCTGTTCTGACGTCACTATCCGCGTGATCGGCCGCCTGAAGGTGTCCGAGATCCCGGAGACGCAGGAACAGCTCCGTAAGCTCGTTGAGGGGGACGCTCTCGCGATGCGCTAATCCAGCAAAGGCCCGCTTGCGGGCCTTTGTGCTATCCGGTACTATCCATTCCTGCAGGCCTTTTCCGGCCTGCGTTCCTTGTTCTAAGAGGAGTAGTGTATGGGTAAGAACTCAGACCGCCGGGCAAACGATCGCAAGGACTGCAAGGTCAAGCGAACCGAAGCTCCTGCACAGGGTCATCGAGGCGTCACGCCGAAAAAAGAGCGGCGCGTCCCGAAGTACCTGCAGCAGAGCGACGACTACGAAAGCCCCAGTCGTTCTCCGTTTCCAACCTGACACCAGAGCACAAGGGCGCCGGCTATCCGGCGCCCTTTACCATTTAGTCGAAGATATCGACGAGGTACGGATCGATTTCGCGCTGATCCAGATCATAGAAGTCTCGTTCGTCCTGATGCAGGTCGCGGGCAAGCTCTTTGCCGACAAACCTCCAGTGCCACGGCTCGTACACATAGTACGTATTGTCTTTGGGATAAGAGAGAACGAATCCGTATTTGTAGGCGTTCTCGGAAAGCCATTCGTAGGCTTCGGTAGTATCAAATCCGACGAATGAGCCGCCAACCTCGCGAGTCGTGAAGTCGACCGCTGTTCCAAGCTGGTGCTCCGAGTATCCCTGTTCTGCAGAAAAGGCGTTAGCGCCTGAGCCGTAGCGGACTACGTAACTTGCCTTCAAGTCTCCTTGGCGGCCAAAGGAACGGTAAGAAGACGCAATTAGAAGTTCGATATCATCGTCCCTAGCTGCCTCAAGGAGTTTAATGAGATAAGAAGCAACGCCCCCATGCACCTCTTCCACTTTGTCTTCCTGGAAGCGGTACTCTTCTGGTACCGGAGACAGGGTAGGTGGGGAATAGTTTTCGTTCAAGAAATAAACCTTAGAATATTTCTGCAAGAGCTCCGGATCTGTGCGAGAGAGTTTATCGAGGCGTCCGACAGTGCCTGAAATGTTTTCGATCTGCTCAGAGAACGCGTCGTTACGTTCGCGCTCTGCGGCTAGAGCTTCGGCCAGCTGGATGTTCTCATCCGTAGCCTGGGCAAGGGAAGATTGTGTCTCTTGAAGCTGGAGTTCGCGTTCGCTCAACGCTTGGGAGAGTTCAGTCGTGCGCGCGTGATAGAGATAGCCGCCGATAGCGCAGAGCGCGATGACGGCTGCGCCAATGCCAAGCAGCTGAGATTGCTTCATGCGGGCATCCTACCATGCAGACGCAAAAGCGGCTGACACGAAGGTCAGCCGCTTACTTAGGCGCTCGTAGCCGCCTGAGCCAAATCCCGCAAGGAGCTGTAGAAGGGAAAGTCCTTTCCTAACTGCTCCCAGCAGTTACGCTGTATCTGGCTGAAGCCATGAAACAACGGATCGCCTCCGATGAAGAGCCGAACGTCTGGTTCGTATTCCTTACGGGTACGCCATTCGCCAAGCTCTCCACGTGTATCCATTCCATAAGGTTCAGGACCTGGATGCGGGTTTTCCGTGCTTTCGCACGGAAGCCAGAACACTACGCCGCCGCTACGAGATGCTGCACGAAGATAGTACTGTTCCCAGGCAAGTTGGCGTTCGAACTTGGTTTCGTCGCCATCCATGCGTGCTTGGTTGAGTGGATGAGTTTCTTCGTATCGCTGCGGGATTGCAACGATAGAGTCAGGAGCGCACATATAGAGCTCCGTAACCATCTTCCACTGCCAATCCCCACCACCACGTACTGGGCCTGCGAGAAAGAAGAGCCTTTTGTCTTTGTAGGCATCTTCTGCCACAAAGGTTTTCGGTAAGATAATTTCCATCTGTACCTCCTAGGCTTACCCTACTAAAAATACGCTAGGTTTACCACTCGACCACGTCCCCGGCTTTGCGCTCTATGATGCTTGCACTGCGGAGCTTTGTTCCAGAAGGGACAATAGAAGTATGCGGGCTATCCCTCAGCGCATCCGCAATATCCCACAGGTTTCCAGTAGACGTAATCCAGTCTTTGCCGTAACGGGTAAGGTCAAAGGGTTTTGAATACGCGAGCAATGTTTTGCGGCCGGTGTCGTTGAGGAAATACTCGTGGAAGTAGGAGAGTGCGAGTTCACGCTGTGTCTTGTAGATCGGGTCGCGGTAGCGCAAGACTGCATGATTGGTTTTGGAAATGGCGCCCCAGTAACCGTTTCGCTTAAAGAGCGCTACTGCGTGATCATAGTCGCCACGCGAGGCTTTCAGGTTCATAAGCAAAGGACGCTCGCCAGCTGCTTGAAGTGCTGCTGCGGCAAGTAGTGCGCCTTCTAAGCAGTGCGCTTCGTTATGGCGGAGAACTTCTTGCGGGCTTCTGCATGTCTCGGCTTTCTTTTCCTTATTAAAGCGAAGCGTATCCAAGAGGTCTTGGATTTTCTCCGGGGTACGGGGAAGGCGCATGGCGTAGGGTACTAGAAGCGCGGAAGCTCTCCTGGGGTTTCAGTAATCGCTGCTTCTGCAAGCTCTTCCTCTTCAGAGGTCTCTACCAGCGGAGCGGCTTCAGGAAGTGGATCCGGCTCTACTTCAGATCTTCGTGCGCGCCGCGGGGCGGGCGCACGTTCGCTCTCTGCTGCTACTTCTGCAAGCGATACACGTTCTGCCATTACCGGAATGGTTGCAGGGTCTTCGAGAGGAGGGGTGAAGGTTGGAATATCTCGCTGTGTGGTTGCTGCAGGAGTCGGTGCGGCTGTGTGGTGCGATGCGGTTTCTTTAGCAGCGTAGCCGATACCAAAGAGTGCAAACAGTCCTGCAGCTATAGCGCGCAGTGGCTTGTGCGGTGGCTTCGTTTCCTGGTTGCGCGTGACGACCCGACGGCGCTGCCTGTGCTGCGGGTAGACTACTTCCGAAGCCGTGGCTGCTCTGTCGGCATCGAACGTGTTCACACACTTTGTTATAAAGGCGCGCTCAAGCTCTTTGAGCTCTTCCTTTGATACATCTGGATTCTTTGTGCGGTACGCTCTAAACGCCGCAACGTACGCGTCTATGCTTTCTACATACTCGCGTTCTGCGGTAGAGAGTAAGTCGTGCTGGGCAGGAGTCAGTTCTTGTGAGGGAGCGAGCATCTGCTTGATGGAGAGATATTGTCCGCGGCGGTAGCGATATTCAGCTTCCGCTTGCATAAACGTTGCGCGGGCCTCAATGAGTGCACTTCGAGTTCCGATGAATTCAGAAGACTGGGCTGCTTCTGCAGGCGTAGTTTCAGATTCTGTGTCCGTGTCTCCAAACATAGCCCATACTTCCTCGATAGCAGGTTCTGGTTCTGGTGGAACGTCTGCGAACATATCCCATACCTCGGGAGGGGTGTCAGCGGATGCGGTGGGTTGAGCTGCTTCCGGCTCTGCAGCTGCTTCGCCAAAGTATGGAAAGGATGGATCGCCCATACTGCCGCTGCTGTTGAGAAGCGTATCCATTTCTAGAATCAGCTCATCAGCACGCTGTTTCTGTTCTCTTGATACTGACCTTCCTCCCTTGATGAGCTTGTCCACTTCCTGTAGGCGCTCTTCAATATGCTGGATAGCGCTCAACGAATCTTCCATGTCTGAGACGCGCTCATTGTTTCCTTTGCGCCCTTCTGCTCCTGCGTAAAGGCCTGCATGCAAGACGGCGAGACGTTCGCGGATCTGCAGGTCGTGGAGGCGGGTCTTCAGGCTTTCGTTGCGCTTGCGGCCTTCTGGGGCATTCGCAGAGGCGAGCTGTTCGTTCCTGGACATTGCGTCTATTGTACTGCAGATTCACCCTGCGTTAATGCAGCTAGGCGCTACTATTGGGGGTATGAAGACCAAACATGCGGTTGTTGCGGTGCTTGTTGTGCTGGTGGTCGGGGTTGGCGGATATACGGCGTATGAATATGTAAAAGAAAAGCCGCCATCATTTCTGATCGAGCTGTTTACAAAAACTAAACCGCCCCCGCCGCTTCCTAGCGGGCCGCTCGCGCCGCTTACGGTACCTGAAGGATTTGTTGCAACTATCTACTCGCGCGATGTACCTGGCGCACGCGTCATGACGCGCGACCCAAATGGAGCGATGCTGGTTTCGCTCACGAAGGAAGGGAAGGTGATTGCGCTTGTCGACCGCGACGAAAACGGGGAAGCAGACGCCCCTATACAGGTGCTTGATGAGCTGAAAGAACCGCACGGCATACTCGTGAAGTGCGATACCCAGTGTCTGCTGTATGTGGCGGAGACAGGAGCTCTCAAAACATACCGCTATGATCCGACGACGTTCACCGCAACTTACGTAGAGACGCTCGCAACATTCCCGACCGGCAATGGACACTACACCCGCACCCTGCTTGAAGAGCCTGACGGCGAGAGCTTGCTTATCTCTGTCGGCTCATCGTGTAATGTCTGTATCGAAGAGAGCCCGCTTCGCGCAACGGTACAACGCTTATCGCTTGTCGATAACAGCATGACCACTGTTGCAACCGGGCTTCGCAACACTGTATTCATGGCGTTGCATCCGGTAACGGGAGAAGTATGGGGAACCGATAATGGGCGCGACGTCATTGGCGACGATATTCCGCCTGACGAGGTGAACATCATTCGACAAGGCTTGGACTACGGCTGGCCGATCTGCTATGGCCAGAATGTACACGACACCGACTTCGACAAGAACCAGTACATTCGCAATCCCTGTGAAGATAAGCAGCCAGCGCATCTGGATTTGCCAGCACACTCTGCAGCGCTTGGAATCGCATTCGTACCGGAAGAGGGCTGGCCGGAAGGGTTCTGGCATGACGCACTGATTGCGTATCACGGCTCCTGGAACCGCTCAGAGCCGACCGGCTACAAAGTGGTGCGCATCGATCTTACGCCTGAAGGGGAGCGCGCGGGCGGACAGAGCGACTTCGTGACCGGGTTTCTGGAGCGCGGACAAAACGAGAATGATGCAATTGGGCGACCTGCAGGGCTTTTAGTCGAGCCGGGAGGCGTGCTCTACGTGTCGGATGATCGCGCGGGCGCAATCTATCGCGTCTCGCGCACGCAGGAGTAGTCAGATATTGGCTCGCCGCGCGTCTTCTTAGGTATACTACTCTCCATGAAGAAACTCCTCGCACTCATTCTCGGACTAACCTTCGTTATTCCTGCAAGCGCCTATGCTGCTCCTGAGGCCTCGTTCGAGGTGTCGGGCTGGATCCCGTACTGGGAGGCATCGAAGGGGACACGTTCTGCAGCTAAAAATATTGAAAGCTTGGACGCTATTCAGCCGTTCTCGTTTTCGGTAAACACTGACGGCTCGATCAAGGACCTTGCTGGTATGAACAAGAGCACCTACAAGCGTTTCTTGAAAGAAGCAAAAGAGGAGGGTGTGCGCGTGACCCCGACGGTGATGTGGAGCGACACGGCTTCCATCCATAAAGTGTTGTCTGACTCAAGCCTGCGCGCAAAGCACGTGAAGGCGATTGCCGACATGGTGAAGAAAGGGAAGTACGATGGCGTTGATATTGACTACGAAGGCAAGCGCGCAGAAACCAAGCCGTTCTTCTCGCTCTTCCTGAAGGAGCTTGATGCCGCACTAGGCTCCGGATTCCTTGCGTGCACCATCGAAGCGAGAACGCCGCCCGAGTCTCTCTACACGACGGTTCCTGCAAACATTCAGTACGCAAACGATTTCTCAGAGATAAACAAGTACTGCGATCGCGTGTACATCATGGCGTATGACCAGCAGCGCGCAGACTTGAAGCTCAACTCCGCGCGCATGGGACAGCCCTACTACCCGGTTGCGGATATCGACTGGGTGCGCAAGGTTATGAATCTTGCAACGCAGACGATCGGTAAAAAGAAGCTGGTGATCGGCGTGCCGACCTACGGCCGCGAAGTGGAAGTTACTGTGTCCCCGAACTGGTTCCAGGCATACCGCCAGCTCTGGTCGGTTAACGGCAAGTATCCGGAAGATACCGCAGACGACTACGACGTAACGCCGTCTCGCACGGCAGGAGGCGAGCCTGCGTTCACCTACATTCCTGAGGATTCGAATCTGCGCATCCCGCGCTCGATCAAAGCACCTGCAGGTACTCCCTCTGGCATGGAGACTGCTGCACGCGCGCTTGCCTACGCAAACCAGACCGGACAGACGTATAAGTTCAATCTGGTGTGGTGGAGCGATGCTGATGCCGTAGCAAAGAAGGTGGCACTCGCTAAGGAGCTCGGGCTTCGCGGTGTTGCGATCTTCAAGATCGACGGCTCGGAAGATAAAAATATCTGGAAGCTGTTCTAGTGTAGAAAGTGATAACGGCCGCGCATCAGAAGATGCGCGGCCGTTTGGGTTAGCCGACTCGCCGAACGTGGATATGCCGCACGCGCTCGACCCACCAGAGCGACCAGAAGCCGAGCAAGCCGGCCATGAACCCGGTCACGTAGAAGGGGTCGTCAGCGGCGCTTGGCTGCAGGACACGCTGCGGACCGGGAATGATTCCCGGCGCAAATACGTCGAGCCAGCTGCCAAGCAACGAGAACGGCGCGATGATGCCGTGAATCAGTCCGAGGATTACTCGGGTGACCCAGCCATCACTGGCCATTTCAGCGGAGGTTGCTCCGCCAGCACATCCATAGACGAGAACGCATGCCGCCGCAAGGGCGGCTATACGAAACAGCATGAGGGTCTCTCCTTGAGTGAAGGTCCCTCGCCCGAGACGATACTGCGCTTGTAGCTTTATTGTGTCAAGGAACATGGTACGATAGTGCTTTCGCATGAAGAAGAAAGGGAAATACGTGCCGGGAGATTTTGTCCTAACCCCACGCCGCTCGAGCGCGGGGATCGGTCTTTTTACCGAGTCCCTGATCCCCAAGGGCGCGTGCATTATTGAGTACGTTGGGCGTCATATCAGCAAGGAAGAGGAGTTCACGAGCCGCAGCAAGTACCTCTTCGAAGTCTCCAAGAACAAGACGATTGATGGTAGACCAAAGTGGAACAAGGCAGGGTACATCAACCACTCGTGCCGTCCGAACGCAGAGCCTGAAATAGCTAAGGGTCGCGTGTTCATCATGGCCAAGCGCGCTATCAAGCCAGGGGAGGAGATTCTCTATGATTACGGAAAGGAGTACGTCGACGAGCACATCAAGCCCTTTGGCTGCAGATGCGAGAAATGCAAGGGAAATTGACCCCTTGCTCCACTCGTGCTAAAAAGTAGTACTGCGCACCACGGGGGTGCGTTTGCTCTTTTGGGGAGTATGTAAATGAAGATGATGCATTCGGCCGTGCTTGTTGCGGCTGCCGCTACCGGCTTTGCTGCACTGCCAAGTACTGCTGAGGCCGGCGAACGCGACAGCTGGAGCGGCTGCTCAGTCGGGCTCCAAACCAGCTACGTATCGACGACCATCACCTTCCCGAATGCCCAGCCCGATCAAGACCTCTCCGGGGTCATGGCCGGACCGGCTGCTGCATGCCGCATGGAGTTCAACAACAACTTCGTGATCGGCGTCGGCGCCCGTGGCGCATTCGGCGAACTGGAAGCAGCAGAAGCTGACGGCAACGAAATCCGTCAGTTCGCAACGTCAGACTCGCTTGTCGCCCTCACGCTTGAGGTCGGCTATGCGTTCAACGACGATGCATACGTGTACTTCGAAGCAGGGCAAGGATGGATGACGCTGGAACAGCGCGAACAGTGCATGGATCCGGCGACCATTCCATTCGGCTTCTGCCGACCGGCTAACGGCTATGCGCCGTACAACCTGTCGGAAGAACAGACGGAAGAAGGCGTCGTCCTCGGCGCCGGCATCCGCCTCTTCATTTCCGACGATTGGACGCTCGGTGCGCGTTATTCGCGCTACGAGATGGAAGGTCAGCGGTACGCAAATATGGGTCCGGCGGCGAACGGCCTCAACCTGCCTGCAAAGCAGGTTGAGGATCACGACGTCGACGAGTACTCAATCGAACTCGCGTACGAGTTCTAATCCCGAACGAGCGCATGCTCGAAGGCCCGGCAGCAATGCCGGGCCTTTTTCTATAGCACCACGAACCAGAACAGAAGACCCAGAGCAATACGATAAAGCGCAAACGGAACGAACGAATACTTGCGGACGAACGAAAGCGCAAAGCGTACGACGATAAGTCCGACGATGAATGCGGTGATGAAGCCAACGCCAAGCACAGGAAGATTTGCACCTACAAGCACGTCAGGGTTTTTATACAGATCATAGGCAGTGGCGATCACCATCGTAGGAACAGCAAGCAGGAAGGAGAAGGCGAGGATCGCGGGACGCGAGAGTCCCATCAGCAAGCCTCCTGCAACCGTTGCGCCGCTACGAGAAACGCCGGGGATCATCGCAAGGGATTGCGCGAGGCCGACCAAGAACGACTGCTTGTAGGTGAGGGAAGCGGGTTCTTCCGAAGCACTTTCCTTAGGCGTGTACTTCCACTCAACGAGCAGAAGCACGACGCCTCCTACAATAAGCGCGCCAGCGACAATCGCCGGGTCGCCGATAAGCACATCTTTGACGAGTCGATAGAGCGTGAAGCCTAGAATGCCGGTCGGGATAAAGGCAACAGCGAGTTTTTTGAGAAGCTCGACATCAAGTAGCTGCTTCCAGTACACGAGCACGACTGCGAGAATAGAGCCGAGCTGGATCGCGA
>CAZTMV010000001.1:77209-80569 GCA_964615225.1 uncultured Candidatus Saccharibacteria bacterium
AGCTGCTTCCAGTACACGAGCACGACTGCGAGAATAGAGCCGAGCTGGATCGCGATTTCAAAGGTTTTCAAGAAGTCCGTCTGCGGCATGCCCATCAGATGGCTTGCGAGAATCAAGTGGCCGGTCGAAGAAATCGGCAAGAACTCTGTGATGCCTTCAATTATGCCGAGTACGATGCTTTGGAGGTAGGTCATAATAGGGAAAAGTATAGCGTACAAGCTACGGCCCGCGACATGCGCGGGCCGTAAGTCTAGACCTGATCGTTATAGGGTTTGAACCGTGTCTCGAGCTGTACGCCTACGTAGTAGACGGCGCGGCTCTCGTGGCTAGTACTGCCGAATGCTCCGATCATCTTCCAGCCTTGCTGGCGATAGAGGAGGTAATTCTCGACGCAGACGATGCTGCAGCAGAACTTATTCGTGGGCCGGTCCCCCTCGACGATCTGATACAGATCGCGAGTTCGTTCGAATCCAAAAAGATCCGTCTGCTTCCTGCAATCTAACTGGCAGTCGGCGCAGATCTCGTGATCAGGAAGGATCTGGGAATATGCCATTGTGGCAACTCCATTGCTACTCCGGTATTCACTGTAGCATAACGGCAAACGCCCTCGGGGGAGGGCGTAAAAAAGAAGCCGGTCGGGTGACCGGCTTCTGGTGGACTTACGGGTAGACAGTGAGCGATTGAATATCTCGTTGTCCAAGTTTGGTGCGTCCGCCAAGATCCGAAAGCTCAATCATAAACGCATAGCCCGCAACTGTTGCGCCTGCTTGTTCAACAAGCGCCGCGGCCGCGGCTGCTGTTCCACCAGTTGCGAGAAGATCATCGACGATAAGGACTCGAGAATTTGGTCCGCACGCGTCAATATGCATCTCGACCGTGTCTTGTCCGTACTCGAGGTCATAGGACACCGAGTGCGTCTTGAAGGGAAGCTTGCCGCGCTTTCGGATCGGGATGAACGGTACCCGCATTTCTCGAGCGAGCGGTGCCCCAAATAGGAAGCCGCGAGCATCAAGTGCTGCGATGGCGTTCACTTTTTCGTCCCACCGTTCCCACATCTCGTAGATAGCGAAACCGAATACTTCCGGATTCCCCAGAAGCGGGGTGATGTCCCGAAAGAGGATACCGGGCTTTGGGAAGTCCGGTATTTCTCGGATGTACGGACGAAAGTCCATAGCACCTACTCCTTGGTATGCAGACGAACAGTCGTCCATATGGATGCTGCCATGGGTAGTGGCTAGGGTCAACCGTCAATGCTATGCTGCTTTCGGTGAATGAACGAAAACCCAAGGAGGTAGCAATGGAAGGCAGTCCCTTAAAGCCTGAGCGCTTTGAGCTTCCGTCCGCGATCATTGTGACGTCGGGAAGCGCGATCAAAATCAATACGGTCGCGAAGGCTCTCGCAGCTCTTTTCCCGAATCATCCGTTCAACGTATCAGGCGTCAAGGTGGCGTCTGGTGTCGATGAGCAGCCAGTCGGAGCTATGACTGAACAGGGCGCGCTCAATCGGCTTGCAAATGCTCGTGCCGAGCAAGACGAGTCGGCGCGGAGCGAAACTGCCGTTATCAGCATTGAAAACGGCATTTTCGAAACTCCTGACGGCTGGGAGGACCGTGCCATCGCGGTCATTCAGCTTCCAAACGGAAAGCCGATAGCGCACATGTCGCGCGGCGTCCCGTTTCCGACCGAAGCGGTCGAGGAAGCGCGCAAGCGCGGCTTTGCAGAGCATACGGTCGGGTCGGTACTTGTCGAGCACTATGCCCAAAAAGGCATTGCGCTTGATAAGCAAGATCCGCACACGACGCTCACTAACGGCGAATTCACCCGCGAGGCACAAATGATCGAAGCGCTTACGGGTGCGCTCGCAAAAGCCACCCGCTAACAAAAAGGGCGAAGACCGCAGGTCTTCGCCCTCCTTGTTTTTGTATTGTTACTGCATTTCGCTTAGGAGCGTCGCAGGCATCACGTCGATCGTGGCGTCCGGAATCTCGAGGTGCGGATGTCCCTCGAAGATCTTTGCAGCAGATTCAGCAGAATCTGCCTGCACGAGTGAGTAGATCATGATGTCGTTCTTCACGTCTTCGGTTCCTTGGGTAGTAACGCGCTTAGTCTTGCCAGCAGCGGCAGTCTCCAAGATGGAAGCGGCGTTCGCTGCGGCCCAGGTATCCCACTTTGCCTGCAGCTTCGACTCTTCTTCTTTGCGGGTAGCTTCGTCTACCTGCATCCAAGCCTCAAGACCTACGACCGGAACGCGATAGAGGGCGAGGAATTTCTGCATGCTATTTGCGGCGCTTCTTGGCAGCCTTTGCGGCAAGCATGACCTTCTTGGCAGCAAGGCGCTTCTTGGTCTTCTGCGGGCTCTTGTGTACCTTCTTCGGGCTTACGCCGTGTTTGTTCATTCCCATACGTATGTAATTAGTGTTGTGCAGAGACTATAGCACGCTTACCGGCTTTTGCTGCGCAGACCCTTAGCGAGCTCTGCGACCTGCTCGTCAGGAATCAGTAGGTCGGTAACGGCTGAGCGCACGACAAAATTCTCTAAGAGCATATTTTGCAAAGACACGCCCGTCTGTGCCGTAAGGGCGCGGTTGATGTAGGGAATAGTGAGGCCGCGCAGTTTATCGCCGCTCTTGCTGTTGATGATGCCGAGCACGTTGTTATTCGCATCTGCGATCAGTCCGCCCGAGACGCCATACGAAGCAACCTTTGAAGGCGCGAGCGTAAACACATCGAGCGGCCCACCTACCGTAAAGCTGTGCGTGTTTTCGATCGTCGAGGACGCAGTGACTGAGGAAAGCTTGTTGCGCACGCCGCTAAAATCGAGAGACGCAGTTGGATAGCCTGCAAGCGTAACTGCCGTTCCTTCTGCAAGCGTTGATGCACCAGTAAGCGGGAGCCATGGGAAAGAAGCCGGCAGATCGCCCTTCTTAGCTCCCGTTACATAGAGGAGTGCGAAGTCTCCTTCGCCATTGCCGCTCGGGCGGTTTTCAGAAATCTTCGCGAGGTTAGAGGAGATCCAAGAAGGCGGGATATAGAGCACGTCTGCGACATACGTTTCCTTGGCAGGAGAGCCTGTACGCACCGAACACCAGCCAGTGACGCGGCCCTCTTCGCCTGCAAGCAGGAAGTACTGCGCTACATGTGCGTTTGTGAGAATAACGCCGCGGGGGCTAATGAATACGCCGCTGCCGCTTGCGCCATAGATGGTCTTGCCGGCTTTGAGACGGCAGTAGAGATTTACGCTTGCGTCCTTGATCGGGTCCGGAGCTGACGGCTTGATTGCAGCAGACGCGGGTGTGGCAAGACCTATCAAAAGCGTTAGTACTACGAGTAGGCGAAGTGTCATGGCTTGCAGTGTAGCAC
>CAZTMV010000002.1:0-22544 GCA_964615225.1 uncultured Candidatus Saccharibacteria bacterium
GCTGTTTGTTAGACATGAAATCAAGTATATAACGCACAAAGCCACCCTTTCGGATGGCTCTGTACCTCTGCGCACTCTAGTGGACGCTGTTGGGATCAGGATTAGACGGCATCAAGACCACATCCTTATTCCCAACCTTGGCAGTAAAACCTGCTATGATTAGAGCATGGGAGGGTCCACATTTCCGCTTCTGTTCCTCTTTGCATTCATATCGGCTGCAATCGGCTACGCCATTGGCAGCTCTGTTGCGAAGACAAAATCAGGCGCGGTGATATTAGCTATGACTATTTCATTTCTTGGCACTATCCTGAGTAGCTTTCTTATCATGTTTATCCCGCTACTTATGGTGTGCGGGATTAACCAGTGGTGCGCACAGAACGGTCCAGGTTACACGCTTTGGTTTGGAGGAGGAATGCTCACCTTAATTGGATTTGGCCTTGCCGTAGTACTCGCCCCCATAACTGCTTTTGTCACCTATTTGCGAGTTGGAAATACTTTGCCTGATTAAACAAGAAACCGCCTCTCGGCGGTGTTTCTTGTTATTGTGCGCGACCTCGTCGACATAACTGGAACCAAGATACGGGAGGCGTTAGCAGCTAAGCGGGTGGTGCGGATACCTGATCTTTTACGAGTTGCCGCTGACGCCAAAGAACCATCGCGACGAAAGCTGCGTTAGCGAGAACAAGAGATGCAGGGTACAGCGCCGTTGTCCAAGTAAATGATGAAAGCGCTGCCAAACCGAAAACGAATTTAATGCCTGAAAGAGCATAGGTCCAACCGTTTTCAGTTTCTGGGTGGAAGTATGCTTTACGGAATGTGGGCGCAAACGCCACAGCATCAATGACAGTAATCATTATCACTGACCATAGCGGGTCGCCAGTGAAGTACCACGGCGGAATCGCAAGAAGCGCTGCAATAAAATAAAACCAGTCGGTTTTGGCGATGAAGGTTCTTGAAGAGGAGCGTAGGCCGACAAGCGTAAAGATAATACTCATGACAGCGGTAATTCCTGTCACCCATGCGCCAGGACCGCCACCTTCTACAACTTGAGCAACGAATGCAATACCCGTCAGAAGCGTCCAGACAAACCATGAGAAGAAGTGTGGCTTAACCTTTCCTTGGAGGATGCCACGTATGTAGAAAACGTATCCAAGCAGCCCGAGGAATACAGCTATCCCACCAAAAATAGACTGCCAAGTTCCCCAATCTAAATCCATATCTATATGGTAGCACCTAGCAAGAAACCGCCTTTCGGCGGTATCTTGTTTTACAAGCTATCTACTTGAATCTGCGCGGCCGACGAGACTTGAACTCGCAACCTCCCGCGTGACAGGCGGGTGCTCTAACCAGTTGAGCTACGGCCGCAAACGTATTCGGCCCTAGGGGCCGTACTGGAGACTGTAGCGGTTTTTTAGCTCTACGGCAAGCCTGTCCTTATGGTGTCGGGGGTGGGGCATGATCCCACGACCTTAGCGTTATGAATGCTACGCTCTAACCACCTGAGCTACCCCGACAATACTATGGAGACTACTATTATATGGCTCATTCTTCAACGCTCCCGCATGCTACAGTACCCTCAATGAACGAAGACCACGCCTCGCACGAGAGCCTCGTCCGGCAGCTCAATGACCCGCTGCTCCGCGCTGAATACGCCGCCCCCTACGACTCCTATAAGGCTGGTATCGTGCCGGTTCTCCTGGGAGCGGTCCTGGTGCTCTTCGGCAACCTGATTTACGGATTCCGACCTACCTACGGAAAGTTCAAGGCGATCGAAGTTGTGGCCCGCATTCCCTACCAGTCCTGGGAGGTAGCAAGCTATACCCTCCTGTCCGCCTTCCATGGCAACGAGGAGCATGCGATCAAGCTCACGAAGACCGCAGCGTTTACGAGAGCCGCGCAAGACAACGAAACCATGCACGTTGTCGTGATCTCGCACCTTGCAAAGAAAGCGGGAGGCATCGGCTTCTTCCGCCATACACTCATTCCCCTCCTGTTCGCGCTCCTCTATTTCTGGCTCATCTATTTCTTGTATATGCTCTCGCACAAAGCCGCGCTCGAACTTAACTACCTGTTCGAGAAGCACGCATACAACCAGTACGACCGCTTCTTGAAGGAAAACGAGACGCTGCTCAAGAGCCGCATCTGCGCCTCAGATTTCCTCAACCTCTACGGCCGCAACCCTCGCAGCCAGTACGAGTTCTTTGAGTCGGTGCGAAACGACGAACTGATCCACCGCAATCGCTCAGTGCGAGAAATTGCAACGTATCGCAGATAACAAAAAGGCCCGGGAGTGATCCCGGGCCTTATGGGTTTATGCCGCTTTCTTTTTTCGCCGCGGCAGAGCGACGCCTGCAGCTTTCGCGAGCACGAGCACGTTTGCAGCGTCCATGCCGCTAGCGAACCCCTTATCCAGGCTTTGTGCTCGATCAAAGACGAAGTCTTGGATCTGGGAGAGCGTGGCCAGATCGAGATTTCTACTCCAGTCCTTTGTGGGACCAGATGCAAGACGCCTTGTCAGTTGTTCCGTCGCTGTCCAAATCCAGACGACCAGACGCCGATACTCCCGATAGTTTGCTCCTCGCCCGGACCAGAAGAAATGACTCAAGAAACTCTCAAGGTAACTTTTGATAGGTTCGAGCGCCTTTTCAAGACCCGGTGACCAATATGCCAAGACTCCGTTGTGTAATCCGCTGACATACAAGGTTCCTGAGTACGGAGCGTAAGGTCGAAAGAAGTGAAACAGCGCTTTGGTGAGTTGTTCCGACTGTCCTTCGAAGTGGCTTCGCAGTCCGAATTCTCGCTCGTTATGTGCCGGAGCAAAGAAGCCGCGCGACAGTTGTTTGAAGGCAATGACGCTAAGCGTCAGGCCTCCTCGCGAACGCTTGTCGTTGGTATCACTCGGACGACCGTGGCCATCTGCAAGCTGTAGCAGAAACAGGATGCGCTCCTCTTTCTCCTCATGCGTGCAGGATGCCTGGAAGACGCAATACAGCAGCCCCGTGCATTCCTGCACAGTATCTGCAGCGTTCCAGAGCGTTAGCCATTCGCTCCACGAAAGCAGATCGTCTTTAACGGTCCGCTTCAGGTCATACGTAACCATTTACTGTACTCCAATTCTTACCCCTCTTGCGGGGCCTTCTCTAGGGAACAAATGTCCCGGGGAGACTATGCTCCCCTCAAGCACATCCGTCAACGAGTCGCTGCAGTTGCCACAAACGCGCGGGTCAAAGGACCGAAATACCCCGCTGCAGGACTAATGCCGTTAGCTGCCTGATACTCAGCGAGCGCCGCTTTAGTGATCGTGCCGAAGTAGCCAGTCGCACCCGCTGCTGCAAGCGCGCGAGCCTGCGCTCCCTCATTCTCCGCGATCAAAAACGCCTGAAGCGCAACTACGTCTTGGCCGCTTGAACCCACATCCAAGTCTCTCGTGAATCCGGTTGCGGGAGCGTCCACAACAACGCCCGCAGCAGCAAGCACTTCTTCAACTGCTTCTGGCACATCAATGTCTTGCGCTGCAGCCGCAACGAAGAGTCCGCGGTAGCTTGCAACGAGCGCCTCCGCTTCGTCTTCTTCGTCATCCGAGTCCTGCAGAATCCCATCCAGCGCCTCCATGCGCTCTTTGAGCGTAAACACTTCGGTCAGGCGTGGATACGGGTCACTTGACGATCGTCCTTCGCGAATTTCAAAGTGCAGGTGCGTTACGCCGCCGACCGCATTTCCCGTATCACCTACATACCCGATCAGGTCTCCTTTCTCGAGCTCATCTCCGGAACGGAGCCCGTCAGCGATATCATCCAGGTGCATGTAGACGAAGGTCTCGCCGCCTGGGTTTGCCGTATAGACGTACTTTCCTGCCGACGAGCCGGTGCCGGTACGGATCACGACCGCCTCAGTCGGCGAAACGACGTACGCGCCGCGAGGAGCAAGGATATCCAAGCCTTCGTGCGAGCGGCTGCCGCCGTCGCGCGGGTCCCCATAGTTGCGCGTCAGCTGATTCAACGCTACGCCAAGCAGGATAGGAATCGATAGATCATCAACCGGATCATCATCAAGCTGGTTGATCTTGCGCTGCACGCTTGAGGAAACGCCGCGGCGGTTGGTTGCGCGCTCTTCGACTTCTTCGTCGATATTGCCCTCAGACGAGCGCTGGAACTGGCTGCGCCACTGACTCCAATCGCGGCGTGACTGCGCCTCTGCGCTCTCAACAGGAACCGACGTTCCAAGCAAGACCATAAGAAGCACGAATGCACTTGCGCGAACAAATGTGGTTCTCATATGCGTAGAAGTATATAGTTCTGGAGACGATGAAAAGATGCGCTTGTGACTTTCGCGCATAGAGCGTGAACACTGTATGAAGATATGGTTTTATCCGGAAACGGCCTTTTTTGAGCAAAACAGCTTAACTGCTCCACAACGCTTGCACTTTATCTCTAAAGCAGTCTGTAGTTCTTCACCCCTAAAAAGAAGCCGCCCGCACTCACATCTATAGTCCAGTAAGGTGTTCATAGAGTAGATGGACACCTACGTTTTACAACAAAAGATATATTTGTCTAGAGTGATCTTACTAGCGGACTAAAGACGCCGTAAAAGAGGTTGTCTGAACAACTATCACGAGTGCTAAGGAAGTACGCCGTGCGCAAGGCCGTAGCGAACCATATCGTCTGGCGAAAGCACCGTGTGTGCTTCCATTAATTCATGCACGCGCTCAACGGTGAGGCGTCCGCCTGACGCTTGCGCTACCACTGCTGCATACTGCTCATCTTTGATCTTATCTTCCCTGAGCATGGCTTCCATTTCACGTACCGTGTAGCGCTGTTCTCCGAACATGCGACCTGCTGGATGTAAGAGTGCGGTCGTGCGCGAAGTAACGTAACGACGATCGCCGGTCAAAAACACAATGATGCCCGCAGAGTCCACATCTCCCGAACCAATGGTCACAAGGCGCGGACGAATTAGATAGCGCATGCTGTCGTAAAAACTTAAGCCCACGCCGGTCGGGCCGCCCGGACATGAAACAAAAAGTGCTATCTCCTCTTCCGGATCCTTGTCTGCAAGGCGCTTGATGGATGCGATTACGCGCTCGCTTACGTCACGGCTGACTGCATGCGCATAGCGTACGGTACGCGCAGTGTCTGGCAGCAACGTTGTCTCAACGGACGATTCTGTTGTTACTGGCGTAAGCTGAATGTCGAGAGAACGATTCATGCGCACATCATACAGAGCAAGAAGTTACGATGCAAATCTTCATGAAAGTCAAGATGAAGATTCTCATGCGTTGTTCATACGCACGGTACAAGAACAGCCCCGGCGTACCGAGGCTGTTCTTTTGTTATGAATAGCTAGCGGTCCTGATCTCCTTCCGATTCGCGGCCTTGGCCACGGCGGTTGGTGTTGCCCTGCTCGTTGCTGCTCTCTGACTTGTTCGATTCGCTATTCTCGTTGCGGCCGCTGCGCTGTCCGCCCCGCTGGTTCTCGTTCTGTGCCATATGCGTGAGAGGTTAAGAGCTGTATAAGGTGCCGCGCGCCGGCATGCGCGGATAGGTACCATATCCAAACACACCCAAAGAACACATGAAGAGTTATGCACTCGTCTTCCTTCCCTCTTCATCTAGCTGCGTCATACTTAGAGATGGGTTTGCGTTCGCATTACTCGTAAGTAGCCTTATAATGAAAGCACTTCGTCGTATTTCGTTCGTACTCGTTATTATCGGCGCTCTTAACTGGGGACTGGTAGGCATCGGCGGATTCGCCGGCGCAAACTGGAACCTCGTGAACCTCATCCTGGGCGGCATGCCGACCCTGGAGTGGATCGTCTACATTCTCGTGGGCCTTGCAGCAATCGTATTGCTCGCAACCAAGGGCCGCGGGGGTGCGTCAGCATAACGACTGCTCTTTTGCACAAACAGGCGCCTTCGGGCGCCTGTTTGTGCGTTATGCCGTCGGCAGATGGTGCTCGGAGAGTTCGTTCAGAGATGTGATAACCGGCCAACGCCCGTCCCCCGGCTGCGCGTCTCGCCGCATCTCGATGACCGCAACCTTCGGACAGTGCTTGGCAACCGACTCCAGCTGGAAATGTGCATCGTCTATAAAGACGCAGGGACCGTCTTTGGCCGCAGAGAGCTTGCGAATGGTCTTACCCTTCTTCTGGCTCGTATACACCACACCTGAGACACGCAAATCAGTGAGGGCTCCCGTGACTTTTGCGCGAATAAACGATTCAACGCCGTACGTCACGATCGTGCAGTCGTGCGTTGCGAAAAACGCTTCGACCTCGGGATACAGAAACTTCTTAAGGTCGGTAGGCGTCAGACTGAAGCGACCATGGCTTGCGAATGTGCCAAGCATGCGGCGGAACCTGCGCAGCCTTGAGTCCTCGTGCGGTTTGAAGAGTTCCGCTGCTACGCCCGGAATCTGCCGGAGCACCTCCGCAAGCGTCGGACGCTTCTCTACGCTCTTTTTAAATGCTGGCGTATCGAAGATCGTGCGATCAAAATCCAGGAAATAGCTGGCGCGAGGCCCTGGCACGAGCACGCGAAACGCTGCGGGCACAAATGCCACCGCAAGCTCGGACGCGGCGTTTACGGTTTCGCCGTCGAGAATGAGCGGAATGCTGCGCGAAGACGTAACCTGTACCTGCTTGCTTGCAACAACGGATACCTTCTGCGAGTCGCGCCACTGCCCCAGCGCCGCTGCGGTGGCAATATCCAGAACTTCGCCTGCGTGCTGCACGTCGATCACTGCAGCTTCGAGCGCTTGCCGCTCGCTTGCAAGCGCATCCGACACGAGCGGACATGTGACGATAAGCGCCTCGGCGCTTCCCTCGTGCATTTCGTTGAACGAATACGACACCTTGTCCGCGAACATGCCACCAAGCGCCTCCTTGCCTTTGACTACCGCTTCCGCAAGCTCGCCGTCGCGCACCGCCTCGCGTACATGTGCAAAGAGTGCCGGCGCGCCGATGATCGCGCTAATAAAAAAGTGTTCGCCATTCACCGAGCCGCCTGACACGCACCGCACCTGCGGCTGCGCGAGCGTGCCCGCAAGAATATCTTTCCAAGAACGGTTCCCATACAGCGCTTTCGGCAGCAGGTTCATGGTGCCACCAGGAAGCGGAATAAGAACGGGGCCGCCCATGCTCGCGCCCTTTGCCGCGCTGCGAATCGTTCCGTCTCCTCCAAATACGATAAGGGTATCCAAGCCTGCGCTTTGCGCCTCGGTAAGCGCCGCAGGCAACTCCTTCCCTTCCACGTCCCATACCCGCACTACCAGTGCGCCCATCAACTGAAGATGGTCGTGCACTTCCTGTGCCGTAGCGGCAGTTGCCGTTCCGCTTGCGCGGTTAACCAAGAGGCCGATGCGCATAGAAGCGATGTCACGCAGATGCGATTGCATATCGCACGTTATAGCACATTGCGCGTTTGCCTGATTCACCCCAGGCTCACGCACCTGCGCGCATAGTACGGCTTCACTAATCACTTTTCGCATGACCCATAACCCAATAGAGATCATCAAGGAGGACCATCGAACGGTCGACGCACTGTTTGCGCAGTACGAACAACTCGGAGACCGGGCGCATGCCACCAAACGGACCATTGCAGACCAGGTGATACAGGAGCTCACTGTACACGCCGAAATGGAGGAACAGCTCTGCTACCCAGCCTTCAAGGAAGCATTTAACAAAGAAGACGATAAGATGGTGGACGAAGCGTATGTCGAACATGAGGGCGCTAAGCACCTTCTGGAAAAGCTGAAAGTACTACAGCCGGAAGAACCGGAGTTCGATGCGACCATGGCCGTACTCATGGAGCAGATCCGGCACCATGTAAAAGAAGAAGAGCATGATCTGCTGCCGCGAGTGAAGAAAGAGGTCAGCGAGGACGTGCTCGAACGGATGGGTGCAGAAATGGTCGTGTTTAAAGAGGCCAGCCTTCGCTAGCCACGCTCGTGCCGTAGCATCTGCAAATTCTGGTATAGTCGGCTCATGGAGGCAGTCTTCCCCATGCGCATCAACAAGTACCTTGCTCACAAGGGGTACGCAACTCGCCTTGGCGCAGACGAGCTTATTAGCGCTGGCAAGGTGTTCATCAATGGCCGCAAAGCAGTGCTGGGCGACAAGGTGCAGGAGAAGGATCAAGTCGAGGTAAAAGTTGGAGCTACCAAGAAGTCATACGTCTACTTCGCCTACCACAAGCCCCGCAACGTCATTACGCACTCAGCGCAGAAAGACGAGGAAGATATCCGCACAAACACAAAGCACGACCCAGAACTAAAAGGGTTGTTCCCCGTCGGCAGGCTTGATAAGGATTCAAGCGGCCTCATCATTCTCACCAATGACGGACGCATCACCGACCGCATGTTGAACCCAGAACATGAGCACGAAAAAGAGTACATCGTAACTACCAAGCTTCCCCTGCGCGAATCATTCAAGGCAAAGATGGAGCAGGGTGTGGAGATCGAGGGGTACCGCACCAAACCCGCTAAGGTGAAAGTCATGGGCGAACGCGTGTTTCGTATCACGCTTACCGAAGGCAAGAAGCATCAAATCAGACGCATGGTTGTTGCACTCTTCAACGAGGTCAGAGACTTGAAGCGTGTAAGCGTCTTAAATATCAAGCTCGGCTCACTTAAGGAGGGGGCCTCACGTCAGATAACAGGTGACGAACTGAAAGGATTCTTGCGCTCTCTTGGGCTTAGCTAGCCCTGCCCTGTCGTCTCAAGCACGTACTGGTAGTGCGGCTCATCTTTCCACTCTTTGAGCTTCTTGTCTGGATACGTAAAGGTTGGATCATTTTTTGCAACCAGATAGATATGCGGTGCGATCACGCTCACAAGCGAGTCGAGCACCTTATTGGAAAAGATGAATGGGCGCGCTTCAACAACGCTCCAGCCTGCGCGCTCGGCGGTTAGCTTCAAAGTGTCTTTCGTAAAGAAGTTGATATGTGCAACGGAGAGCGCTCCGCGGAACTTCTTGAGCCGCATGAGTCCAGGAATGAATGGGACGACTGGGACGCCAAGCACAAGAAGCGTGTCGCCAGTGGCATAACGCTTGAGCGAGTTGAGGAAGCGATGCGGCGCAAGCAGGTGTTCGAACAGGTTGTTGGACCATACCGCCTCAAACTGCTCAGTCTGTAGTTCCGGAATCTTGTCGAGCTCTTCTACGTTGCTGCGTACGATGCGGGTGCCATGCTTAGCGCCATACTCCACTTCTGCAAGTGTTGTGGTTACGCCAAGGCTTCCTGGGCCGCACAGCGCCATGTATTCGCCGTAGCCGCAGCCAAGGTCGAGTACTTTCTTTTTGCCCAAACCAAGCTGCCGCACAATTCTGTTGAAGGTTGTAGAGTTTCGGACACCCTCAAAACGTCTTGTTATATCGTCCTGGCCGCTCTGCATGCGTGCAGTATAGAGTCTCACCGGATAGAACAAAAGGCGCTTGTGGCGCCTTTTGTTCATTCGTGTTGCCCACTCCGGTACCGTACCCAGCAGACACAACGGACAGTCAGGGAGCTACGACTGCATCCTTGCGTGCTCCTTCTTTAGCATTTGCATCATTGCAGGGTCGCTAAAAAAATTCTTGATTTTCTTTATGTCACTGCCGCTTATAGCGCCAGCCTTTCCCTTGAGAGGCTCGAGAGTATCCAAATGGAAGCTGGCATCGATATTCCGTTGCTTCGACTTAACATGGAAGTGAGGAGGATTGTGGTCCCGGTACACATGTATCTCAAGATTTCCAACGCTAGCGATAAAGTGCTTGACCTTGTAAACGCTTCCATCTGACCAAATGGCTGTCGAATCAAGGTAGGTCTCAAGAAGATCAGCGATGTTCCTTGGGCTGTCAGTAGCAGCACGAATTGAGTCGCTGACACACTGGCTGGTTCGACGCTGAATCTGCTCCGCAGCTTTCTCTAAATACGGCTTGAATTTCTCCGATTCCGTATTCACCTCGCCAACCCGATACACGCTACAGTCACCATCGTCTTCGTATACGCCTATCACAGCCACAAGAGCATGTTCACCATCGTTGAGCGGCTGGACTTCAGCGCATAACAAGACTCCCAGAACATTCGGTGAGCCGTGACCATCATTGAAGCGAATGTACCTGGAGTTTATCTGAGAGACCCCTCCTTCAAGTGCCTCCCTCGACATGCACTCCTTATGGCGATCGATATGGGTCGTGCTTATTACGGCAATAGTGATTTTCACTCTATGAGTAGCTTATGAAAGATAAAAGTATATCTATTACTTGAACCTCCCCTGCGTCTCCCGACTCACCCGTTTTAGGGCGAGCTTCCCAAAACTACTCCGCTCACGAGGGTCGTTGAAGTAAGAGCCTTCCAACCGCTCTCCTTTAGCAAATATCTCTAAGCACGCAAAGCCGTCGTGCGGTCGCATGTCGCGGTCGTCCGTCACTGTCTTCGGTGCATTTTTGTAGGAGTAGGAGAGATACTGATTCCTCCGTTCGTTCTGTCCCATAGCCGACATAACGCTGTGTGAACCTGAGCGTTCTGTATACAAGCACACGAGTGTATCGAGAAGGGTCTGATGCACTTCGACCACCATCGGGTACTTGAAACCATCTCCATAGCTGGACTCACCTTCACCTTCATAGCGGCCGTTGATGTTCGGGATGCCGTGTATCCAGCTGAAGGGTGGTATTTTCCAGAGGAATCGGTTGTAGCACACGAACAACAGAGCAATTATCGCAATAGCCGTTGGCGGTTGCAGGATGCCCCATGCAGCAAACTGGACAAATGGGCCCGGTACAGTCGTGAGCGCGCTAGTTACCGCTTGCGCAATAACAGTTGCGGGAACGATGGTGATGAGAGTGAAGAGGGCGTAGAACTTGAAGCCTGGAGTGTATTTCCGCATAGCTACTGATTGAAGGCCAGGTCCCAGTGCGCCTCCGCCAACGCCTGATTACCTGCATTGTACGCCTGGCGTGCGTGCTGCACAGAAGCAGTAAGCTGGTCGATGAACCGCCTGCGTGCAGCTAGGTCCCAATTGGCAGTAATGTCCTCCCCGCCACAGACACTCATAATCGACGTTGGAATCAGGGACCGGAGATTGAGTCGTTCGAGGATGTTCTCGCCCACCAAAATGAACCGGGCTGCACCATCACCAACAAAGTGAGCGTCATCTGCGCCATGCACGAGCGCCTCAATCTTGAACGACGAAACTGTGTCTTTTTCTTGCCCATAGTGATTCTGCTTCCAGTTCTTGAACATGCGTACGGTGGGTTTGAAGCGCTTCGAGGTAACGTCATGCTTCGCAACACCATTCTCATAGTGAACACGGGGATGATTCACTATTTCCTTGCCTTCACGAAACGAGTACACCACGATCGGATCCTCCTCGTAGTCGTTATAGACAACGGCCGGAATGACATCTGCGTTAAATACCCCTTCGAGCTTAATGCACTTGTCGCCTCGTTCAACGTTCCATCCGTAGCTTGTGTCCTGAAGGAGCTTTATGATTAGCTCGTCCTGGATAGTCTTCCAAGCGATGGTACTGGTAGTCGGTTGCGGTGAGTACGTGCCGCTATAGGTTTTCTTTCGCACAACGACGATATCCACGTCGTTGATATCGGATGGTGCCGTATCGTTTTTGTATGAACCCTGGAGAAATGTATGATAATCCGGACCGAGTAGATCGCGGATATGGTTCTGTAAAGCAGCGACCTGCTGGGTCTTGGTAGGCGATGGTCCGCGCATCAGGGCATCAATCGCAGCGGTTGGTATTAGGTGACTCATGAAAGACGAGGGTTAGAGGTTGGTAGATTTGAGATTTGATTGTATTTATCCCTATTATACTAGGGTCCTTTTTTAGGTGCTATAACGCAAAAAGCGCTCGAGATGAGCGCTTTTTGCGTACGCGATGCATATCGGTACCGTACTAACCCTAAAGGGGCTCGGTACTAGTTCCTTGCGTCACAATCATGTTGCGGGGACGGGAATCGAACCCGTGCTTCAAGGTTATGAGCCTTGCGACCTACCGCTGGTCCACCCCGCTGCATGTATTCTAGCAGCTTTCAGACCATGAGGCAAGTATTAAATTTCGCCGAATTCCGTAAACACGCGTTCATATTTCTGAATCGCGCGATACGCCGTCTTATCATCAAGGTGAACTGCGGAACCACGATGCGCAATATCATTGCGAACCTTGTGTGCTTCCCACGCATCATCAAGCGAATTGAACGAAGCCATCTTGAGCTTATCGCCCACACTCACGCCCGGATACCCTGCCTGATTCAAAACCTCCTCAAGCATGATGTCCGCCTCGATGATTGCCTGTCGCCAATCGCTTTCGTTCGGGCTTTCGATCAGAGACTTGATATGCGCCCAGCGCGAATGGTCTTTGCGCTTCTCCTCCGCTTCGGGCGTGATAGTTGAGTACTTCTCATGCTCCTCCTGCTGCTTGATCTGATACACCCGCATAGAGGAATAGATCAGCACCAAGAGCGCGATGATCGTGAAAATGAATGAAACAATACCAAGGACACCCCACGCATACATAAACCATGCGGAAAACGCGTCCCAGAACGAGACCTCTGTTCCCTCGCCGGTTATGGCAATGCGGCTCTCGTAGATAAGCCGGAAGAAGTATTCGAGGTTAAGAAACGGTACGGGAGTCTGCGGGCCTTGCATTGCCCTGTATTATAGCGTCTCTCCGGTCACCTGCGCGCCAATAGAGAACAATATGTCGTCCGCGCCAAGCGCTGCCGTAAAATGCATGCCGATTGGAAGCGTAACGCCTTCGCGCTCGACCCTACCCATCGGAACTGACAATGCTGGCATGCCGGTCAAGTCTGCAGTCACGGTAAAGACGTCCTCAAGATACATGGAAACCGGATCGCTCTTCTCGCCGAAGCGGAACGCCGGGGATGGCGTGGTCGGAAACGCAATTACGTCGCAGGTCGCAAATGCTGCATCATATTCCTTGCGAAGCAGATTCCTTGCAGCATCTGCCTTGCGGTAGTACGCATCGATGTAGCCCGAGGAAAGCACGAAGGTACCAAGCAAAATGCGGCGAGTCGGCTCAGGACCGAAGCCCTCGGTACGAGATGCAAGATAGTCCTCAAGCAACGTTCCCGTGCGAACCGCATGCCCATAGCGAATGCCGTCAAAGCGCGCAAGATTGGTTGAAGCTTCTGCTGGCATGACGACATAGTACGCAGCAAGCGCGTACGGACTCGTCGGCAGCGATACTTCTACAACCGAATGCCCTGCCTTCTCCAGTTCCGCAAGCTTCGCGTCAAACGCTGCAAGCACGTCTGCATCCACGCCTTCTGCAAGCAAGTGACGCGGTACGCCGATGGTGAACTTCTCCTTCTTCGAAGGCACTGGATAGGTATCGGGGGTTATCGTCGTCGCGTCATGCGCGTCGTGGCCGCGGATTGTATCAAAGATGGCTTTTGCGTCCGCAACCGACTTTGCAAGCGGACCTGCCTGGTCGAGCGATGAACCGAGCGCGATAAGTCCGTAGCGAGATACCGCGCCATACGTTGGCTTTAGTCCGACGAGTCCGCAATGCGCTGCAGGCTGGCGGATAGAGCCACCAGTGTCAGTTCCAAGCGCGCCAAGCGCAAGATGCCCTGCTGCGGCAGACGCAGAGCCGCCCGACGAGCCTCCGGGAACGCGCGAAGTGTCATACGGGTTTTTGGACGGACCGAATGCCGAGTTCTCAGTCGAGCTTCCCATTGCAAACTCATCCATGTTCGTGCGCCCGATAAACAATGCTCCTGCTTCCTTGAGCTTCTTGGTTACGGTCGAATCATACGTTGCGCGGTAGTTTTCGAGCATCTTGGAAGATGCGCTTGCGATATGTCCGTCGATCAAAATATTGTCCTTCATCGCAAGCGGAATGCCGCACAGCAGCGGAGCGTCGCCTGCATCGATACGTGCTTGAGCGTCTGCAATCGCAGCCTCGTCTGCAGGGAAAAGTTCCAGATACGCATGCAGCTCTTCGTTCCTTGCTGCAGCAGCCCCAGCGCACGCATCCCACAGTTGGCGTACAGAAAATTCCTTTGCGCGTAAGCCGCGCGCAGCCTCAGTGATCGTGAGCTCGTTCAAGGGTTTAGTCATGGGAAATGATCTGCTTCACAACAAGCGCGTTGCCGTCGCGCTCCGGAAACTGCGCAGCAACTTTCTCGGTCATACTACCCTTCTCGTTGGGCGTACCGTCCTCGCGAAATACGTTCCGGACCGCAGGTAACACACCCTCCTCCCCAGCAGTATCCAAAGACTCGATCTGTCCTACATAGGCAAGAATGCTCTCGAACTCCTTCGAGAACTTCTCCAGAGACGCATCATCAAGCGTGATGCGCGCGAGGGCGGCGAGTTTCTTGACCTCTTCGACTGATGCCATTACGGGCACTCTATCACAGAGCAAGCATTCGTTTAAACTCCTTTTCGCTCACTACCCGTATGCCAAGCTCCTCTGCTTTGGCTAGCTTGGATCCAGGATTCTCTCCCGCAAGCACAAAAGTCGTCTTAGAGGACACCATGCCCGCAACAGTACCGCCCGCCTTCTTGACCGCTGCCTTCGCCTCATCCCGAGACAAGCTTTCCAAAGTGCCGGTCACCACAACCGTCTGGCCCTCAAGGGCTCCTCCCTTGACCGGATCTTCCACCCGATCGATCTGCAAATGCTTCTGCAGCCGCTCGATAAGCGCCTGGTTCGCCTCCTTCTTGAACCATTGCATAACCGCCTTAGCAACGGTCTCGCCAATGCCCTGCACCTCCATCAGATCCTCGGTCCCCTGCTGCGCAAGACGGTGCAGCGTGCCAAACTTGCGCGCAAGCACGAGCGCCGTCTCTGCGCCCACGTGATCGATCGAGAGACCGACGAGCACGCGATCGAGCGGAACCTGCTTCGCATTCTCGATTGCTGCAAGTAGGTTATCTGCCGACTTCTCCTTGAATCCCGGCAAGGACAACAGCTCATCGCGCGTCAGATCGAACACGTCATCGTACTCAGCAAGGAGTCCGTGCTGCATGAGAAGCACGACCGTCTTCTCTCCAAATCCATCAATATCTAACGCGCTCTTGCCGACAAAGTGTGCGAGCTTCAGTTCCTGTTCCGCGTACGAACCGCGCACCTTGCAGCGATGTGCCGCTTCGCCCGGCACCCGCTCAATTTCTCCATCTCCCCCGCACAAGGGCGAATGCGTCGGGAACTTCCAGCGCTTCTCCTTGCCCGTGCGAAGCTCAGTTAGCACGGAAACCACTTCCGGAATAATGTCGCCCGCTTTCTGTAAAATCACCGTGTCGCCAATGCGAATATCCTTCTCCTTTATATAGTCCTCGTTGTGCAAGGTTGCGCGCGCAACTGTGGTGCCTGCAACTGACACCGGACGCATGTGCGCTACCGGCGTCAATTTGCCCGTGCGTCCGATCTGCAACCCGATGTCTTCGATAACGGTCGTGACTTGCTCTGCAGCGAACTTAAACGCAATCGCATAGCGTGGTCCCTTGCCCGTGTGCCCCAGTGCCTCCTGGTGGGAGCGCTTCTCTACTTTCACTACTACCCCATCGATCAAGTAGTCCTCCTTTGCTCGCCTCTGTTCGTCCCAGCTCTTCCAGTACGCAATGATGTCCTCAACCGATTTCGCCTGCTTCGCGTGGCGATTCACCGGAAGCCCCAATGAACGCAAGTACGAGAGCTCTTCGCTCTGGGTTTTCGGCCACTCCACCGAAAGCCCCTCGATATCATACAAAAAAGCATCCAAAGGACGCGCTGCTGCAACCGCAGGATCCAGCTGACGCACTGAGCCTGCCGCGATATTGCGCGGGTTTGCGAACAGCTGTTCGCCAAGACGCGCGCGCCGCTCATTCAATTTCACAAAGCCAGCGCGGCTCATATACACTTCGCCTTCGACGATCAAGTCAACGTTGCGCTCAAGGCGCTCTGGGATTGAGCCGATTGTACGTATGGTGTGCGTCACATCCTCGCCCACGACCCCGTCACCGCGCGTTGCAGCGCGCACAAGCTCTCCTTTCTCGTAGGTAAGCACGATATGGAGCCCGTCGATCTTCAGTTCGCACACATAGGTCGGCTCTTCGCGCACCCCAGCCTTCTCCAGCTGCCTTCGGACGCGCGCATCAAAGGCGCGGATATCGCCCTCGTCAAACGCATCATCCAAGGACCACTGCGGAATCTGGTGGCGCACCTTCGATAACTCAGGCAATGGCTTGCCTGCAACGCGCCGAAGCGGCGAGTTCTTGTCTACCAGGTCTGGAAACTCGGCCTCCAGTTCCTGCAATTCGCGCTTAAGAGAATCGAGTGCCTCGGGCGAAATAGGCGACTCGTTGCGCTCGTGGTAGGCAGCCCGGTATTCATGGATCAAGGCCGCAAGCTTCTTCGCCCTCTCTTTAGCTTCGCTCGGTGCGCTCATGACGAGCCTTCAGTATACCTTAGTAGGTCACTTTCAGTCCGCGTTCTACGCGGCGGGGATTGCCGGAATCGCACACATTATAGCCGGTCGCATAAATAAAGGTTTGGGCGTCTGAGCTCTTGGTGATAGTCACCTGCCCCGCAGTGCCGCCGGCAGCGCATGGAAGCGAGAAAACGCGCGTACGAGGCGAGGCGCCCTGGTTGAACGTTACCGGAATATTGTTGATCCCGTTACAGGACAGACTGCCAGTGGTATCTGTGTATTCAAAGAGGTTCTCTTGCTGGTCGTAGTACAAAGCGCACTCGAGAATAGAGTCCGCGTTGTAGAAAGCGTTTTGCGATTGCTTAGCGCTTGAAGCCAGCACAACCTGTTTGTACGCAATATCTAGGAGCACGAGGCCCAGCGAAAGCGCGACCGACGAGAGAATGACGGAGACGAGGAGCGTAAACCCGCGCTGCATAGAGGTAGTCATCATAGCCAATCGCGTAAGACGTCAGTGACGACCGCTGTGTAGCTTTGTCCTGAACGCGTCCACGTTACGGTAATCGTAACTCGAACCTCAGTCGCACTAATGGTCTGGATCACCGCCGTGCGCTTAAATGCAGTCTCAATATTCGACGAAGAAATAGCCTGCTGGTTGTAGAGGTTCGTGGACGAAAGACGCAGGTTCGGCGCCGCCGAAACACTGGCATGTTCCTGCATGCCGGAGGAGTCCGTATGGAAGTCGCCGCGCGTCGGATCAATGGTACATACCCCGGAAGGACTCGACCCATAACAGCCATCGCGCGCAGTTGCATTAAAACCGTCCAACCACGAGCGTTCGGAGAGATAGTTATTGTCGCGAATGCTGCGAATATATTCCATACCCTCCTGCGCAAGCATGGACGCCACGAGCTGGTCGCGCGCCACGTAGGAACCCTTCAGTGCGTTTCGTACGGCGATAAACGGGCCCACCAGCGCGATCGCAAGCAGTGTGATCGCAACCATAGTCTCGACGAGAGAAAACCCGCGCTGTGTAGGAGTAGTCATCATAGGTCCAAGAATCGCTGGGTCGCGCCGCTTTGGATCACGAACGTGCGGTTCGTGCCCTCGCTCGTCTCCATCGTACCGCGGATACTAAACGTAACGGACGGCTGCAAGTCATCCGTGTTCCCTACCCCACGCACATAGAACGAGAGCGAGTCTACCTGCACTCTCGGGTCCGTGATCGGGTACGCGACGCCATTGATAGTTGCGATGATCTGGTTGTTTGCAAGCGAGTACACGATTCCCCTCGGGGTCGACTCGCTGTCCAAAAACCCGAACGAGGTGCCGGCAGTCGATGTGCAGTTTGGCACCGTCGCATTGTTGTTGCATTTATAGGCAGTCCCGGTGCGGATGGCGCGCGCCATGCTGTCGACCGCGAACGTAAGATTGTTTGCAAGGTCGTTGGTGGCGCGCGCTTCCTTATCAAGACGGATCAAAGATAGATAAGCGCCGGTTGCCGCAAGCATGACAATGCTGAAAATACCGACCGCAACGATCATCTCAAGAAGGGTGTAGCCGCGCTGTGAAGTGTGTGTGGTCATGGACATGCTGCGTACGCGACTGAAATCTGTCCGACCTGCGAGACACAGATGGCGCGAGACGTTTCTCCGTCAGGCGAAGAAATGTAGATCTCTGCTTTTGCAAACGCAACTGAGCCTGCACGCTGACCCGTGATCGCTGCGTCGGTCGTATTGGAGCGCAGGAATACCACATCGAGCGAGGTCAGCGGCGAGCTGCCGTCATCCGAGCAGTAGCGGTTACCGCTCACTCCCGGCGTCGTACCGCAGAAGCGGCGGATATAGAAGCCGCGACTGAACTGATACGTCTGCACAATGCCGTCCCCTGCTGTATATACGCAGTTCCCCGGCTTGGCATCAAGTGCGCCCACGCTGCCTGCCGGACAGTTAGTCGCAAGCGGCGATGGTGAAGAGCGGTTGGTATCCGCAAACAGGGTGTAAGCGTTAGTAGTGCCGCGATTGAAGTTCACGCCATAGCCTGCGTTCTGCACGCCCCCGAACGCACGACTCGAGAGACCCAAGGTCTGCATCTCACGGAGCGAGAGCGCAAGTGTGTAGGCAGTATCTGTAAGCAAAATAGAACGATTGAACGTAGCCTGGCCCGAGAGCGTGATGGTCGTGATGACCGTAATGATCGCGAGCACGACCAACATCTCCACCAAGGTGAAGCCGCGTGAAGCTACAGTGTGAGCGGGAATACGTTCCATCCGGTAAAGAAAGCGAGCAGGAAGCCGGCAGCCAGAAACGGCGCAAACGGCACCTCGCTTTTCATTGTAGTGCCAGGGCGCCGCATTACCAATACAACAATCCCGTACAGCGCGCCTATCCAAAACGAGAAGATGAGGCCAGTAACCGCAAGCGGGGCGGCAAGCAAGGAGAGCGCAAACGCGATAGGTGCGTCCCCAAGACCCATCGCCTTCCCTCTTGAAAGGAGGTGTAGCAGCACGAATGCGAGCCCTATCCCGCCTGCAGCAAACACTGCACCCCCGAACTCCTGGAGCGAGGGAGCTTGCAGATACGCAAACCAGACCGAGAGCACGGTCAGCAAGGTCGACGCGATGCGCGGAATAACTGTATGGCGCAGGTCATACAGCACAATAAACCCAAGCACGACGAGTGCTGCCAAGAAAAGCGGGAGTGCCGCAGTAAGCCCGAGCGCAAGATAAGAAAGCGCGAACAGCACGCCAAGGACCGCTTCCGTTATTACATACGTCCAGGGAATGCGCGCACTACAGCCAAAGCAGCGTCCCCGTGACGCAAGCCAGGACACCACAGGAACCAAATCCCCTGCTCCCAAGATCCGCGTGCAGGAATTGCAGCGCGAACGGTTGGAAACCCACGATTGTCCCGTGTGCAGACGTTCAGCAACAACGCCAATGAAGCTTCCAAAGATTGCGCCAAGCACCGCGAAGAATACCGTCATGTCTGTATCATACCGCGCACAACGCAAAACCAGCGCACGAGAGGTGCGCTGGTTTTGTACTGCACAAGCTTACGGACAGCCGGTGCTTGACGTGGTGATCGAGGTCACCGTCGTCGTAGCCTTTCCAGTCGAGTCGACACAGAAGAACGTAGTCGAGCTTGGCGTGGTGAGCTGGTGCGCAACGAAGTAGTAGGTACTTGCAGACGCCGTACCACCGCCCGCGCGACAGATCGGCGCGTAGGTCGGATGGACGCTGTTCAAGTCCGTCATGATCTGCGCAATGCTTGCTGACGCGAACATGGATGCGGAACAATCAGTCGTGTTAGCTCCGTAGTTGTTGCCGTTTGAATCGTAGTAGAGCTCGGAGTTCACGCCGATAGAGCGGAGCTCGCTCTGAATCTTAGCGTCCGTTCCCTTCGAGCGCGCAGTGTTCAGCGACGCAAGCACGACGGAAGACAGGATGCCGATAATGGCAATCACGACGAGGAGCTCGATCAAGGTGAAGCCTCGGCGTGCTGCGGAAGATGCAAATGTCATAGAAGTAATGGTTGGTTGCGCGGCAGTAGTAAAGGGACCGCTACTACGTATTGTACGGCACCCATGTCCCTCCCTATCCTTAATGGTGGATAAAAAGAAAACAGCGCGTCATGCGCGCTGTTTTCTAGTAGGAGAAGTCCGCTTACGGGCAGGCAGTGCCTGAGATCGTTGCGGTAGTCAGACCCGCCTTTCCGGTTGAGTCCGCACAGAAGTGCTGCGAGGTGGAGGCGGTCATCTGGTGCGAGATGCGGAATGCAGTTGCGCTTGAAGCACAGACTGGGTCAGCAGCTGAGGTCGCAGCAGTAAGGTCGGTGACGATCTGTGCGATACCTGCATTTGCCCAGAGAGTACCTGCAGTTGCGGTGCAGGCAGATGCGGTAGAACCGTAGCTGTTGCCGTTAGAGTCGTAGAACAACTCCGCGTTCACTGCAACCGAGCGGATTTCGCTCTGGATCTTTGCATCAGTTCCCTTGGAACGAGCAGTGTTGAGTGAGGCGAGCACGACCGATGAGAGAATACCGATAATGGCGATCACGACGAGGAGCTCGATGAGCGTAAAACCTCGGCGGGCCGCTGAAGATGCAAATTTCATAATATGAAGAGATAGATGAACGCGGGTTAGTAATATCCGCTCCTCTTATTGTATGAGAGAACGCGCGACTCTTGCGCGTTCGTGTGGATAACTACGAAATGGAACCTGCAAGATTGTAGATCGGAATCAGCACAGCAGAGAGCAAGATACCAACACCAAGACCAAGGAACACGATCATCAACGGTTCGATGAGATCCACAAGCGTATCAACTGCAGTCGATACTTCGCGGCGATAGAACTTCGCCAAGGTACCAAGAATATTGCCAAGCTCTCCGGTCTCCTCACCCACCTTCACCATCGCGGTCATAATGCCCGGAATCTGTTCATGCTTTTGCATCGCGTCTGAAATAGAGGCGCCACCCTTCACATCCTCCCCCACCTGCTTGAGCAGCTCTTCGTACACGGCGCTTCCCACCACAGATGCGGTGATATCAACTGCCTCGACAACGGGCACGCCGGAAGCGAGCATGGTGGAAAAGTTGTCTGCGATGCGCGAGAGGTAGAGCTTCTCGTACAAGTCACCAATGTACGGAATCTGGAGCTTGAGACTATCAAACACATACTTACCTTGATCCGTCTGCAAGGTGCGGTACCCAAAGAAGCCAGCGATCACGAGAATGATAAGAAGGAATGGACCGAAGTTAACGATGAGGTCTGAGAGTCCGATAACAATTTTGGTATACAGCGGTATTTCCTGCCCGGACTCAAGGAGAATCTTGGATACGTTCGGGATCACGAGAGTAAGCATGAGAATCATCACCACAATGAACGTAACCACCACGAACGCCGGATAGATGAGCGCATTCTGCGCCTTACTCATCACTTCATACGTGCGATCCAAGTAGTCGGCAAGATAGCCAAAGGTCTCGGAAAGTTTTCCGGCTTCCTCACCAGAGCGCACCATGTTCACGTAAAAGGTCGTGAATACTTTCGGGTGACGCGCGAGCGCTTTGGAAATAGGACTACCTCCCTGCAGGTCGTCTGCCACCTGCGTCATGATTTCCGCGAGGTACTTGTTATCGACTTCAGACGCCAAGAGACGGAACACGCGAAGCGCAGACACCTGCGCCTCGAACAAGGTTGCAATCTGTCTCGAGACGATCACGATCTCCTTATTGGAGACAGACTTAAAGAACGCAATATCGGTCGAGAGAATGGACTTTGCTGCAGACGGAACAATGGACGAGACGATCAGTCCGCGACGCTGCAGCGTGGAAACGGCAACGTCCATTGAGAGCGCCTCAACGGTTCCCTCGCGCTCATGCCCGTCGGTATCGATTCCTTTATAGGAGAACAGCATATAGGGATAGTGTAACGCATTTAAGACCTGGCAGTTTTCGCTCATAGGGGAAAAGACCAGCTATTGCGGCGCACACCCTTCCAGGCTATAACGGCCTTGGAAAGTACGGAGGAAGCCAATGCCAAATGACGGCATCAGCAAAGAAAGCCTGGACAACAGCATTATCTACTGGTGGTCCATGAAAGGCTTCAAAATGACAGAGTTACCACTCGATCCTGCGGCAGGTGTTCTACGCATTGCCAACGGAGAGGTTGCGTGGCTCGAAATCAAGCCACAAAACACTCTTTGGAATGTTGCGTGGCACATAAACCATGGCGATGGCCGAGTAACCGGCGAAATGCTGTTTTCGACCGCTGACGTCAGAGCTGCATTCGGACTACAGGATGACCTGGCGCGAAACTACGCGTATACAGAGACTGCTACGGTCTCGTATATAGGCAGATTCATTCGCCATGGCCGATGCCTCAATATTCCAGGCCCTGCAAGTGGTTCACCGAGCCCAAACATTTCTATCTGGGTAACGGACGAACTCAAAAGCGCGGTCGAGAGCTTTCTCAAACGCTAAAAACGAAAACCGCCCGGCAACTGCCGGGCGGCCTTTCTTTTTTATAGATACCGTTCGAACGTCTTCTGGTCGCTTGCGCGCTCATACGCGTCTTCTACCGTCACCTCGCCCTTACGCACGAGTTCGGCAAGCGAGCGGTCCATATCGATCATGCCCTCCTGCGATGAGGTCTGGATCACGGTGCCAATTTCAT
>CAZTMV010000002.1:22644-30320 GCA_964615225.1 uncultured Candidatus Saccharibacteria bacterium
TCCATATCGATCATGCCCTCCTGCGATGAGGTCTGGATCACGGTGCCAATTTCATGTGTCCGTCCTTCGCGAATAAGGTTTGCGATCGCATTGTTGTTGATCAAGAGCTCATACGCCGGCACCATGCCGCCTGAAATGCGGGGCACGAGGCGCTGGGAGAAGATGCCTGCCAAGGAGCCCGCGAGCTGCACACGCACCTGTCCCTGCTGCTGCGATGGGAACATGTCGATGATGCGATCAATCGTCTGCGACGCGTTGTTCGTATGCAGCGTTGAAAGCACCAAATGGCCGGTCTCGGCTGCGGTTACGGCTGAAGAAATGGTCTCATAGTTGCGCATCTCGCCCACCATGATCACGTCCACGTCCTCGCGAAACGCCGCCTGCAGCGCGTCGTGGAAGTCAGGCGTATCGATACGCACCTCGCGCTGATGGATCAACGACTTCTTATTTTCAAATAGATACTCTACTGGATCCTCAATCGTTACGATGTGCTCGGCGCGCGTCTCGTTAATGCGATCGATCATCGCAGCCAAGGTTGTGGACTTTCCCTGTCCTACCGGACCCACCACCAAGAAGAATCCCTGTTGGCGCTGGGAAAACACTTCCAAGACCGGCGGCAAGTTGAGCTCCGCAAACGTGCGGATGGTTTTCGGAATAAGGCGCATTGCAACCGCGACGTTGCCCGCAGTCACGTAGCCGTTGATGCGGAAGCGCGAGCCATCGGTGTGCGCGTATGAAAAGTCGATCGACTGCGCTTTGACGAAGTTCTCAAAAAGCCCGTCCGGCAACAGTGCCTTCAGCATGCCTTCGGTATCTGCAGGAGTAAGCTCGGGCTCACGCACCAGCGGAACCAAGGATCCTGAAACGCGAATGATCGGGTGCGAGCCCGCGGACAAATGAAGGTCGGAACCGCCCTCGGCGACGACAGTGGAGAGAAGCGCGAGCACCCGGTCTTTGACGGCAGCGCTCATGAGCTACTTCTTCTCGATAATGCCCATGGTCTGCGCGTACACTTCAGACGGAATCGCAGACGCTTTGATGATATAGCCGGCGGCTTTCAGCTCCTTTGCCTTATCCAGGTCCGTATCCTGCCCCTGATTAGACAGTACGATGTACTTGGTGTTCGGCGACAGATTCTCCTTGCGGATGGTTTCGAGCATCTCAAAGCCTGTCATGCCCGGCATCACGACATCCAAAAGCATCGCGTCAGGCGTATCGCCCTTGCGCATCGCTTCAAGCGCCAGATCAGGACCCTGAAACGCCGTCACCTCATGACCCGAGGTCTTGAACTTGATCGCGTACATGTCCAGCAAGAAGCGATCGTCGTCGACTAGATAGATGCGGTAGGCCATTGTTCTACAAAAATTATGCTGCTGCAGGCTCGCTCTCCCCTTCTTCAATGACTGCGCCGCCAAGCGCGGTCACTTCCTCAAACGGAATCTCTCCTGCAACTGCTTTGATGATAGCATCCTCGCGCATGGTCCGCATGCCCTGTGCACGAGCTGCAGCATACACGCGCTCCTCCACCGGATCGGTCAAAATCACATGCTCCAGCTCCTTGGTCATGCGCATGATCTCGAACGTTCCCACGCGGCCGCGGGTGCCATTCGGGCAGTCAGGGGTCGGCTGCGCCTTATAGATCTGCTCGAACTTCGGCAGGTTCTTGCGGTACTCCTGCGGCAGGTCTTCAAACTCCTTGTTGAGCATCGCGCTGATGCTCTCGGTAACAGGAATTGCTTCGCCTCCTCCCGGGCAGAGCTTGCGCACCAGGCGCTGGCCGATTGCGGCAATGAGCGTTGGCGCAATCAGGTACGGATCGACACCCATGTCGACCAGACGCGGAATTACGCCAGCTGCAGTATTGGTGTGAATCGTCGAGAACACCAAGTGGCCGGTCAAGGCAGCCTGAATCGCAAGCTGCGCGGTTTCTTTATCACGGATCTCTCCCACCATGATGACGTCGGGGTCCTGGCGCAAAATCGAGCGCAAGCCTGATGCAAACGTATAGCCAATCTCAGGACGCACCTGCGACTGCGCGACGCCCGGAATCTGGTACTCGACCGGGTCTTCGACCGACACCACGTTGCGGGCCTCGCGATCTACTTCAGAAAGCATGGCAAACAGCGTTGTCGACTTACCGGATCCGGTTGGTCCTGAAATGAGGATAATGCCGTAGGGCGCGCGCAAAATATCTTTGATGGTCGTCAAATCTTCAGGAGAAAGCCCGATCGTATCGAGCGCAGCCATGGACTTTGCGCGGTCCAAAATACGCATCACCACCTTCTCGCCGAACTCCGTCGGGAACGTCGATACGCGGAAGTCGATCTTCCTGCCCTCAATAGTTGCACTGAAGCGGCCGTCCTGCGGCTTACGCTTCTCGTCCAACCGAAGCTGACACAAGATCTTAATGCGCGCGACGACCGACTCGTGCACCTTGCGCGGAAGCTCCAAGGAGGTATGCAGATCGCCATCCATGCGGAAGCGAACACGCGTCTTCTCCGGCGTCGGCTCAACATGGATATCGGACGCCGCTCCTTCTACTGCGTAACGCAGGATAGTTGCAACGATTTTTGTAACTGGCGCGTCTGCTTTGATGCGCTCTTCGGTCAATGGCTGCTCTTTATCGTCCTTGTCCTCGTCTAGATCGACGGTCGTCTCGCCCTCAAGCTCGGACAAGGCTGCGCCCACTTCCCCGGTCAGGTTCTGGTATTCGTTCACCACGCGCTCGAATGCGCTGTCGCTGATAATAAACAGCTTGTACGGCATTCCGATCTCATTTGAAATGAACTGCAGCGCATCCAGCGCATCGATATTGTCGGGATCGGTGACACCAACCTCAAGCGCGCCATCTTGAATGGCAATGGGCACCAGGCGGTAGTGGCGCGCAGACTCCTCAGGCAAATGCGCGAGCGACGCGTGGTCAATAGGTGCGTTGTCCGGAATAATCCGGTACGGAATATTGAAACGCTCTGAAAGCACCTGGAGCACCTGTTCGCTTCCTATGCCGCGCGCCTCAAGCGCCTTCTCCATCGAGCCGGCTTCGCGCGCCTCTTTCTCTACCGACGTTACATCGCCGGCCTTGAGGATTCCCTTCTCAACAAGAAGCGGAAGGACGTTCATGCACGGTTATTGCCCCAAGGGCCCGAACGGATCTGCTCGACCAGGGGTTTCAGGAACGATGGCGGTGCGGATATCGCGCAGCGCCTTGAAGCGCGGATCGTCGAGGACACCAGTATCGAACTCGACCGGATCGATCTGCGCGGTCAGCGTGAGGAAAGTCATCTCAGCTTCAGAGCCTGGAGCGCCCGTCGGATTAACAGCACTCTCGGAGCTTGGCGCGCCAAAGAGCATGTATGCTGCAGCGCCAAGCACGAGCAGTCCAAGGATGACGAGAATGATGGTTGTGCGGGAAGTAGCCATAAGGTATTAGCGTAGCCAGTAGATGCGGAAGGTCATCTGGTAGGTATAGACACCGGTTGCCGAGTCCTGAATCTCAAGCGAGACCAGGTCCAAGGGGCGCAAACTCCACTCAGCTCCCTCGAGGAAGGTCTTGAAGCCCGTATACGTGCCAGTTGCAGAGACGGTAAGATCGAGGGAGTCGACCGCGTCCTCCGACTCAAGCTCAAGCGCACCTCCCTGCGCCTGTTCGTTCGCGCTCTCTGCGATATCAAAATCAGACAGCACAACGCCCGAGCGAGACGCAAGCGCGTTCAGGTCGAGAATAAGCTGCACGTTATCAACGCCATCTGGGAGGAAGCTCTCCACGCGCGCAAGACCTTCCTGCGAAATGCCGTTGCGCTCGAGCATGAGCTGCGCCTCCTTCTCACGGAACGCCTCAGCCGCGCGAAGTGCTGCGTCATAGCTGCGGATTTCATCCTGTAGAGCACGCACCTCCCCGCTATAGGTTGGGTTGATGTAGCCAAAGAAAATGCCGATGGCAATCAGGATGAACACGACGGGGATAATGCGGGACATCATAGTGAAAGCGGGTTAGCTGGCGGTGTTGACGTTGCAGGGGACGTTGTTGCGCGCGGAGCAGTCGTCGTTGCGGCAGGCACGACTGGTGCTGCGATCGGAGCTGGTGCGCTCTCAGGCGCAATCACCAGAAGCGCTGGATCAAGCGCAGCTGAAAGCGAGAAGGATACGGTGCGTGTCACCGGATCGACGCGGATATCAGAGAAGATCGCACGCTTAATGCGCTTCTCGGACGCAAACGCTGAAGACTCTGCCGCAAGCGCGTTGAAGCTACGCGCAACGCCCTGCATCTCAAGTTCTGCAGAACGATCCTCTGCAAGTCTGAAGGTGAGCCCGTCAAAGCGCACGCTCTGCAGGGTCAAGGATTCAAGCAGATCGAAGAACTGCGAGACGGCGACGTGATTGTTCAGCAGATCCTGCGCGGCAGTAAAGCGGTCGCGAGTGCGGATGAAATCCTCAACCACCTGGGAGTTAATGCTCTGGCGCACTGTCTGCACTTCAACCTGCTTGCTGTTTCGAACGCCCTCCAGGTAGCGCTGGTAGCCGAACACTGCGCCAGCGCCTGCAAGTGCGAGCACGAGAAGGGCGACCGCAATCATCATGAACGGATTGCCGCCGTTGCTGCTGTAGCGCACGCCAGGCTTCACTGGTTGCTTCGGGACGAACGACGTTGGAATAGTCGGAGAAGGAGCCATTATGTTCTTAGTATAGAGCGAATACGCTCCAAGCACACTCCTTTATACACAAGCAGCTAGCCAAGCTCCTCAAGCTTGCGAAGAGCTACTCCGACCGCTACCGCAAACTCCGGGCCGATTTCAGAAAGTACCGGGCGCATGAAGGCCGGGGCCGCTGTTTTCCCGAACGGATCAGCAACACGCACATCAATGGAGAAGAAGGACTGGGCATAGGCTGCAAGCTCCTTGGTCACTCCCCCGCCGCCTGTGAGGACAATGGCTGCAACCGAACGCTGGTTCGCCGTCTCGAACTTCGTGAGTGCGCGGCGCGCTTCTTCAAAAATACGGGAGAACACCAATTCAATTGTTTCGCGCTTGTAGGGCGAGTCGCCGTTGCCAAATCCGTGCGTTTTCTTGTACTCCTCTGCTTGCGCGATCTCAAATCCATGCGCGCTTGAAATCGTGCGGGTTACATCCTGACCGCCCTGGCGTATGTTATGCGAGACTGCAACAATGCCACGCTCGACTATGTATACCTTGGTTGCAGAGGCGCCGATATCAAGGATCATGACCGGCTTCACCGGCTCGTCCACGACGGAGCGGATGGTGCTGAAGATCTCGATCTCGTAGAAGGATGCGGCAAGCCCTGCGATTTCTACTACCTTAGAAAGACGTGTGAGCTCATCATTATTAACGGCAACCAGAAGTACCTTTACTTTCTGCGGCAGCGGCTGCCCTTCTGAGACGGCTTCCGGAACAATGAACCAGTCGAGCTGCACTTCAGAAATAGGAATCGGGATGTACTTTCTTGCTTCAAGCGAAATAATCGTCTTCTGCTCTTCAGGATTGTCGCGGCGCGGGAGTTCTACAAGCGTCAGCAGCGAGCGAGAGAATGGAATAGACACGCCAGCATTCTTCGTGGTCACATTGGACTCGCGCAGCAAGTCGGTCAGCGTCTGCGCCACCTGCTCTGCAGGCAGATTCGTTGCCTGTCCCACCTCAGCGCCAGCGTAGGGCCCCAGCGCAATTTCGCCGTAGGTTTCAAGGACTGCGGTACCGCCCTCGCGGCGCAACTGCACTACCTTCAGCGAAGAAGAACCGACATCGATGCCGACCACGCTGCCGACCTTTTTCTTCCCGAAGAGCTTGTCGAGAAATGCCATTTGCAAAAATTGTATCATGCAGGAATGTCGGACTGGTTAAGAACGCTTCTTGATCTGCTGTTTCCCCCACGAAACAGTGAGGTTATCGTTCGAACTACTTCCTATGACGAACTCGCTGCGCTTGTCTCTCCGGTGACCCTACCAGACGGGACGATTGCACTCTTGCCCTATCGCAACAAAGTTGTGCAAGCGTTTATTAGGGAAGCGAAGTTCCGCGCGAATAAAACGGCTTGGACTATGCTCGGACGCGTGCTTGCCGAATATATACAGGAATATCTGGCAGACGCGGCTCTCATAGGAAGCACGCGCTACGTCCTGCAGCCAGTGCCGCTCGCTAACGAGCGCCTGCGCGAGCGCGAATATAACCAAGTAGAGGAAATTGCAGTAGCTGCGGCAGCAATACTCGGACTTCCGCTTGCGGCAGGCGTGATACGCACACGAAACACCCTGCCACAAACCTCGCTTGAGCGAGCGAGGCGCCTTACGAATCTTGTTGATGCCTTTGCAGCAACCGAGCTTACGGATGCGACGTACCTTCTTATAGATGATGTTGCTACGACCGGTGCGACGCTCTCAGCAGTCCGCAGCGTACTACCTCCCGATACCGTGTCGATCGCGCTCGCCCACTGATTTGAGCAGAAGCCGTTCCTGACATATAGTGGCTTTTACGGAGACGTGGCTGAGTGGTCGAAAGCGCCTCACTGCTAACGAGGTAGGGTGTAAAAGCTCTCCAGGGTTCGAATCCCTGCGTCTCCGCCCCTTTCGAGTACTATAGAGGTATGTCTATTTCAGGCGGTGTCGCCCATACCCTTCCCCAAGACATCAAGAAGATGCTTGCTGCAGATGCGAAAGCACGGACTGCGTGGGAGAGCCTGACGCCGCTTTCGCGCAATGAATGGATCTGCTGGACCATCAGCGTTAAGAAAGCGGAGACGAGAGCTGAGCACCTCAAGCGTCTGCGCGCAGAACTGAAAGAAGGAAAACGACGCCCGTGCTGCTGGATGGGCTGCATACACCGCACCGACAAGAAGCTGAGTCCGTCTATTCGCGGCATTCTCAAGAAGCGATCGCGCTAGCGATTCACCTCTTGCTCATCTAGCGCCCGCTAGGGTCTAGCAATGAGCGAATGGAACGTTACCCCGAAGGAGGCTGCAACTATCCAAGAGCGCTTGCGTCATCAGGTGCTGCTCACTCCCTACTTTGACCAGCCGCGCTTGGTTGGCGGCTGCGATGTGTCTATGAATTTATTTGCAACCGAAGGATATGCGGGATTCGTGACGCTCTCCTATGCAAACCTTTCACTAGAAGCGCACTCGGTCGTCAAAGGACCCATCCCCTTCCCGTACATTCCTGGTCTCCTTTCATTTCGCGAAATACCTATGCTGCTTGCGGCATGGGAGCAGCTTGCAGTGAAGCCGGAGGTGCTTGTCGTTGACGGTGTAGGGATTGCGCATCCAAGGCGCCTCGGAATCGCCTCGCACTTAGGACTCGTACTTGATGTGCCGACCATCGGTGTATCAAAAAACGTACTCGTTGGCGAATATGACGAACCTGCAAACGAAGTAGGCGCTGCAAGCCCTCTGCATGACAAGAATGAAGTTATTGGCGCAGCGCTTCGTACCAAGCAGAACGTGAAGCCAGTGTTTGTGTCTCCGGGCCATCGCATACAGCTTGAGGACGCAATGCGCATTGTGCGCGCCTGCATACGCAAGCACCGTATACCCGAGCCGACCCGGCTCGCACACAATGTGGTAAACGAGTACCGCAGGCGCGGCTAGTGAATAGAAGCAGCGATGGTTGGCACCACGCGCGGATCCAACACATCCACTACGATCTTATCTTTGGTCGGGTTCTCAACGAGTGC
>CAZTMV010000002.1:30420-33727 GCA_964615225.1 uncultured Candidatus Saccharibacteria bacterium
ATGGTGCCCGTGCGATCTACCAGCACAACATCACTCACGCCGCCTGCGACCAGGAGTTTTGCAGTTGCAGTACCTGCTGCGCCTGCACCAATAATCACGACCTTGAGCGAATGCAGATCTTTGCCGACCGCTTTCGCAGCGTTGATGAGGCCTGCAAGGACAATGATCGCGGTGCCGTGCTGATCATCATGCATGACGGGAATGTCGAGCGCTTCGATGAGTCTGCGTTCGATCTCAAAGCACTGCGGCGCAGCGATATCTTCGAGGTTAATACCTCCAAACGACGGCGCGATCGCAAGCACGGTCTCGATAATCTTTTCAGGATCTTGCGTGTTAAGTACAATCGGCCACGCATCAATCCCTGCAAGCTGCTTGAAGATGAGCGCTTTGCCCTCCATAACCGGCAGCGCGCCATAGGCGCCAATGTTTCCGAGCCCGAGCACTGCCGAGCCGTCTGAAACGACAGCAACACTGTTTTTCTTGACGGAGAGTTCGCGCGCTTCTCCAGGGTTTTCAGCAAGATACGACGAGACGGTACCGACACCCGGCGTGTAGTAGAGCGCGAAATCTTCCTTGCTCGCAAGATCAACGGTTCCCTTGGTAGTGATGCGTCCGCCAGTTTTTCGGTACGCCGCAATGATCTCGTCTTTGTGCATAGATTCCTATAGTACCAGGTCGACTCCCGTAAACGACACAGCCCACAGACCTTTAGGTCTGCGGGCTGTGAACAGCGCACCGCTAGTTTCCGAGCTGCTGCAGAATGCGAGCGATCTCGTCGAGCTGCGACTTAATCGCACTGTATGCCGAAGCCTCAAGATTCGTTATCTGTATCTTATTGCCGTTGGCGTCAGGACGGGTATGCACTGGAACCGTTCCCGAAGGAGTAACGCCCGGATTCGTGCCGGTCGGGCGCGGCAAGACCGGAGTTACCGTCACTTTCGCCGAACATGCTCCCTTCCCGCCCGTGTGGCCAAATACCGTAAGCGTGTAGTTGGTCGTAGCTGCAGGCGAGAGGGTCATGCGACCGCTCGTCGCAAGCTTGTCGTTGCTTACTGACAACATTCCGTAGCTTGCGTTTTTCATAGTCCATCCAAGCACAGTCGATTTGCCAGCAGCAATCGTTGCAGGAGACGCGGTGAGCGTGCAAGACGGCGCTACACCCTCACTGCGGCGAGCTGTGACAATAACCTTGCCCGTTGCGGTGAAGCCGCCTGTGCTGCTCGTAAATTTGAGATTATACGTGCCGGCTGTGCCGTACGTATGCTTAACGATCGAAGTCATGGTCTGCCTGCAGTGTCCTGAGCGTGTCGAACTGGTGAGCTGCATGGACGTTACCTGCGTCGTGCTGCCGTTACCCCAATCAAGCGTGCCCATCGGGAAGACGGCGCACGTAGGCGCTTCGCTCTCAAGCACAACCTGCACGGCTGCCGTAAACGGCGCTTGGCCTTGGTCCGGATCGAGCACGTCAAGATCAGCTTCGATGATCTCCGGCTTATCGGGCTTGCCAACCTCGTCCTTGATCTCTTCGATCAATTCTTCGAACTCAGCGAGCAGATCGCGAACCTCGTTATAGTCTTCGTCGTCGAACGCATCTTCCGCATCCGCAAGCACTTCTTCAGCTTCGCCGATCAAGTCAGGAGCGCTTCCGACAGGCGTTCCCTCTTCCATCAAGTCAAAGATTTCATCGGCAGTAGCTTCGAGCGTATCCTGCGCGGCAGCGAGTTCCTCGGCAAGCTCTGCCTCGTCTATATGACCGCTCTCGTTCACCTCAAACGCAACAGGCTTGGTTGCCTTGCCGATGGCGCGGCCTGCAGGGGCGAGAGCGCAGCCGCCCGCATTGCATTCACGAAGCTGGAGCCTGAGGGTGTAGTCTCCGGGAATTGTATCGTTAGCGCCCCAGTCCCAGACATAAGAACCGGACGTGCTGCCCGCAGGAATTGTCTTAATAAAGGAGCCTCCGCCGATCGAGCCGGAACGCCCACCACTTCGCTTGAGATCGATCACGCCTTCAACAACCATCTGCCGAGCAATACCGGCAGTGGACCAGGAAATATTCATTTCTTCAGTGCGCAGATACTCGTCTCCCTTTTCCGGAGACTCAAGCGCGATGCGCGGGAAGCCACGGACTGTCGAACCGCCACCGCTCGGAATATCGCGGACCTTGTCGGCTTGTAGCGCAGCGATCTGTGCAAGCAGCGCGGCAATCTGCGCCTGAAGAGCTGCTGCGCTCGGCGTCATGCCCTGTGCGGACGAGACCGAAGGAACAGCGAGAAGGACTGCGAGCACTAAAGCAATAATCGAGCGAGATACGAACATGAGAAAGGAGTGAAGCGAATAAGGCTAACAGCCTAACGCTAGCACGTGTGTGTCAACATGAACCTCCGCTTGTGGATTAGCGTCCCGCAGCAGTAAGCGCTACCTTTGTTCTCGGACCAATGCTTCCCGTCTGCTCAAGACTCTTAGACGCCTGGAATGCCTTCAGAGCGGCAATGGTGCATTCTCCTACAACTCCTGAAATTGGGCAGCCGATCAAGAGCTGTCCCTGCGGAGGATAGAACCCGAGACGATGGAGCGCTACCTGCAGCGCATATACCTGCGGGCTCGCTGTGCCGATCTTCAAATCAGCCTCGGTCCATACATGTGGAAGCGCGAGCGTGTTGTCGTCCATGACTGGGTCATTGAAGAAATCCTGCACGCCGCGATAGGTTTGGTGCGCCATGTCAGCCACGACCGTGCTGCGCACCTCCGGATGCGTGATCTTGGATTCATAGATATACGCGTATTCAATCAAGATTGAGGCGAAATCTGCCGTATTGTAGGCGCCAAGCGCGATCAGCTCCTGGTCCTCGACAATTGCGTAGTTCTCAATAGGTAGCGTTGACGAAGCGTTGAAGACATTCAGTTCGTATGCAACCGCTTCGCCAAGCGCGCGGGACGCGCTCGCATTCCCATACTGCTTGTCCGGCACGTAGACTGCGAACCCGGACTGGAAGCGCGTGCCCACGTTGTCGTTTAAGTGTGGATGGATCACGATGTCATACCCCTCCTCGCTCGCCCACTTGTTGATGCCGTACAAGCGAAGCGCGACATCTGTTGCTGCGGTATTGTGTCCAACGGCAAAATCAAGCTCTTCTACGTCTCCCTTGCGGATCATGCGCTCCATTGCTTTTTTCTTATCCTTTACGAACTTCTGAATGCCTTTCCATTCCTCCTCGAAGTAGTCGGCGAGCTCGCTATGCCAGGCTACGTTGTCGCGCGCAACGGTCACCTCAAAGCGCGGGTTCTTGCGAAGCTCTGCGGCAAGCGC
>CAZTMV010000002.1:33827-51780 GCA_964615225.1 uncultured Candidatus Saccharibacteria bacterium
TAGTTATAACTCATTAGACGCTTGTACTCTCGCTAGTATGACGAAGCTGTGTGAAGAATTGAGGAAAGTTGCAAAATATAAATAATGTGTTTATATATCCTCAGGAGGAGCACATGACAAAACAGGTGCTATACGGGATCTATGGTCTCTTAGGAGCGGCGACTATTCTCACGCTTCTCATCCTGGCCTTCGGGCCACAGAAGGGTCCGGGATACGCCACCCTCTTTTTCGCCTGCTGCATACTCACAGCAAGCGGATTTGGCAGTCTGCGGACTTCCTGTCTGGTAATGCTGTATGCCTTCGTGGCGTGCATCATTTCGGGGATCATCACCTGGGTGAGCCTTATCCCGAACTAAAGAACAGCGCGTACGACTAACCTCGTACGCGCTATTTCTATATACTTAGGATACACATGCTCCCCTCTGATCCCATTACCACACACTTCACCCGCCTCAAGCCTGAGCAGAAGGCGGCGCTCACGCGGCTTGGCATCAGAACAATCCGCGATCTGCTCTACCACTTCCCCAACCGCTACGACTCGTCTGACGGCGTGAAGACTATCAGCGGACTCGTAGTCGGCGAGACGGCAACACTGTACGGAACATTGAAAGGCGCTAAGGCGCGCAAGACCTGGAAGACGCGCACGCCGTCTGCGGAAGCGTATCTGGAAGACGGCAGCGGCCGCATCAAGGTGATGTGGTTTCGCCAGCCGTATATGGCCAAAGTTGCCGAGCGCGAGGGACTCGTGAAGCTCACCGGCAAAGTTGCAGGCACTCCCGGCAAGCTCTACCTGACCAATCCGACGGTCGAGAAAGCCGAAGCGATTCCGCACATCTCGCACGAGTCGTTGTTTGGCGGCGACGAGCCTGATCTGTTTGCGGTGTATCCGGAAACCAAAGGCATTTCATCGATGTGGTTTCGACATGCGATTGATCGCGTACTGCGCACAGGAGTACACGAGCAGCTGCCGGAAATCATTCCTGTAGATTTATTGAAGACTTATTCTCTTCCGAAGGTAGCTACCGCCGTTGTCTGGATGCATGCGCCCAAAAAAGACACCGATGCGCAGGCTGCAAAAAAGCGCTTTGCGTTTGAGGAGGTGTTCTCAATCCAGCTTGCCGTTCAGCGCACGCGCGCACTTGCCGTACACAAAGAGGCGCCCGCGCTTACCGTAGACCGCGCTGTCGTCGAGGATTTTATTGCAGACTTTCCCTTTGCGCCGACTAACGCGCAGCGGCGTGCGATCGACGCCATTCTCGACGACTTCTCCAACCCCCACCCCATGATGCGGCTGGTTGAAGGAGACGTGGGTTCCGGCAAGACCGCTGTGGCTGCCGCTACTGCGTACGCCGTAGCGCACGCCAGAGACAAGGGCGGCAAGTCCCGCCACCTCCAGGTTGCTTACATGGTGCCGACTGAAATACTTGCGAAGCAGCACTTTGCGTCCTTTATCGAATTCTTCCGCAAGCATCACCTGTCGATCGGACTTATTACCGGCAAGGAATGCTACAAATTCCCATCAAAAGTAGAAAAGGAGTCGGCAACGCGCATTTCGCGCGCGCAACTTGCTAAGTGGGTTGCAAACGGCGAGATACCGCTTGTAATCGGCACGCACGCACTCATTCAAAAGAGCGTCGTGTTCCGCGACCTGGCGTTTGCGATCATCGACGAACAGCATCGCTTCGGCAAAGTGCAGCGCAAGCACCTGGCGCGCAAAGACGGCAAGGAGACGCATCTTCTGTCCATGACTGCTACCCCGATCCCCCGCACGCTCGCGCTCACCATCTACGGCGACCTAGACCTCACCGTGCTTGATGAGATGCCAGCGGGGCGCAAGAAAGTCATTACCGAAGTTGTGACGGAAGCGACGCGCAAGAACGCCTATGAGCGCATGCACACGGAGCTGAAAGCAGGACGCCAGTGCTACGTCATCTGTCCCCGCATCGACGAGCCAGATCCTTCAAAAGAGTTTGCAGTGCAAGCAAAGTCTGCAAAAGCAGAACGAGATCGCTTGGCCGAGGGAGAGTTCAAGGAGTACGAAGTAGGTCTCTTACACAGCAAGATGACCCCGTCTGAAAAAGAAGAAGAGATGCGGCGCTTCTCCTCGGGTGAGACGCACATTCTTGTTGCCACCTCCGTCGTAGAAGTGGGCGTGAATGTCCCGAACGCAACGGTAATCCTGATTGAAGGCGCTGAGCGCTTTGGACTGGCTCAGCTGCATCAGCTTCGAGGTCGCGTCGTGCGCTCCACGCACCAGGCCTACTGCTTCCTGCAGTCTGATTCCAAGGGAGACGCAACCATCGCGCGCTTGAAGGCGCTCACGACCGCCGCAGACGGCTTTGAGCTTGCTGAGCACGACCTGGCGCTTCGCGGCACCGGAGAACTGTATGGCGCGCGCCAGTGGGGTGTCTCCGACATCGCCATGGAGGCGATCAAGAACCTGAAAATGGTAGAAGCTGCCAAGGAAGCGGCTGCGAAAATCATCAAAGCGGACCCAGAACTGACCGACCATCCCCTACTACAGGAACGCGTTGCCCGGATTACGGAAGCGCTCTACGGCGAATAATTTGCACACTCCTGGAAGTGCAGGCATACTCGGGAGAACATGTTTAAGAAGCTCTTTACGATTCTTCTCTATATATTTGCGGCAATTGGGTTTTTCCTCGTAGCCGGCTATCTTGCCGTGCGCCTCGGACTCACCAACGAGCCGGGCATCATCGACATGCAGCGGGAGCACTTCCTGGGCGCTGCAGTGCACCAAAGCTCCTACGAAGGCCCGTGGCAACAGAGCGAGGAGTGGCAGGTCCTTGAGAACGCCATACGCCGCGACGAAGAAGTCATTAAGCGCGCTGCAGCAGATGCTGGCGTCTCTCCTCGCCTCATCGTAGCTAATCTGGTTGCCGAGCAGCTGCGTCTTTTCTTTACCGAGCGCGAAGCATACAAGCAGTTCTTCTATCCCTTAAAAATCCTTGGCCCTCAGACTCAGTTCTCCTGGGGCGTGATGGGTATGAAGGAAGAGACCGCGCTACAGGTGGAAGCGAACCTCACTAACCCTGCCTCTGCGTTTTATCCGGGAGACCAGTATGCAGATCTGCTCCGCTTCACCACGACAGATGCCAAGTCCGAGCGCTTCACGCGCATGACGGATCAGCACGACCACTACTACAGCTACCTGTACGCAGGCCTCTACCTCAAGCAGATTGAAGCGCAGTGGCGCGCTGCTGGCTTCCCTATTGATAGCAATGTGGGCGTGCTTTCAACCTTGTACAACATTGGGTTTGCGCGCTCCGTGCCGAAAGCCGCTCCCCTCGTTGGAGGCGCAGCTATTGAAATCGCTGGCACCACCTATAGCTTTGGCAGGCTTGCCACGGACTTCTACGCCTCCGACCTTCTCACTGATATCTTTCCGCGCTAAAGTGCCCGTATACCACCCGTAGCTCAGCTGGTTAGAGCTCCGAGCTTATACCTCGGCGGTCCTTGGTTCGAGTCCAAGCGGGTGGACACGGTAGGTAGCTATGCTAGTGTGCCGCAAGCGTCAACCAGCCAATAAGGAGGTACTGATGCACGACTATAGTTCTTTAGATATCGGCAATTCCGCCGGGTTCTGCAAAGGCCCCGGCCCGGTCTTCAACGATCTGCTTTCCTGCCCGATCACGAACGTGATCACGGTAGGTTCCTTTACGCTCACAAAGCGCGACGGAAACCCCGGCACGACCTACTGGTGTTCGGAACGCGATGGCACGAGCGTGAACGCACTCGGACTTCCCAACTCGGGAAGTCACGCTCTCGCCGCAACGCTTGCGCAACTGTTCGAGCGCGCGAACGAGAAGGATAAACTGCTCAACGTCTCTATCGCAGGCGACAGCCCCGAGGAGTACGGGCGGCTTGCCCGCATCGTCCACGCCTACGCGCATCGCATCGAGGTCAACCTCGGTTGTCCGAATGTGTGGGGCGAGGAAGGTCAGAAAAGCATTGCGTCGTTCTCACCGGAACTTGTCGCAACCATCATCCGCGCTGTCTGGAGCCAAATCCAAGGACAGGATGCGGAGATGAGTGTAAAGCTTTCGCCTTACAGCGATCCGGCGCTCCTGCGGGAAGTCGGACTCGTGATTCGCAAGCTTGGCGTCGTATCGAGAATCGTGACCTGCAATACCTTCCCGAATGGCATTGCTTTCGAGAAAGGTCAGCGCGTCATTGATCCGAAGTTCGGCGGCGTGGGCGGCACTGCCCTGCGGCACATCGCCCTCGGGCAAGTGTCGCAGTTTGTATCTCTGTTCCAAGAACTTGGCGTCACTATGCCGGTCATCGGAGTCGGTGGTATTTCCAGCGGCAAAGATTTCAACGCAATGCTGAACGCGGGTGCTGCAGGCATCCAGATCGGCACCGCGTTCGGCGAACGGCGCGTGGGCGAACAGGCGAAGATCTTCTCGCAGATCATGCAGGAATCTGTCTGATATCTTACCTAGGTCATGAGCGACCGGTCTACAAGGGCCGGTCGCTTTCTTTTTGTCCTCTCCCCTGCTAGGCTCGATCCCGGGTAGTAGTAGCCCTTTCACAGGAGAGATCCATGGAAGTGATGAAAGACGAACGGGGCGTCACCTCGGTGACAATCCGCCGTCCGTCGAACCTGCACGCACACTTGCGCCAGGACGAGATGATGCGAGCGGTCACGAAGCATGTGCTCCGGCACACGCTGCACACGCTCGTCATGCCCAACACCGGACCAATCCTCACGATGGACGATGCTCTGCTCTATCACAGCAGGCTCCGTCAGATCGTCGACGAAGAGAACCTCACGCACGTGGGGCAACTTCTGATGACGCTCTACCTCACCTCGGAGCTTACGCCAAACGTGATCGAAGACATCGCGAAGTCAGACATCGTACGGGCAGTGAAATACTATCCGTTCGAGACGTCGGTCAAAGGCACGACCGGTTCAGGTCTTGGTCCGCCACTCCATGAAGCGCACGAATTGTTGCGCGCAATGGAGGTCAACGACGTACCGCTGCTCGGGCATTTCGAGACGGTCATCGACAAAGACGGCCGCACGATTCCGCCTGCGCTGCGCGAAGACTACATGGTCGAGCACACGCTACCGTGGCTTCGGGATACGTACCCAAAGCTGCGAATCTGCTTCGAACACATCAGTACGAAGCGGGGCGTTCAGTGGGTAAAGAGTGAGGATCCCGTCTTGACCGTTGCAACGGTCACGCCGCAACACTCGCTCTTTATTGCGGACGACTTCGGCGAGCACGGCACTAACCTGCAATGCATGCCGATCGTGAAGACACCGGAAGATCGCGCGGCAGTGCTTGAGTTCATTACCTCAGGCGATCAGCACGCCATCGCCGGCGACGACACGGCTCCGCATCCATCCGAGACGAAACATCGCCCCTTGGGCGAAGCTTCGCACGGATGCTGGCTTCCACACGCAATCGCCCTCTATACGATGGCGTTCGAGCGGGCCAAGGCTCTCGACGGACGCTTCGAGCTGTTCATGTCAGTGAATGGCCCGAGGTGGTGGAATCTCCCGATGCCGACCGATACGATTACGATCAGACGGACCGACAACGGAATTCCTGAACCAGTTCCGGTTCCAGAACTCAAAGACGTGATCGAGCCGCTTGGCTACGGCGTCCCGGGATTCTTGGTCCCCTACGAGGTGCAGTAACTTCGGAAAGCCGCGACCTTAGGGTTGCGGCTTTTTGCTTTTCTCCTCCCCCTGCTCTACAGTGACGGCAGTCGTCCTTTTACAACCCCGGGGAGAAGACGATGGTACAGCATATCTTGGAAGCAACAGACGTCTCGCCAGAGAATCTGTTGCGCATCTTCAAGTCGCCCAAACAAGTGGGCAAACGATTCACCAAGGATCTTGAAGGCGTGATGGTGGCGCTGATCTTCTTCGAAGATTCAGCGAACACCGAGACCGCGTTCGAGGCTGCAATCAAGTTCGCAGGCGGCGAGGTTATCAAGCCGAACCCGCAGCGCCTGCTCGCGCAGGGCGAAGACTACATTCGCGACTTCATTTACAGCCTGTACGGCAAATGTCACTGCATCGTGCTCCGGCATCCCTCAGCAACGTTGATGAAAGAGATTGCGCAACACTCGCGTGTGCCGATCATCAATGCTGGCGACGGAGAGCATGAACATCCGATACAGGCATTTACCGACCTCTACACGATCTGGCAGGCCAGACAAGACCATGGCAGAGAGCCTCTGCGAATCCCAAAAGAACGGGAGAAGCTGAATGTTCTGTGCTGGGGAAACAACCGCACACATCGTGCGGTTCGCTCCACCGTGAAGCTTCTTGCTACTCACGGCCCGACGCTCGGACTCGAACTTGAACGGATTGGCTTCTATGGGCCGACTCCGTATCATGAGCCGCAAGACGATGTTCTCAAGGCGCTCGGCACCACGCCGATCGACATCTATCCGTCTCGCCTTCCTTCGCTTAAAGAGGTGGACATCGTGTACGTGACGCGCGCGTTTGACTCTACCGGGAACAGCGTCTTCGTAGAACCGTTCACCAACGAGTTCGCGAAGGAGCTACCCGAACATGCGATCATCATGGGCCATCTTCCTCGCAACGGCGTTCTGCCGTTCGAGCTAGATACCAACCAGCGCGCATGGTACTTCAAGCAGTCGGCAAACGCGCTCCCGATCTGCGGCGGATTCGTCCGCCACCTGTTCAACAACGGGAAACTGCAAGAGTGAAACTCAAAGCCGCCGGTATTCCCGGCGGCTTCTTCTTTAATCAGTGATGACGAGTCCCTCCTCGTGCTCTTCTTTCTTTTTAGGCGTGATGCCGTTTGCAATGAGGAGCTTCTCGAAGTCTTCGCGCTCAATCGTCTCCACTTCGACAAGCTTGTTTGCGATCGCATCCAGCGCAGCGCGGTGCGTGATGAGCACTTGCTTCGCGCGCTCGCGAGCCTCAGCGATGATCTTTGATACTTCCGCGTCAATCTTTGCCGCCACCTCAGGAGAAACATGTGACTCTTCCGGATTGCGGTCATTCACAAATGCCACCGGACCCAACGTGTCTGACATGCCCCAGCGAGACACCATGTTGCGCGCAAGCGCGGTCAAGACCGAGAGGTCGTTTGAAGGGCCCGTCGTGATGTCGCCGTACACCAGCTCTTCTGCAACATAGCCGCCAAGCGTGGTGGCAATGTCGTCTAAGAATTCTTTCTTCGACTGCATCTTGCGGTCTTCAAACGGAAGCGAGAGCGTGTAGCCTCCTGCACGTCCGCGGCTGATGATCGAAATCTTGTGCACTGGGTCCGCATCAGGAAGGACCGACGCTACAAGCGCATGGCCTCCCTCGTGGTACGCAGTGAGACGCTTCTCCTTCTTCGAGAGCAAATGGCTCTTGCGCTCAGGACCGAGCATCACTTTCTCAATAGAACGGATAAGGTCGTACTGCGTCACCTCTTTACGGTCTTCGCGTGCAGCGAGAATCGCACCCTCGTTCATAAGCGAGTAGAGCTCTGCACCTGAGAAGCCTGGTGTGCGCTCAGCAATGACAGCCAAGTTCACGTCTGCGCCAAGCGGCTTCTTGCGCGCGTGGATACCGAGAATCTCTTCGCGATCCTTGCGGTCCGGCAAGTCGATGGTGACGCGGCGGTCAAAACGTCCCGGACGAAGGAGCGCGGGGTCCAAGACGTCAGGACGGTTAGTTGCAGCCATCACGATCACCTTCTCGGTCGGATCAAAGCCGTCCATCTCAACGAGGATCTGGTTGAGTGTCTGCTCGCGCTCATCGTTACCGCCACCAATGCCGGTGCCGCGTACGCGTCCTACGGCATCAATTTCATCCACGAAGATGATGGAAGGCGCGGTGCGCTTTGCCATCTGGAACAGGTCGCGCACGCGAGACGCTCCGACTCCTACGAACATTTCCACGAACTCAGACCCTGAAATGGAGAAGAACGGCACGCCTGCCTCGCCTGCAACAGCGCGCGCAAGCAAGGTCTTACCGGTTCCCGGTGCGCCCATCAAGATGATGCCCTTTGGAATGCGTGCGCCGATATCCAAGAACTTCTTGGGGTTTTTGAGGAAGTCGACAATTTCCATGAGTTCTACCTTTGCTTCCTTGGCGCCTGCAACGTCTGCAAACAGCACACGCTGTGCCGTGTCCTTGGGATCAATCATGCGGGCCTTGGACTGCCCGAACGTAAACGCCTGCATGCCAGCGCCGCGCACCTGGCGCGCAAGGAAGAAGAACAGGATGCCGAGGAACAGAATGGGTACAAGAATAGGAGCGAGAGTAGCGAACCAGAACTGGAATCCGCTCCTGCCCTTGATCGTGATCGCCGTCTTCGCAAGCTCCTCGGGAGTTACGCCATAGGCTGCAAGCGTTTCAGGAAGCGCTGCGTCTGGGTCTTTCATCGACTTCTTTTCAGCGCCATCAACATACGTAAGCGTAAGGTCGTCCCCAGACACCTCAATGCCAGTCACGAGTCCCGCGCGCACGTCGCCTGCAACCTGCGAGAGCGCAATATCTTCAGGCTTCTGCCCTTCCTTGATGATGAAGGTGTAGATGCTCATCAGCGCGAGGAAGATGAGCACCGCAGACAGTAGGTTGCCACCCATGCCGCGGCCGGGGAGCATGTCCGACGCGCCCTTCTTTCCTTTCTTATTCTTACCTGCCGAAGGCTTCTTCGGCTGCTTGGTTGGTGTTGCCATAGATAGGAGCACTATACAGCACGCCCGTTCTGTATGAAAATGAGCGAATGCTGTTATTGGACAATAAAAAGACCAAGCTGCGCTTTGCGGAGGTGGAATCCTTCTCTGCAGGCATTGAGCTTTTGGGCACCGAGGCGAAATCGCTTCGCAATAAGCTCGGATCTCTTGAAGGCGCACGCGTACTGGTGCGCGGGGGCGAGGCATATCTTGTGAACATGACGATCCCGCCGCACCAGGTCAAAAACGCTCCCGAAGACTATGACCCGGAGCGCACCCGCAAGCTGCTTTTGAAGAAAGACCAGATTGCCCAGATTGCAGATGCAGAATCCAAGAAGGGATTGACAATTGTGCCTTTTGAGGTGTATAATGATAAGTACATCAAGGTGCGTGTCGCGATTGTCCGCGGAAAAGGTAAAGTAGATAAGCGTGAGGACCTGAAAACCAAGGACGCTAAGCGCGACATGGACCGGGTGATGAAGCAAAAGACTCGCAAGTAGCTCCCCGTAAGCAGATGAGTGCTCACTCGTCTTCTTTCTGGGGGTGACTGGCTTTGACGGTCTGCTCTTTGAAAGACGTGCGACGCGGCGGAAGCATGCTGACCGCCTTAGAAACGCATGCACCAAACTTGCAAAGAATACTTTCGCAAGCGTGAAGTCTCCATACTTTAGTATGAACGACTTCGCGTTCTCGTACGCACGCGCATAAGCGCTTCTGCCTTCGGGACGTCTTCTATCGCTGGGGCTCATAGCAGCGGTATAAGGCGGAATAATCTATGAGATCGGTCGCTGCGCTCCCGAGCAGCTGACTTAAACAACTGGGATCAGGTAGGAGTGGTTTCGTCCCGGTTCCTCGCACCCTACCCTAGCGTCTAACAGGGACTATGCGTCGTAGACTCGCTTTCAAAAACGGATTCGGACGGGAGTTCAATTCTCCCCACCTCCACTAAAGATCAACAGAAAACCGCCCTTCCGGCGGTTTTCTGCTTTCCGTTATGTGGCCCTACTCTAGTCTAGTAGCATGAATCCGCTATCTGCTGCACGGTCAGTTGCAAGTAGGTACGCAGCATCAAGTGTTGCTGCACGCACTACCGCATTCGTTCCGTAGGTGGTTCGGTACTGATAGAGGTTGCTATGGTCATCGCCTGCGTCTAGCACACCGAGGTCAAGTGCCACGCCGGTATGTATCGTGGTCGGCAAGGACGTTACGTACGCGAGTGCGTGCGCTGCCGAGGAAGCCTCAACACTCTGCACCGTGCCTGTTACGTCTACATAATGGTACGTCGCTGCAGAAGAGATGAGCGGTAACCCAAATACTCCAAGCAACGACAGCGCGAGAAGTTTCTTCATATGGACTGTAGCGTTACTGGTTGGTAATGGTGTCGCATAAGCAACAGTACATACCATAGCCCGTAGGGCGTGAAGAGTAAGTGAGCGTGGTTTCTAGAAATCTGCAAGACGTAGCATGCTCCACACCTGCAAGACCACGAAGGCGACATAAAAGAGAAGCAGAAAGGCTCCTTCCCCGCGCGATAGCATGTTACGGGATGTGCTGAACAAAAAGAGAAGAAACAGACCGGTAGCCATAAGAGCTGCGGTTATGACAAATTCAGACGCTTCGACAGCAAAGAAACCTGACACGCTTGCTAACATGCCAAAAATAAAAGTATTCATGACCGCAGAGCCAAGATAGTCACCAAAGGCAATGTCAGATCTGCCGCGTGCGACAGCCCGAACTGCAATCACAATCTCAGGCACATTGGTGCCAAGCGAAAGCATCAAAAGCCCTATTAAAGAATCTGGCACAGAAACGATTGCAGCGAAGTACGCCGCCTCGGTTACCAAAAAATGCGCAGCAAGAAACACTGCGACGGCGCCTACAAGAATACGGATTACATCCCCGGCAGTAGCTCGCATCCTTCCAAACACATCTGTTTCCACATCAGGATCACAAGCATTGATGGGCTGCCGGCGACGATAAAGCGCAAAAGCAACGGTTCCATACGCAAGCAAGGATAGAAATCCTTCAGTACGAGTTACTGATCCATCGAGCATTAAGAGAGCGGGAAGCGCAGCAGCTATGAGGATCATTGCGAGCACCTTTCCGGAAACCGCCTCATTCAGGCGAAACCCTTTGCCGATTACTGCAAGCAGCGGAATGATGCATAACAGTAGGACGAACGATGCTCCGACTAGATTGCCGGCCGATATTCCCTGCACGCTCGAGAGCACCGAGTTTGCAGCAACGGAAAGCTCGCTTATCGAAGTAAGAAAACCAAGTACAAAGAATGCAGTCAAAAACCCACTCTTGCAGTAGCGTCGGGAAATGCGTCCGACAGCATTAACAAGCACATCGGCGAAAAACCAAATTATCCCTAGTGACGCCAGAAAGACGAGGCCATGTACTGCTACATCCATGTAGTACGAGAATAGCACCACCACAAGCTCTTCACATGCACTTCATGAAGCAAGGAGTACAACCTATTATAGGTTTATTAAGTAACCTTACCTATGAACGGAAATTCTAAGACTGGTTGGATTATTGCAGGAATCTTGGCGATCGTTGTAGTCATCATGTTGTTCATGATGTGGAACGACGCCAACACCAAGGACCTGGGCAACGTACTTGAGGAAGGCCGCACCTCGATCATCGACATGCGCGCTGAAGTCGAGAAGAAGTGCCAGGGACCTGAGGCAAATGAAGCCGAGTGTCAGGACGCGCTTGAGGAGCTCTCTGAAGTACTTCAGGAGTTCAGCGAGGACGTCAACGAGGCAAGCACTACCCCTCCTACCCCGCAATAACCCTTACCTACGGGAAACAGCCGCATCTGCGGCTGTTTCTCTTTGTCTAAGCCCTATTTGCGTGGTATAGTCACCTTCTACTTACTGTGGCGTACGAAGAGAAGATTCGAATCAACCGCGAGATCCGCTCAGCAGAGCTCCGCGTTATCGGCCCCGAGGGTGAAAACCTCGGTCTCCTTTCATTTGAGGAGGCCCTCAAAGCAGCCCAGGAGAAGGGCCTCGATCTCATTGAAATCAGCCCGAACGCGGTCCCCCCGGTTGCGAAGGTGGCTGATTATGGTAAATTCGAGTACGAGCGAAGCAAAAAGGAGCGTGCAGCCCGTGCCAAGGCTAAAGTGTCTGAAACCAAGGAGGTCCAGATCAAGGTCGGCACCGGTGAGAACGACATGCGCCTGAAGGCCAAAAAGGCAGCCGAATGGCTCTCTGAGGGCCATCGGGTGCGTGCCGAGCTCTTCCTCAAAGGACGCTACAAGGGCATGGATGAGGCTTTCCTCAAGACCAGGCTCGAGAAGTTCCTGCTCCTCATTCCCTACGCGTACCGTATCGCTGAGCCGGTCACAAGGTCTCCTAAGGGCTTTGCGGGCGTGATTGAGCGAGACCCGAGCGCAGGAAAGAAACCAACCCAAACCGATGAAAACTAACAAGTCATTCTCAAAGCGTGTACGCGTCACTAAGACGGGCAAGCTTATCGCGCGCAAGAGCGGCCAGAACCACTTCAACGGCAAGGAGCGCGGCCGCACCAAGGGCGTGAAGCGCCGCGCGGTTTCTCTCCAGCTCGGCAAGCGCCTTACCCGCCGTTTCTTCCCCGGCACTTAATCCCCTAATTATTTTCGTATGCCACGCGTCAAAGGAGGAGTCATTTCAGCAAAGCGCCGCCGCAATGTATTGAAGCGCGCCAAGGGTTACCGCCACGGCCGCTCAACTAAAGAGCGTCAGGCAAAGGAGTCGCTTGTGCATGCCGGCAAGAACGCCTTTGCGCACCGCCGCGATAAGAAGAACGACTTCCGCCAGCTCTGGATCGTCCGCCTGAACGCGGCAGTCCGCGAGAACGGCCTCAAGTCTTACAGCACGTTCATCGCACAGCTGAAGAAAGAAGGCATCGTGCTCGACCGCAAGGTCCTTGCAACATTCGCAAGCGAACACCCAGAAGTCTTCGCTCGCATCGCAAAGAAGGTTGGATAAGAAACAAGCCCCGCAGAGGGGCTTTTTTCTTAGCGCACTCTCGTACCAAACAGCAGCTTCTGCATGACATCCCCTACCACCACAAGCATAAGCGCAAAAAGCGCGAGCCCGGAGAGCATGGTGCCTGAGGCAATGAGCTTTCCAAGCACGGTCTGCGGCACCAAGTCACCGTATCCGACCGTTGTAATGGTGACGATAGACCACCACATCGCGTCAGGTATGGTCGGAAAATGCGTTCCCGGCAAGTCGCCCTCGATGAAATACATCAAGGTTGCGGAGAACGTGATGACGAGAATAAACGCAAAGAGGTAGATCTCGACGTTCAACCAGTTAACGTTTGAAAACGCACGACCGATTCGCTCCCGCATGCGCTTGGTCGGCGCCACGAATCGCACCAAACGAATAGTACGTAGAAGGCGCAAAATGCGGAGCAAGCGGAAGACCCAGAAGACAGCCACATGCGAGAGCGGCGGCCCGAGGAGCGCGAGACCCGGGAGCAAGCACAGGAAATCCAGAATACCCATCGGACTCAGTACGTAGTCGCGCTTATTGCGGGCCGCATAGATGCGCAGTACGTATTCGATAACGAAGAACGTAAAGAAAGCGAGCTCAAGTCCGAAGAAGATCGCATGATACTGCTCGGAAAGCTCGGGAACCGTCTCAAGAATGACGGTCAGCACCGAGGCGACAATCACAAGCGAGACAAGCGTGTTCGCCGCGTAGTACAGCTTCGTGCTTTCAATCTCAAATGCGTGCCGCGCGATTGTCTTTAATCCCATAGTATGTAGGCTATCACGCTCTAAACTCCTTCCGCACCACGCCCGCTTTCGTTATCTCAAAACTCTCTCCCTGTACTGGCACGATGGCCTTCTTTCCCAAGAACTCGTGTATGCGCTGCGCCAAAAAGCGCGCCGAACTCGGCTCTCCGATACCGACAACGAAGGTCTTTACGCCCTCGCACTCCCCTGCGTACTGGAGCAAGCGATCACGATCAGCGTGCCCGCTCCAGCCGTGCAGCACTTCAATCTTCGCCTTGACGCGCACTTCGCTGCCATCTATGCGTACGCGCTTCCCGCCGTCTTGGAGAATGCGGCCTGGAGACCCTGGAGCCTGATATCCGACCATGATCAGGGTCGTGCTTGCGTCAGGCAGATACTTCTTCTCCCAGCGCCCAATACGGCCGCCATGGCTCATGCCCGCCCCCGCGATGATGATCTTCGGGTTGGGTTCGTTTGCAATGCTCATAGATTCTTCGCGCGAGCGTGTGGCCTCCAAAAACGGAAACGAGAACAGGTCGCGCTTGCCGGCGAGCTCGTCCTGCACCTCATGCTTGAAATATTCCCTACCCCACCTGCGGTAGATATCGGTAACCGTGATTGCAAGCGGAGAATCCAGGAATACCGGTACTTCAGGCACCTTGCCTGACGCAAACAAATGCGAAATCTCGTAGAGCATGAGCTGCGTGCGCTCGATAGAGAACGACGGGATGAGAATCGCGCCCCCACGCTTTACAGCAGCTGCAAGCACTTCCTGCAGCTTCTCAATACGATGTTCTTTCTCTGGATTCGCACGATCTCCATACACACTCTCCAGGAGAACCACCTGGGCATCCGTAATCGGCTCTGCGTCCGGGAGCAAGGGAGCTGGCGAATTCCCGATGTCTCCCGTGATCGCAAGCGCTACACCCTCCTCATCTTTCACTCGCACGCTCGCAGACCCCAGAATGTGGCCCGTATCGCGTAGATAGATCGAGAGCCCCGGAGCAACCGAGACTTCTTTGTGGTACGGAATCACAACTACGTGCGCCATAAGCGCTTGTACGTCTTTCTGGTCGTACAAGGGTGGCATGCCATGGTCTCTGGCGTTCATCGCAAGAATATCGGCGCTATCATGCAAAATAGCTTCCATAAGGTCACGCGTCGGCGCAGTCATGTACGCCTTGCCCCGGAATCCCTCTTTCATGAGTTTGGGGGCGCGCCCCACGTGATCCAGGTGCGCGTGCGTAATCACGAGCGCATCAATACTACTCACGTCATACGGAAATGGCGCGTACGCCTCGCGCTCCGAGTAGTCCCTACCCTGCTCAATGCCGCAGTCTACGAGAATCTTTCCCTTCGCTCCCTCAATAAGGAAATTGGACCCGGTCACGGTGTCCGCGCCCCCGTGCGTGGTTAGACGGAGCGCCATAGGGTAAAGCGAGCGATTACGTACACCAAGACAGCACCGAACGCATCCATCAGGAAGTCGAGCATCGTATCAAAGAGGTAATTAGCTTCCCGCGGTATACCGAACATGTACTCAAACACCTCCCACGCGATCATGAGTAGCGTAAATAGCACGATAAACGCGCGCGGACGAAACTTCGGCGAAAGCGCTACCAAAAAGGACGCAATCGCTACGCCGCCCAGAAAGTGCATCGGCACGTCAAACCATGGATACTCCCAGTACAGATAGTTTTCAACGGCAACGTGCTGCAAGACTGCAAGTACTGCAGACATGATGAATGCTCCAAAAAGCCACACGCGACGCATGATAGAAAAATCTTAGCATGAGAAAATCCCAAGAAGGCCTTGGGATTCTTTCAAGAGAGCCGCTCGCTGGTGTGGCAACTTTTGTATGCCACGTGGGTATCCGCATAGAGAGTCGTTAGAACTGAAAGCTCACCCGACGCTCTGGATATAGGACTCCCGAAATATGAGCAAGTTGCGTTTTCGCGATACGGCTCTGGTATCAGTATACTCCTGTCCAATGACTAGGGTGTGGAAAAAGAAAACGGCCCCAGTTCGGGGCCGTTTCCTTACTCCATGATTCCGTCCAAGTTCACGTCGTAGAGAATCTGCTCACTCACCAAGCGGTACTTGAGTACCTGATCTTCCTTGAGCCAGAGCTTAATCTCGCGCTCTGCTTCCTCGGGAGAATCCGAGCAGTGAATAAGGTTGCGGATACCGCGATCATCGAGAGCACTGATGTTGTAGGAATCGAGCGTAAAGTCGCCGCGAATGGTCCCGACGTCTGAAGTCGTTGGCTCGGTAGACCCAACCAGCTTCTTCACAACGGCAACTGCCTGATTGCCCTGCAGGACCATAACCACAACCGGGCCTGAGGTCATGTAGGACTCCACAACGCGGATAATGTCCTTACCGTACTCAAGCGCATCCTTCTCAATCGGAAGGCCGTGGCTGGTACGGTTTTCAATGATGCCCTGGCCTTTGCGAAGATACCAGTCGTCCTGCTTGCCATAGTGCTCGGTAACGCGTGGAAGATCCAAGACCTGGAGCGATACATGGGTCATCTTGAGACCAACGCGCTCAAAGCGCTTGATGATCTCACCTACCAAGCCGCGCTGGACGGCATCTGGCTTCAAGATCACGAACGAACGCTCGGTTGCTGGGTGCGGATGTACCATGGTGTGTTTAGTAAAAAATCGCCTACAGGCGCTTCTATGCGTGCACTATAACCCAAAGGCTGTTCTTACGCCACCTCGCTCGGACGGCGGGTAATGACGAGCGGCGCACCCTTCCCCACAATGATCGTATGCTCGAAATGCGCCGAGCGGGAGCCGTCTTTGGTGCGGTAGGTGAAGTCGTCTGCGTCGAGAATCAGTCCTGCCTTGCCCATGTTCGCAATCGGCTCAAGCGCAAGCACCATGCCTTCAATCAGCTTCGGTCCCGAACCAGCGCGCCCTGCGTTTGCGATAAACGGCTCCTCATGGACGCCTGTTCCTACCCCATGACCTCCCAAGAGCTTCACCACTGCAAACCCGGTTCCCTTGTACGCAGCCTCCGTTGCGTGCGAAATATCGCCGACCGTGTTGCCGACGACCGCAGCAGCCATTGCAGCTTCCAAGGAAGCTTGCGTTGCCGCCATAAGGTCCATGGACTGCTTGTCAGTCTTTCCAACCGGCACCGTCACCGCGGAATCCACATACAAGCCTTCATGAATGAGGCCAAGGTCCAACGACACAATGTCTCCCTCTACGAGCGCACGTTCCTTGGGAAGCCCATGCACGATCTCATCGTTCACGGAAATACACATCGTTGCCGGGTACGGGCGCGGCGCCCGGTCCGGGGTATAGCCCTTGAACGCCGGCACGTCCCCGCCGTCCCGAATCAGCTTCTCCGCAAGCGCGTCCAATGACGCGGTGGTGACGCCCGGAGCCACAGCGTTTGCGCATTCCTCAAGCACGACGCCAAGCCTGCGTCCTGCTTCTATAATGCGCGCACGCTCGTCTTCCGTTCGGATAATCATGCGAGGTTGAGTACTTTGGCTACGTCAGCGGCAATGTCCTCCGGCGTCTGTTCGCCGTTTACGGAAATAAGGCTGCCGTGCTTTTTGAAAAGCTTCATGGCCTTGGTCGTATATTTATTGTATTCCTTCAGGCGCATATCGACTGACTCATCGTCCGCACGGGCTTCCGCAAGCTTGCGGCCCTCCAACCGACGACGCACCTCTTTGTCCGAGACTTTAATCTCCACAACCACAAACGGACGCTCAAGCCACTTGAGCGATGAAATGATCAATTCCGCCTCCGGCTCCTTGCGGTTAAAGCCGTCGAACACAACTGAGGAGTTACCCGGCAGCGAGAAGAGGCCTTTCAAGTACAGATACATCGCGAACCAGTGTGGCATCAAGAGGCCCTGATCAATATCGCGCTTGGTACGCACGCCTGCAGGCGTCTCCTCAGCCGCAATGGAACGAAACTGCGCCCCTGCCCCGATGATCGGCCAGCCGGTCCGGGCAGCCAAAAGCTTAGCCTGCGTTCCCTTGCCGCAGCCTGGCTTGCCTATGAAGAAAACAGTTCTCGGTTGCATGAATAAAGCCACTCTACCACGAGGGAAGAAAATGAGTGCTAGACTTACGTCTGTACCACCTAACTTATCGCTATCTATGAGTTTCGAGAACAAGCAACGCGAGACCGACGCAGAGCGCGCGCAAGAGAGCATTCCTGTGCGCACAGAGCGTGTTCTGCATGACCTGGAGCAGCTCGCCGCCGATTACGAGACCCTATCCGACGAACAGAAGGAGGAAGCAAGAACGCTCTTCAGTCAGATCACCGAACAGGCAGGCAAACTCGGCAGATAACAAAAAACCGCCCCGAGGGGCGGTTTTTTGGTACCCGAATTAATACTCGTGCAGTGACGCCTGTGCGTCGATCTTGCGGATCAAATCGAGAAGCACGGTAACCGCAATCAGCATTGCAGTTCCTCCGATCAGAATTGCGGTAACGCCCGTAAGTCCCTGAATGATAAACGGAATGACGGCAATGGTTCCAAGAAATACTGCGCCTG
>CAZTMV010000002.1:51880-60820 GCA_964615225.1 uncultured Candidatus Saccharibacteria bacterium
AGTCCCTGAATGATAAACGGAATGACGGCAATGGTTCCAAGAAATACTGCGCCTGGAAGCGTGATGCGGTTTACTACGTCGCCCACGTACTTCTCGGTCTCCTTGCCCGGACGAACGCCCGGCACGAACGCGCCTCCCTTCTGCAGGTTCTCTGCAACGCGGTGCGGCTCGAAGGTAATTGAGGTATAGAAGAACGTGAACATCACAACAAGCACGAAGTAGACGGCGCCGTACGCCCACGGATTAGCAGAGAATGCAGTGTACGCAAGGTTTGCGCCAATTGCCCAGGTAACGCCAACCGCTGAAAGGCCGGTAAGCAGCATCTGCGGAAGCAGAAGAAGCGAGAGTGCGAAGATGATCGGAATCACGCCGGCCTGGAGGATGCGGATCGGCAAGTAGGTTGCCGCGCCTCCAGTCATAGCAGCTCCACGCACTGCGCGTGCGTACGCAATCGGAATCGAGCGCTCTGCCTCAGACACCGTCACGACCGCGTAGATAGCGGCAAGGGCAAGTACGCCAAAGCCGATGTAGGCCGGAATATTCGCTGCGGAAGCGGTAAAGAGAAGCTGGGACAGGCCTGACGGAATAGCCGCAACGATACCTGCAAAGATAATCAAGGACACACCGTTGCCGATGCCAAACTCCGTGATCAGCTCACCGATCCACATCAAGAGGAGTGAGCCTGCAGAGACGAGGAAGACGTTGATCGCAAAGCCAAACGGCGTGAGCGCAGTTACGATGCCCTGGCTCTCAAGCAGGGAGAGGAACGCTACCGACTGCAAAATCGCAAACGGAATGGTGAGCATGCGGCTCCAAGCCACAAACTTGGTGCGTCCTGCCTCCCCTTCCTCGGTGTACATCTTTTTGACCTGCGGAGAAATAACCGTTGCAAGCTGCATCACGATAGAAGCAGTGATGTACGGACCAACGCCAAGCATCACGAGTGAGAGCGTAGAGAACCCGCCTCCGGAGAAGACGGACAGAAGGCCAAAGAACTGGTTGTTACTGAAAAACTGCTCAAGCGCCACGCGATCAACGCCTGGGATTGGGATAGCAGCAAGGATGCGGAATACGGTAAACGCAGCGAGAATAAACCCGATGCGCCACATAAGCACCTTGTCTGAGAGTATGAGCTTGGTCTTGTGTGCGATGGCGTTTGCCATAGAGGTTTAGAGGATAGAACCCCCTGCCTTCTCAATCGCCACCTTTGCTGCTTCGGAGTATGCGCAGCCTGAAACGGAGAGCGCCTTCGAAAGATCACCTGTGCCGAGAATCTTTACCTGCGGAAGCTTGCCGCCGCGAGCATTTGCGAGTCCTGCGCGAACCAAGGTTGCTGGAGTAACTGCTGCGCCGTTCTCAAAGCGTGCTTCGAGCGCCGCAAGGTTTACGGGGGTGTAGCTGCCGCGATTGCGTACGGTGCGGGCGCGGTTCTTACCATGACCGCGGCGCTTCGGGAGCTTCTTGATCAAGTCGCGCATTTCAGGGCGCATGCGATGTCCGGCACGAGCCTTCTGGCCCTTGCCGCCACGACCTGAGGTCTTACCGCGCTTGCCGCCACGACCGATGCGAGGTGACTTTGTGCGAGGAGTTGCTGGCTTAAGAGTGTTGGTCTGCATACGTAAATTACTTAGCGAGCTTCTTGAGTGCTGCTACGGTAGCGCGCGCGATCGAGAGCTTGTTCTTGGTGCGGGTAAGAATCTTACCGACGACGTTGTGTACGCCCGCGTACTCAAGTACGGTGCGCATTGCGGAACCCGCAACAAGACCGCGTCCTGGAGACGGAACGATGGTGAGCTCAGTTGAAGAGTAGCGAGACGATACCTCGTGCGCGATGGAGCGCTCCTTGGTAAGCGGCACGGTGATGAGGTTGCGGCGCGCGTTGCGCACTGCCTTGTCGATAGCAAGCGCGGTGTCTGCTCCCTTGCCGATACCGACGCCAACGCGACCCTTGCGATCTCCGATAACAACGGTGACTGAGAACGAGAAGCGGCGACCGCCGGCCATAACGCGGGCCACGCGGCGAACATCAATGTTCACCTGATCGAACTCGCTGCGCTCGCGTGGCGCACGCTCGCGAGGACGACCTCCTGGACCACGACCACCCGGGCGACGACCAGCACCACCGCGAGGAGGGCGTGCGTCTGCTGCTGGAGTCTGTACCGGAGCCTGTGTAGTGGTGTCAGCCATAAAAGTATTAGAAAGTAAGTCCGCCTGCGCGCGCTGCATCTGCGAGCGCCTTGATCTGGGCTGCGTATGCGTAGCCGCCGCGATCGAAGACGATGGTGGTCACGCCAAGCTCCTTTGCGCGCTTAGCAATAGCCTCACCGATACCTGCAGCCTGCGCGCCAAGAGAACCCTTGAATTCGCGGCCGTGCGCATTAGCCAGCGTCTTTCCCGCTGCGTCATCGATAAGCTGCACGCTGATGAAGCGGTTGGACTTGAAGACTGCAAGGCGCGGACGCTCAGCGGTACCACTGATCTTTGCGCGAACACGCTTGTGGCGGCGGGCGCGGGACTGTGCTTTTGAGAGAGTTGCCATACGAAACTATTAAACGGCCTTCTTACCCTGCTTGCGAATAATGACTTCGTCATCGTACTTGATGCCCTTGCCCAGGTACGGCTCAGGACGCTTCACATCGCGTACCTCAGCTGCAAACTGGCCGACCTGCTGCTTGTCTGCGCCTTCAATCGTGATGACGTTCTTAGCGACAGTTGCCGTAAGACCCTCAGGAACGGTAAGGGAAACCGGGTGCGAGAAACCGACAGCGAACACGAGCTCCTTGCCCTTCAGTTCTACCTTGTAACCGACACCGTTGAGGACGAGCACCTTCTTGAACGGCGTCTCAACGCCCTGGATCATGGCGCGAATGTGGGCTGCGAAGGTTCCGGTCAATGCCTTTGCAAGCTTTGAGTTGTTCTTCGGAGACACCATGATGCCCTCTGCGCCAACGTTGATGTCGACTGAGGAGTGTACGGAGCGGGTCAAGGTCTCCTTAGCGCCCTTAACAGTAAGCATGCCGTCAGCCGAGGTTACGGTAACCTTTGCTGGAACTTGAATCGGCTTTTTTGCGAGGCGTGACATACGAGTATTACCAGATCTCAAAGAGAGTCTCGCCTCCTGCGCGCACCTTGCGTGCCTCTGCATCAGACAGGATGCCCTTTGGAGTTGAAAGGATGCGTGCGCCAAGGCCGTTCTTTACGGAATGCGTCTCCTTTGCGCCAGCGTAGAGGCGGCGGCCCGGCTTTGAAATGCGCTTCACGTCATGAATCTTGTGCTCACCGTTGACGTACGCAAGCGTAATCTCAAGCGTCTTCGGCTCCTTCTTGGATACGGCAACATCAGCAACATAGCCGAGCTGCTGCAGCTTCTTTGCAATTGCCTCGAGGTGATTTGAATGCGGCACAGACACAACCTCCTGGTTGATTGCGCCAGCATTCTTGAGGCGGATGATGAAATCTCCTACGCGGTCGCTTACCATACGAAAATTACCAAGAGGCCTTCTTAACGCCCGGGATCTTACCCTCGCGGGCAAGCTCGCGGAACTGGATGCGAGAGAGACCGAACGCGCGGAGGTATCCGCGGCCACGGCCGGAAATCGCACAGCGGTTCTTGACGCGTACCGGAGAAGAATTCTTCGGCAGCTTCTGGAGGCCCTCCCAATCCCCGGCAGCCTTAAGAGCCGCACGCTTCTCCTGGAAGCGCTCGACAAGCTTTGCCTTCTTGGCATTGCGTGCTAGCTGGGATCGTTTAGCCATAATAAAAAAGCCGCTCTGGGCGTGCATGCATACTAGCAACGGCAAAGCGGCGTGTCAAACAAAGGGCGGATCCCCAAGGATCCGCCCCTGTCTCCCCTACCAGACGAGCCAGTCGGGGATACAGTTTTCGAGGATGGGCGTTGGGCAGGCAGCCCTGAAGGTGTCGTCATTGCGCCCTCGGGGCCCGTAGTTGTCGCCAACAGTGTCCTGTGTCCACTCTTGGCGAAACCCGAGCTCGTAGTTTCCGAGCGTGCCAAGCGGGAGTGTGTAGGAGTGCTGCTGCACCCCCATGCCCCGCTCCACAACCACTTCTGGCTCCCGCCACTCATCCCGCATTTCAAGCGGACGCTGTCCGATCACTACGATGATGGAAGAGGTGTTTTCTTCCAGCACCGGCGTGACGTCAGCAGCCACTTCTTGCGCAGAGACAGGAGTTGCCAGCACTGCGAGCACCAGTGAAAGAACGATACATTTCATCTCAACCTCCTCTATTGGATTGAGCTGCCACAAGCCTACGCCTCCCCTCTCTAAACGCAAGGAGACATGCTGTATAACAAAAAACCCGGCAGAGAGCCGGGTTTTTCTTACTTCTTGAACGGAACGCCGAGGTGGTTGAAGAATGCGAGCGCCTCTTCGCGGGAGCTTGCGGTCGTGACAACCGTGATTGCAAGACCGAAGACATCCTTAAGGTCCTCATCTGCGGTTTCCGGGAAGATCGTGTGCTCCTTGATACCGATCGTGAGGTTGCCCATCTGATCTACGGCGGAGTCGTTGATGCCGCGGAAGTCGCGGGTGCGAGGAAGCGCGATGTGGATCACCTTGTCGAGGAAGTCGAACATGCGTCCTCCGCGAAGGGTGACCTGGAAGCCGACAATGTCGCCTTCGCGCATCTTGAACTGCGCAATAGACTGCTTCGCAGGGCGTGCTGACGCCTTCTGGCCGGTAATCTTTGCGAGACGGTCCTCGACAAGCGCAAGCTGCGCCTTGTCACGCTTCTTGCCGACGCCTGAAGAGACGACGACCTTCACGATGCGAGGCGCTGCCATCACATTGCTGTAGCCCTGGCTCTCGGAGAGAGCCTGGTAGGCGGTCTGTTGTTTTTGTTTGGAAAGCATCATAGGCGTATTACTTAGCGCGCTTTGCTGAGGTCACCACGCGAACGTTCGAGACGTGGATTGAGGCAGGCTTCTCGACGATACGGCCTGACTGGTTGCGTCCGGTGCGGCGCAGAGAGCGCTTAACGATGTTGACGCCATCAACGACGACGCGGTTCATTTTCGGGAGCGCGGTCAGTACCTCGCCCTGCTTACCCTTGTCCTTGCCGGAAATCACCATGACGGTGTCTCCGCGCTTGACCTTGAGCTTGATCGGCTTGACTGGAGCTGCCTTGCGCGCGTTGCGCTTGCGGCGGCCCGCAGCGTATGACTTCTGTTTGGTATCGGTAAATTTACGCATAAGCCTCTATACAATTTCTGGTGCGAGTGACGCAACGTTCTGCCAGCCGCGCTCGGTGAGCTCGCGAGCAACCGGGCCGAAGACGCGGTTACCCTTTGGACCCATCTCCTTGCCCTGCTTCTCGATAATAACAACAGCGTTGTCGTCAAAGCGGATGTAGGAACCGTTTGCGCGGCGGAACGGCTTGCGCTGGCGGACCACTACCGCCTTCACAATGTCCTTCTTCTTCACAGCCTTGCGCGGCTCTGCGGTCTGGATGGAAATGACGACAACATCACCAAGTTCTGAGTAGCGGCGCTTTGAGCCTCCAAGCACCTTGAAGACGCGTCCGACCTTTGCGCCGGTGTTGTCTGCCACAGTTACGATTGAGCGGTCCTGGATCATATTATGCGAGCTTAAAGCGCTTCAGCTTCGAAATCGGACGGCAAGCGACAATGGTCACCTTCTGCCCTACCTCGACGGTGTTGCCTGGATCATGCACGAGGTACTTCTTGGTGCGGGTCTGGTACTTCTTGTACTTCGCGTGCTTTACGTAGCGAGAGACCGCGACGGTTGCCGTGTCCTTCATGGCCGTCTTTACGACGACGCCTGAGAAGCTCTGGGGTTTAGTGGTGGTAGTAGTCATGGTGTTATGCCTTAAGCGCGGTCATGATGCGCGCAATTTCCTTGCGGACCTTGGAAGGCGCGTTCGAGTCCTTCGGGCGAGCACCCGCAGCCTCAAAGCGAAGCTTGCGCAGCTCCTCGCGCTTCTCTCCCAGAAGCTTTGCGAGCTCCTCCTTGGACTTATCTTTCATGGAAAGTTTCTTGCTCATAGTATTAGCGGGTGATGACGGTCGTCTTAAGCGGGAGCTTAGCAGAAGCGCGGCGCATCGCATCGCGTGCGACAGCATCTTCAACGCCATCAAGCTCGAAGAGCACGCGGCCCGGGCGCACCTCGAACACGAAGTGGTCTGGCGCACCCTTTCCTGAACCCATGCCTACTTCCGCCGGCTTCTTGGTGATCGGACGATCAGGGAAGATGCGGATCCAGAGCTTGCCGCCCTTGCCGGTGACGCGGGTCAGCACTTTGCGGGCTGCCTCAATCTGGTTTGAGGTGACGCGAGAGGCAGTCGTTGCCTTCATGCCGTGCGAACCAAAGGCAACAGTCGTGCCGCGCGTCTCAGGACGTGCGAGCTTGGCCGGAGACTTGCGTCCGGTCTGCCACTTGCGGTGCTTTACTTTCTTAGGAAATAGCATAGGCGTTTAGCGAGAATCGTTCTTACGATCTGCAAAGGTGTCACCGAGGTAGATCCATACCTTGATGCCGATCTGGCCGTACGGAAGATGCGCCTCCTGGTGTGCGTAATCAATGTTCGCGCGGAAGGTCTGCAGCGGAATGCGTCCGCGCTTGATCTGCTCGATGCGAGACATGTCAGCGCCACCAAGGCGTCCGGAAATAACGATGCGTACACCCACTACCTCGCGGACTGCCATCACCTTCTCAACGGTGGACTTGAGAACGCGGCGGAACGGAAGGCGCTTCTCCAAGCCTTCAGCAACCATGTAGCCGACGACGGCTGCGTTGGTTTCCGGCTGGCGGATCTCGACGATATCAAACTTAACGGTGCGCTTGTGGTTAGGCGCGATGCGCTTTACGAGGTCAGAGAGCTCCTTGCGAAGCTTGGTTGCGTTCTCGCCTGAGCGGCCGATCACAAGACCTGGACGCGCGGTATGGAGGACGACGCGTACTTCCGTCTGCGTGCGCTCGATCTCAATGTCTGCGATGTACGCAGAGCGGAGCTTCTTGGAGAGGTAGCTGCGGATAGCAGCATCCACCTGAAGGTTCTCGCGGTAGGTCTTCTTGTCTGTAGCGAACCAACGGCTCTTCCAATCGCGGATGATGCCGAGGCGGTGTGCGTAAGGATGTACGGTGTGCGTCATACGAAAATATTATGCAGAAAGCTCCACGTGGATCTGGCTCTTCTTGCGGCGGATCGGCGCTGCACGGCCATGTGCGCGCGGCATGAACTTAACCATCATGCCAGCGGAATCAACGGTGATGTTCTTCACCTTCAAGACGTCAGGGTTCTGGCCCTTGTCCTTGGCGTTAGCTGCAGCTGAGGCAATAAGCTTCTTGATCGGCTCAGCAGCGCGCTTTGGAAGGAATGAGAGCGCAGCAAGAGCCTGAGGAACGGTCTTCCCCTTCACGAGGTCAGTCACAAGGCGGACCTTGCGCGGAGCTTGATTGTGATTGGTGAGAGACGCCTTCATACGTTATTTCTTCTTAGCAGGTTCAGCCTTAGAAGCCTTTGCAGCTGCAATTTCAGACTCCTTCTTCTTCTGCTCAAGCTCCTTCTGCATCTTTCCTCCGTGGCGGAGGAACTTCTTAGTCGGGGAGAATGCGCCCAAGGTCTCGCCGACCATGTCTTCAGTTACGAGAACCTCGACATGCGATTTGCCGTTATGCACGCCGAAGGTGAAGCCGACGAACTCAGGGGCAATCTGGCTGTTGCGGGCCCACGTCTTAATCACACCGGCATCTGCCGGCTTCTTTCCCTGGACCTTCTTCATCAACTTAACGTCGACGTAAGGGCCTTTTTTGAGTGATCGTGACATGAAGTGTGGGTGCTAAGGACATACCAAGAAGTCCGAGCGTCCGGCCGCTATACGTCCGAATGCTCGGTATTCCGTTATGCCCTGGAGCAAAAACCCGCCTGTAAGCGGATAGCCAAAATCTATAGGAAACATCGCTCCCTGTCAAACTCCAGCATGCTCCTTGCTATAGTGTACGAATGACCCCTGACGACCATCAGCCGTTTCGCTTCGCGGTCCTGGCCGCAGACACCGCTCTCTTCACCTTAAAAGGAGGCTCGCTGCTGGTCCGCTTGATCCGGGTAGACCGTCCTCCCCACTACGATGGCACCCCGGGCCTCCCCGGCGGCCTCTTGGACCCAAGCGAAACGGCAGAAGAAGCTGCGCTCCGGCACCTCAAAGCTAGGACCGGGGTCAGGACAGAACACGTATATATAGAGCAGCTGGCAACCTTCAGCAAGGTGGACCGGGACAAGCGCGGGCGCGTGGTCGCGGTCACGTACCTCGCCTGCGTGCCGTGGGACCGACTCTCGACTGAAGAGCAGACAGACACCGACACGTCATGGTGGAGCCCTGCCAACGCCAAGGCACAGCTGGCTTATGACCACAGCGAGGTGCTCGCGCTTGCCCTGAAGCGCCTTGCTTCCCGCGTCTCCTATACCACCCTTCTTGGCAAACTCATGCCGGAAGAGTTCACACTCACTGAGCTTGAACAGGCGTATGAATGCGTACTCGGGACTCCGCTCGATAAGCGCAACTTCCGCAAGAAAATACTCAAGCTCGACGTGCTCGAAGCGCTCGATAAGAAGCGCTCTGGAGGCCGCTCCCGCCCCGCCCAGCTCTATAGCTTCAAGTCCGGGACGGTCGAGGAAATCGAAGTGCTCTAGTGTTGACTAAAACTAGTTTATAGGTTTAAATATGATCAGCGCAGGCCCTCAGCCTGCCTTTTCTGTCCTTTCCATACGCATAGGAGATGCAGATGACGACGGACCCCGCCGGCGTGGTTGTAGGGCGCTATCAAGGGCACTACCTCCACCCTGGCCACCGCCGGATCATAGACTTCGCCCACCAGAAACACCGGTCGGTCCTGATCGTGCTTGCCTCTTCCGGAGGCATGCCCACGCCCAAGAACCCGCTCCCGTACGTGGTGCGCGAACA
>CAZTMV010000002.1:60920-73569 GCA_964615225.1 uncultured Candidatus Saccharibacteria bacterium
AAGACCCGTCCGCCCATCGCACATCGCATGGCGGACATCTGCGTGCAGTACGGCAACGGCGACTTCCTGCTTATGGGCAGGGACGAGCACGAAGGCTTGTGCTCCTTCCCGAGCGGGTTCGTCGATCCCGGCGAAACCGACCTCAGTGCAGCAATGCGCGCGCTCGAGGAAGAAGTCTCCGGCATCACGGTCGATACGCTCAAGCAAGTTGGCACGTGCCCGATCGAGGATCCGCGCTACCGCGGAACCTCAGACGGCGTTACGACCAGCTTCTTCTGCTGCCGACACCTGACCGGCATTGCGCGCGTTAACGATGGCGCCAAAAGCGTCATGCGCGTCAAGCGCAGCGAGCTCATCAACCGGCTGGTGCCCTGGCAGCGCCCGCTTGGCGAACTCGCGCTTTCGGTCCGCTAGCGTAAAAAATAACCCCCTCGCACACATTCGTGTGCGAGGGGGTTAACGTTTTTCAGACAAGCACAGGCTGGCTGACCCGTCCCTCATGACCGAAGATCTTGAGGTAGCGCTCGACTTCTTCCTTCGGGCCGGTAGCCTTTTGGATGTTGTTCGAGAGCTTGACGGCCGGACGGCCTTCGACGAGGTCGACTTTGCAGACGAAGGAGTGACCCTTCATCGCATCGTCGCGCCGAATCGAGAGCCGCTCGCCGCGGACGGTGACGAGGTCATCGCCGCACGGATCACACCCGATGAAGTCATTCGTCAGAGTGGTTCCCCACCCGAACGAATGCGGGATGCGGCCGTCGAAGCGCTGGTGGAACCTGATGATCGGGTCGATGTCCCAGCCGTCGGAAGGGATAAGAATCTTATCCTCGACGGTCGGATCGATGCCGAACTTCAGATAGCGCTGGATAGTGGCTTCCGCCTCGACATTGGGATCACCCGAGTCGAGACGGTCGCCGCGCCAGTTGCGCACCACGTCCTCGAATAAGTCCCGAGGCATGTTGCGCCAGAACTGCTCGCTGCCGTACGTGTCTGGAAGAGCGATCCGGAGACCTCCCTTCGGGAAGAGCTGTGCCCATTTACGGAGCACTTCGTACTGTGCGTCGAGCTTCTCCTCGTCCGTGTCCGCAAGCGCGGTCAGGACCATCGGAAGCTCGTGCGCATTGGTGCCAATCGGGATCAGATCCTGATTGAACGCCATCCACGTCGATGACGCGCCGACGAACTGTCTGCCGAGCACCTCACGGCACATCCCAAGCACGTACTTGTGCCAGAGATGGCTGTGGCGGCGCCGGTAGCCGAAATCCGCGATGCGGATATTCGGATGGCTCGTAATGCGCTTCAATTTCCCATAGAGCTTGTCCTTGGCGCGCGCATACATGATGTCGAGCTCAGAAGCCCGCATTTCACGCATGAGCGTACGGTAGAGAAGCTCCGAGACGATCGTGAGGAAAATGGTTTCCCAGGGGGACACCAGCTCCCACGGACCGTCCGTCGTGAACTCGTACTGATCGCCGGCGCGCGTGAGCGTGTACGGCGGCAGTTGGTAGTTCGCGAGGAAGGCGAGGTACTCTTCGCTGAACATATTGTCGTGATAGACGTTCTGTCCGCGAAGGTACGCGATGTCCGTGCGGGTAAACCGCAGCGTCATCGCGTGATCAAGCTGTGCTCGCAGCTCGGCTTCGTCGATAATCTTCGCCAGCGGAATCAGGTGCTTGTGCCGATTGATGAATCGGAACCGCACGCGCTTGCCGCGATAGAAGGTGAAGATGAAGTAGAGCATCGTCATCTTGTAGAAGTCGTTGTCCATCAGTGACCTGATGATCCAATCGTCTTTTTCTGGACGGAGAACCCGCCCAACGAAGTCGGTCATTGGCGTTCCTTTCGCTTGTTGTCTGAGGATGTAAAGAACCGATTTCCGTAGCGGCGTCCAAGCATGTGCTTGGGCGCCCCATACGAAGTCCTTTCGGTAAAGAAAGGACGTATGCGGGAGGGGCGAACCCCTCCCGCACGTCGAAGTATCACGCGGCGAGTTCCGTTTGAAGGTACGCGCGCTTGAGCTTGTAGTAGCGCTTAGTCAGATACTCGGCGGCGATCGTGTCGCGTCGGTCGAACCCGAAGGCTCGCCTGGACGTCAGGAACACCGGCGGCGTCTGTCCTCGCTTGAACTCGGCGCTGTATTGGCGCCACGCCCATTCGAGGTTCTCGACGAAGCTCGCTCGACTCGGGAAGTACCGGTCGATCGTGCCCCGTTCACAGCCAAGCTTTTGTTCGAGCAGCCAGGTGTCGTCGCTGATAAGCTCGAGCACCCGGGCCGGATCCCACCGCAGTTCGGTGAACGCCCGGAGCAGCCGATCGTGATACGGAAAGAAGATTGGATCCCCCTTCCCTTCATCAACCGCCTGGTCTTTGGAAAGTTCTGCCGAAGGCACGATGTCGATGATCCCTTGCGGAATCACGTCGGTGCCGGCGCGCTCATTGATGTAGCGCGCCAGCTCGTAGATCTGACCCTTCCACAAGTCGGCCAAAAACGCTGCTGCGCCCGCTCCATCCCCGTAGAGGGTGAAGTAGTTGAGCGCGAGCTCCGTCTTGTTGCCGTTGCACGTGAATGCGCCGGCGCCGCCGAGCATGCTGCCCTGCGCTTTCGCGATTGCGTTTAAGCGCAGGCCGCGCACGACCGCTTGGATGTTCTCCCGATCGAGACCGGAAGGCTGCATCCCAAGCAGGGCGAGCGCCGCGAGCTCTTCTTCGTAGGCTTCCTGGATGGAAGACACCACGTAGTCGATGCCGAGATTGTCGGCACACTGCTCGGCGAGTCCTTTCGTTGTCGCGGAGTTGAACTCGGTCGGCATGTTGACCGCAAGGATCCGGTGGGACCCAAGCGCTTCTGCGTAGAGCGCGGCTGCGACCGCGGAGTCGATGCCGCCGGAGAGCCCGATCACAACCCGTTTGAAGGGCCGGAAGAACGAGCGGATACCGGCGACGACTGCGTCGTGGATTTCGGCAATACCATCGCTGGTCCGCTCTGGGAGCGGTTCGCCGAGATCATCAAGGTCCAGAATATGGATCTGCTCGCGGTGCTGAACGCCCCGCCAGCGGAACCGGCCTGCGCTGTCAATGAGCGACGAATCGCCATCGAACCAGATCAGGTTCTTGGTGTTGTTCTCGAGGCCGACTGCATTCACATACAGGATCGGCACGCCGAGGTCTTTGACCCGGGCTTTCAGCATGCGCTCGCGCGCGTGCCATTTGTCGTGCGTCCACGGCGAGCAGGAGATGTCGACGACGAGGTCGACGCCATGCTCGCGGTAGATCTGCGCAGGCTTTTCGTTGTACTCGTCTTCCCAGAAGTCCTCGCACACGCCGACCGCCACGCGATAGGTTTTCCCATCGATGGTGAGCGGAAACGGGCGCAGGAATTCTTTGAGCGGGAGTCCGAGTTCTTCGGCAAGCTTGCCGGCCGGGAAGAAGTGGCGCGCATCGTCGAAGATGCGGTACTTCGGCAGGTTCGTCTTGGGGACGTACCCAGTGAGGACTCCATTGGAGACCCACTCCCCGTTCTGCGCGATGAAGGCGGCGTTGTACTTGCGCACGCGGCCGTCCTCGCCGATCTTCGAAGGGTCTGACTTGATCGAACCCCAGATCACGGTGAGCCCTGCGGACATATGCCGAATGGCTTCGTTCGCGTCTTGGAGCTCGCGGATGAACTCGTCGTTCTCCCACCGATCGCCAAGCACGTAGCCTGACGTGATGAGTTCGGGAAAGATCACGATCCGCGCGCCGTTCTTGCGAGCGGTCACGATCGTTTCGAGCATGACCTCGAGACTTTTCCCGACGTTACCCGGCACCGCCCCCACTTGCGCGACGACGATCCGGACTGGTGCGCCTAGCATGCTGTTCTCCTGTTGCTAGAAGCTGGTGATATTCGATGTTCTGTAAAGAGCAGGTAGTCCTTGAGGAGCGCTCGAATTGCTTCAAGCGCTCCATAAAGGAGATCTCAGGGCGGGTAGCCGCAGGCGCTCTCGCGCCCGCGGCTCTCCGTTAGTCGACATCGACCGCCTGCGCCTTGCGGTACAGGTCGGTTGCAAGGTCCTTCATGCGCGTTGCGCCGATGAGCTTGTCGTGCCAGCGGCGCGGGATGGATTGGATGCCGTAGAGAGCGCCCAAGAGCCCGCCCGCAACTGCGCCATACGTGTCCGTGTCGCTGCCGATGGTGATCGCCTTCTCGATACCCTCCTCGAATGAGTCGGATGTCGAGACGGCCCAATGGACGACCTGGAGCGTATAGAGCGCGCTGCCGCCGAACTTCTGCGTGAGAACCGGCCGCTTGGCAGGCTCTCGGTAGAGAGCGGCAAGCTCGAGGTCGCTCGTGAGCAGCGGCATAACGTTGTTAGCGTACGCCACTGCGCTTGCATACGTCTCCCCTTCGATGAGTCGGGAGAGAATATGCACGTAGACCACTGCTGCGTCGACAGCCTGCGGATGCAGGTGCGTGACGCGCGACGTTTCTTGCGCCTTCAGGGTCATGTGCACGGGACTGCGCCGGTACCGAAGCGCGATCGGCGCGGCGCGCATGAGTGCGCCGTTGGATGCGATCGGCTCCTTGGTGTCCGGACGCTCGAGCGCAAGCCGATAGCTTGGCTGCGTGAGCGCCCGGCGCGTCGTGCCGCCAAAGCCGTAGGCCTTACGCGAGCACAAGAGGCTGTTGCCGTCGACGACGCATGAGCGGAAGCGCTTGTACAAACCTTCGATGGGCTCCTCGTTTGCGGCGAGGTGCTCAGCGAGCGCTGCAGTCAGCTCCGAGTCGTCCGTGGGTCGCCCCGCCGGAAACGGCTCGGCTTCCTTGCCCCATGGGTCCTGGTAGTCGAAAAGGTGCAGTCCGCCACGAGCAGTGATGTCCGCGTGGATCCGCTCTTCTTCCCAGGTCTCATAGGGAGCGCCCAGTGCGTCGCCGCACAAAACGCCGACCATCGAGCCGCGGTAACGGTCGATGCGTGAGATCTGATCTTGTTGCAAAGAACTGTCTCCTCAAAGGACGCTCGAAAGTATTTCAAGCGTCCTACAAAGGAGATTCCCGAAGGAATCCCGTGCGGGAAGAGGGTTCACCTCTCCCCGCACGCCTAGGTTTCTATGTGAGCTTCACGCTCCAGAGCGCGCCATCGCGCACGTAGACGACGGTGTCGTCCATATGCGCAAGGGTCATGTCGGTTGCGATGTCTTTGTCTTTGACGGGGCGGATTACTCCGCTCGTCGGAACAAAGATCGTGAGCTCGCCGTCGTCTTGGATGCTCGCGCCAACGCCCTTAGGCAGCAGCGCGACGTTCAGGTCAGGTCCGTCGACCGCCTCAAGCGAAGCAGTGTAGGTCCCGTAGTCGCTTGCGAACGTGAGATCGCAGCGGTGGTACGTGCCGTTCTTGTCGGCGCCGATCACGGTGACAAAGCGGTTGCCCGCCCTGCCTGTAATCGGCGTGAGTCCGTCAAGTTCGCGGATGCGAACCGTTCGCAGCGCGCTCTCCCCGAAGGGGAGCACGAGGAAGGTCGCGTCGAAGGCTTTCTGCACGCCGACGCCGTCAAACCAATTCGTCGCATGCGGCCGGAGGATTGGAGTCCTCTTGCCACTTGCAAGGATCGGCTTGCCGACGGTGCGCATGACGAGCTCGACGAGCTCGCCTTCGGTCACCAGGAAGAGCCGGTTTTCATACCGGAAGAGCCTGATGCCGCGCAGCTGGTACGGGAGAGCCGAAGCTTCCCGCGACCGCCTGTCGACAAAGACGAAGTCATGCCCGCCGGATGTTGGGTAAGCAATGAGCCACCCGTCCATCGTGCGCACGACTTCCGCTTCCGTCGAAACGCGCGTAGCGATTTCCTTTTTCGAAGAAACCTCAACGAGCGTGCCGGAGGCAAGCAACACAACGCCGCACGGGAATACCCGCACGACCGCGTCACCTGCCCGTTCGAAGAGCTTGTCGTAGACAAGCGCCCCGCCGGCGGACGTAACCACTCGCCGCACCATCGCAGGTCGTGCGATGGCGCCGACGCCCTTGTCGAACGCAGACGGAGGGGTGCTCCGCTCGCCGTTCTCAAAGGTCGCCCGATACCACTCAAGCAGAGATGGCGGGATGGAGCTGAAGTCGCGCACCGCGCGGTTCAAACTCACCCCTTTCCTGAACACAGATGCGTTTGCACGCATCCGCGCTTCCAGATCGCCGGCTTTGTATCCGTCGAGTGTGCCCCGATACGGATGTATGCCGGTCAGAATCTGGAACGAGACAACGCCGAACGCGAACCAGTCGGTCCGCTCGTCGAACGTGTGAGCGTGCAGATCGCGAATGGACGGCATGATGACCGTCGCCTTCCACTTTCCGACCGCCCACGAGTCGACGTCGATCGCCCGAGGCTCCGGCCCGCCCTTCCCTTTCAGGAAAGCGAGCCAGTTGAGCTCGTTTGCGTCTACCATGATCGCCCGATGGTCATGCGCGGCACGAATAGTGTCGCGCATGCGGTCAACCAGGATAAGCGCGTGCGAAGACGTGAAGGATTCACGCTGCCAGAATGCGCTCGTGAAGACCCGCGGGAGCGGTTCTCCGTCGGCAAACGGCATGTAGAAGCCGATCGGGTCGCCCCGGTCGGAGATGACTAAGCCTTTCGGCGCGACGATGTAGGGATGCTTGATGCCTGACAGGAGCCGGATTTTGTCCGCCATCCCGTCGCGGCGCATCTTCTGCGCGTCGCTGTAAAGCTTGATCATCGTATCGCTTGCGCGGTACACGCTGCCTTCCCCGCCGGTTGCAACATAGTTGCTCGAGCGAAGCGTAAGCGGGCCGCGCCCCTCCAGTTCTACCTGGAGGGTTCCTTGGATAGCCGTCATGTTGCCTCCTCTTGCGCTAAGCGGATAACCGCATACGCAATGTCGTCGAGCGGACCCTTACCAGCTTTGCGCGCATCACCGACGAATCGGATCATGCGCCGCTTGGCAAAGGCTCCCGACGGACTTTTGAAGGCCAGCAGCTCGCGCACCGCTTCTTTCCAATCGACACCCGCCACTTGCGTGACGCCGTCGGTGAAAACAGCAGCGTACTCGAGCCCGTCTACTTGGGTGAACGGCAGCGTGATGCCGCCGATACCCTGTGCAGTGGAATAAGTCCTCTGTCGAACGAGTTTCCACTCACCCGACGGACGACAGATCCACACTTCTTCCGACAATGCTTGCGCGCTGTCGTCTGCACCGTGCGCCCGCACGAATGCCTCGCGGCTTTCGAGCAGGTACGCCGGGTAGAAGGGCGTGTTGTTCGTCCAATCAAAGCGATGCAGCAGAATGCTGCCGTCGTCCCACTTGGATGCAACCACACCGTCTCCCCGCACGCTTGCGAAACCTCCGCCCTGATTGAGGCAAAGATACACGCACGTTGCAAGGAGGTCGCTAATCGAGATCGGATAGCTTGCAAGAGCGAGCGTCCGAAGACGCTCTTCCTGCGTGCGTGCGAGATCGTCAGCCGTTACCGGCAGATCCCGTTCCGCATGCTCGCGGATGGCAGCGGACAGCGAGAGGCTTATGAAGCGCGCCCCGATGTCCGTATGCCCGCCGCTTGAGCAGCCATCGGAGACGACCGCGTAGGCGATCGCTCCGTGCTTCCCCGAGAGCGCGTGATCCTGGCAGGGTTTGCCCGCCAAGACATGGTCGCTCCCAATAAGGAAGTGGTCGTCTGTGGTAGTCATGCGGTTTCCTCTCTTTGTCGTAAACGAAGGGGGAGCCTGAGCTCCCCCTTCTGGACTTAGATAGTCGCCGCGATTTGCTGACTCGGTCCGCCCGTGCCAAGAGCTTGGCTCTGGCTCGAAACGGAACGAGAGATGAAGCCGGCCAGTTTCCCGAGCCGGCCCGCCGTCGCTTCACCGGCATCTGTGTATTGCGTGAGGCTCGCGTCGCGCTGAAAGCGCTCGAGCTCATGACGATACACCTGCGCGTTGATGCCGACGAGGACGGAAACGAACGATTCGAGCTGTTCGGTCGAAACCGCCAGATCGTGCTCGCGCTTCACATCCGCCGGACCAAGTACGGAAGCATTGTCGCTGCCGTCGGTGAGGTAGATGCCGATGCCGTTGACGCCGAAGTCATTGTCTTTGAGCGTTTGCCCGTAGGCATTCGTCGCCGCAATTGCTTCGAACGTCGCGTCGAACAGGGGCGTGTTGCCGCCTGCCACGACTTTCGGAATCGCGTTCAGGTCGATGTCGGCGACCGGCGTAAAGCCGAACACTTCTTCGACGTTGTCCTGAAAACGATCCGAGAAGAAGACCAGACGGATCATGATGCTATCGGATTGGGGCGCTTTTTTGCACCCTTCGATCGCATTTCTGATCATCTGATCGAGCTCGGCGGCGAATCGGTTCACCGAGCCGGTCACGTCCACGATAATGGTCGCGAGCGTGATGTTGGTGGTTTGCAGCCGTTCGATGCGGGCGCCCGTGAAGGCGTAGCCGCCGCGACCGGTCGTGTGCGATTCCATGTTGCCATCAAGTCTTGGCATGAGTAGTACCTCATTCGTTGTTGGTGAATGTGTTCGCCGGCTGCGGGGCGAATGCCCCGCAGCCTGTTGCCCAAGGCGCTCCTCGCTTACGAAGCGAGGAACTGATCGCTGGTCATCAGCTTGACGCCGCGCGCCTGCATGTCCGCCAGGAACGCCTTGCCGGCGTCCGGGAAGATTGCAGACGAGCAGTCGGTCAGCAGCACCATCTTCTTCGCGACCGGCTCGCCGAGTTCGCGGATGATCTGCAGCATCGTCGTCTTCTTGCAGAAGTCGAGCGCTTCGCCGCAGAACGCCGGAATGTCGGCAGAGTCGATCTGGTCGAGGAACTCGGTGTTGAGTTGCGTCGACGGATCTTCCGGATCGGGAACTTCCGCCATCAGCGCGCCGAAGTGCTCGGTCCAGACGGACGAGCCCTTAGTCACGTAGTTGACGACGCCCATATGGGCGCGTTCCCACCGCGTCAGCGAATCCTGCAGTTCCGGGAACACGGCGTGTCCCCAGGTGCCGATTCGGCAGTGCGGTGCCCAGATGCGATGTTTGAAGTTGCCGGCGGCTTCGAGCGATTCGAGATACGCAAGAAACCGTTTCTGGTGCGCCTGATTACGGGCGCGCCAAATGCCGGAACGCATATCGCTCGCCAGGATTTCGGTGAACGGGGCCGGCGGTTTGCCGTCCGCGCCCACCCACATATCCGGGTGCGCGATGTGCATGGTGTGGTGGCTGTCGAGTGTCACGCTGATGTCGCTCAGCTTGTGGCCGACGCGATCGATGAGCTTTGCCAGGCGACCCATGTCCTCCACTGCCCCGGAAACCGGGAGCGAGGCGGAAAGCACGGTGCCGTCTTTGAGCTCTTGCTTGTAGGGCTGCCCGTCAGCATGCCCGCAGAAGTCAATCTGCGGATCGATGATGATGAGCTGCGCGTTCAGGGCTTTTTTAGCCATGACCTTCTCCACGTATACGTTGAATGGGACCCGTTGTGGCGCGGTGGGTCCATACCGCTATAGTCCTAGGCGTTTTCAAGGAACTACTGTGCCTATGCACTACCTAGTGTAGAATATACACTAAGTAGTTGTAGGTGCAAGCACAACAGCTATCTTTACAACATTTTGTACATAAAGTCAAGATTGTGGGGGTATGCGGTATCATGGAAGGCATATGCATCCAAAACCACTACATATCGCTATTGCAGTGCTTATTCTGCTCATTGCAGGAGGCATCCTCTGGTACGTGCTTACCCGCGAAGTGCCTGAGACCATCGTACTCCCAAACACCCCGCAGCAGACCGAGGAGCACATCACTGAAGAGGGTACGTACTACGAAATTGATGCGAGTTACCCGTCGGCAACGCCGCTTCGCACCTCCGCAGGCGCTTCAGCAGATGCTACGGCAGTCGCACTGATGAAATCGTTTGCAGAAAAAGAAGTCGCGCGCTTCAAGGACGTGAACGAAGTCGCAACGCTCTCTGCAGAAGACGCAGCATACATTCCAGGATTTGGCGTTGACCGCAAATACGCGTTTGGCATGGAGTACACCATGGCCACTTCCCCACTTTCAGTCTCCTACATCTACCTGATGTACGAAGACACCCTTGGCGCGCACCCCAACGCCTACTACCGCACCTTCACCTTCGACAAGAAAACGGGTGAAGCGCTGCACATCGATGATCTGTTTGAAGATGACAACTACCTCGATACCCTCTCCGAGAAGTCTCGCGAGATTCTCGTTCCGCAGATCGCGAAAGCATACGAAATGCCGATCGCGGAGTTCGACCGCACCATGCTTGATGCGGGCACAACGCCCTTTGTCGACAACTTCGGCAACTTCTATCTGCAGGATCAGTTCTTGGTGATCGTGTTCCCGCCGTACCAGATCGGACCGTGGGCGCTTGGCGCGCAGGAAGCGCGCATCCCGCGCGCAGAACTGGCTTCTGTACTGAAGGCCGAGTACCGCTAGCAATGGACATCGAGAAGCTCATAGCTGCAGTTGAAGCGTCTGGACACGAACAGTGGCGCGCCACTCATGACGGCGCCTGGCTCTTCCCGCTTGTACCAAACGTGGACCAGCGCTGGATGGCAGAGCATCCTGAGCTTGTGAAGCTTGAGAGCGATGCGCGCACGGGAGCTCTTGCTCCGTTTGCGGATATTGCAGCGCTCTCTTTTGCAGAGCTGCCGCCAAGCCGCAAGGAAGATGCGCGGGAAAGCTTCCGCTATGCGTTCGAAGCGATACAAGAGGCCCTGCAGTACGGCCGACCGCTGGATGAAACATTCATCGAGGAAACCGCCGCCATGATTCACGAAGGCTGGCTCTCGCGTAACCGCGCTCGCGTGCTCGATGAGGCAGCAGAGCTTGAAGCGGAAGGGAGCGAGGAGTCAATTGAGAAATCGAGAGAGTTGCGGGAAGATCTAGTTCCGTATGCGCGCCTACGGGACGAGAGCGAGCGGCAGAAGGATAGGAACTACGTGGAGCTCGCCATACGATCACTACTGAAATAAAAACAGCCCCGGTTTCCCGGGGCCGTTTTCTTCATTTTTCATACGGCGCAAAGTAAGCATTGAGCTGCTCGAGCGATACGTCGTAGGTGAATCCTTCAGGAAGATCCTGCATAGGCCCGTACTTGCGTTTGTTGTAGTACGGGCTGTTGAGGAAATTCGAGAAGAATACCGTCGAGTGTCGTCCGGTTCGCACAGCTTCCGGAACCAACACAACACGGTGGTCCAAACCTTTGAGGACATTTTTCGAGCGATGCTGGAGCCTGAAGCTGCCAAACATAACCGCCATACCCTTACGGGTCGGGAACGGCACCCATTTCCGATCAAACGTTAGACGCTCGACCCCGGGATGGCTTTCCCAGTTGTGGAGGGTAAAACCACCCTTATCCACGTGACGTTTTGCGATGTGGTACCCCGCATCGCGCTCCACGCCTGGCGGATAGAATAGATGCCGCAAAATGCACTCTTTGGTATCCGCGAGAAAGTCATCGCGGAACGTTCCGACGTCGAACTCGCGCTCCAGACGACCACAGAACTCAGCCACGAATGGAATAAGTTCCTCGATCGCCTTAAGAGACGAACTGACCAGGACCGTCGCCTCGTCACGACCAACCCGTCTGGCTTGGTCGTACAACCACGCAGCATCTTTCACTTTCGTGTGGAAGACGTGCTTGAAGTCTTTTTTGGCGGCGTCTGGAAACTCGTACCCGCTGCCGCTATTGCCCGTGTCTGGGAGATAGTCGAAACGCTTCTTGATGGAGTCAGGGAGCGCTAAGAATTCCTTCCACGCAGCAACCGCGATAGCAATGGTTCGTGTGAGGTGGTCTGGATACGGAAGCTCAACAAAGCCTTCCGTTCGCATCGTATGAAGTGAAGAAAGATCAGATGGTGCGAGCATGGAATGTCTCCTTTCTGCTCTGATCTAACCCCATTGTACGCACCCTTCTATAGAAGGCAAAACCACATGCTATTCTCTCCCTAATCATGCAAAAACTCGAAATAACCGAGGTAGTCCGCTTCCTGGATACGCTCTATGCCTTTCAGAAAGTGAAGCGAAAAGTGCGCGTGCATGGCGAAGAACGCTACGAGAACGATATTGAGCACTCCTACCAGCTTGCGATGGCTGTCTGGCATGCGATTGAGACCTTCAATCTGCCGCTGGATAAAGACAAAGCTATTCGCTACGCACTCGCGCATGACCTACCGGAAATACATGCAGGCGATACCTGGGCGTACGCCGCTCACACAGAGTCAGGAGAGAGCAAAAAGGAACGAGAAGCTGTAGCGCGCAAGCAGCTTGCTACTGACTTCCCCACGGTTCCTTCGATGCACGAAGCGATGGAACAGTATGAGGAACAGACGGATCCGGAATCTGTATTCGTGCGTGCCTTCGACAAGATCCTTCCGCTCATCTCCAACTACCTGCAAGATGGCAGAACCTTCAAAGAGAATGGGCTGTGTTTCTCGCAAGTAGAAGAGCTTAAACTCCGCACCACCAAGCAGTGCCCTGAGGTGCAGGACTTGGCCCAGCAGATTCTTGAACTCTTTAACAAAGATCGCGCACATTACTTCGGAGCAAACATTCACTAAGAAAAAACCCGCCTTCTGGCGGGTCTTTCCTTATCCCTTCTTGCCGACCTTGCGGCGAGAAACGATGAACTTGTTTGAGTACTTCTTCGG
>CAZTMV010000002.1:73669-79978 GCA_964615225.1 uncultured Candidatus Saccharibacteria bacterium
TCGAAGGCATCTTGATCTGCGCGAAGCCTGCGTCATGCGCGACGACTTCTGCGTAGTTACCTGCAGAGCGTGCGATCTTAGCGCCTGCGCCAAGCTTGAGCTCGATGTTGTAGACAAAGGTACCAGTTGGGATCTTGCCAAGCGGCATGCGATTACCAACCTTGATCGGAGCGTCTTCAGAGGCAACAAAGGTGTCACCGACCTTAAGATCCTTCGGCGCGAGCACGTAGCGGCGCTCGCCGTCTGCGTAGAGTGCGCGTGCGATGAAACCGGTGCGGTACGGATCGTACTCGATGGTCTCAACCTTTGCAGGCACGCCGTGCTTGTTGTAGGTGAAATCCACGTCGCGGTAGCGCTTCTTGTGGCCGCCTCCCTGGTGGCGGGTCGTGACGCGTCCGTCGCCGTTGCGTCCTGCCTGAGCCTTCTTGGCCTTCAAGAGAGACTTCATTGGGCGATCGCCTGACAGGAGCTCCCGGTACGGAAGCGTAGTCATGTTGCGGCGGCTCTTGGTGTATGGCTTGTAGCTTTTCATATTCTAGATATTAGAACTGAATGGTGTCACCCTTCTTCAGGTACACGTACGCCTTGTGGCGGCGTGCGCGCTGACCTACGCCGCGGCGCATGCGAAGGTTCTTCGTCTTGCCTGGAAGGTTTGCAACGTTGACCTTGACTGGCACTACCTTGTAGATGCGCTCGACTGCAAGCGCGATGTCCTTAGCGGTTGCCTGCGGAGGCACTGCGAACACGTACACGCCGCGCTCGGTACCAATAAGTGCCTTCTCGCTCATCCACGGAGCCTTGAGCGCGAGCTCAAGCTTGGTGTTTGCGAGTACCGAAGCAGGTGCTGCAGTCTTGGCTGCTGCCTTCTTGGTCGTCTTCTTTGGTTTGTTTGAGAAAAGTGCCATACGCTAGTTGGTGAGACGGGAGGCTAGTACTGGGAGCGCCTCGACCGGGTTCTCGATCACGACGTACTTCTTGGTTGCAAGGTCGACGACGTTCAAGTTGCGGACCTCCTCGGTGATGAGGCTACCGATGTTGCGGAATGAGCGCTCTGCATTCATGTCCTTTGAGGAAAGGGCGATCACTGCAGCGTTTGCGCGCTTGGTTGCAAGGGTGTCTGCCCCCGCGCCCTTAGCGACTGCTACAAGTGCTGCCTTTGCCGACTTGGTAGACGGCTTGTCGAAGCTGATCTTCTCGACGAAAAGCACCTCGCCGTCCTTGAACTTGCGGGACAGGAGGGATGCGAGTGCGCGTGCGCGCATCTTGCGGTTGATCTTCACGGAGTAGTTGCGTTCTGCGCGAGGACCGTGCGTGGTACCGCCGCCTACCCAAATAGGAGAGCGAGTAGAGCCGTGACGAGCACGTCCCGTTCCCTTCTGCTTCCACGGCTTCTTACCGCCGCCTGAAACCTCAGAGCGGAACTTGGTATTCGCAACCGTCGGGCGTGCGTTTGCCTGCATGGAAACGACGACCTGGTGCACGAGGTCTGGGTTCCACTTTGCAGAAAAGAGCTCTGCAGGAAGCGCGATCGAGCCTGCCTTCGCACCATTGATGCCGTAAATGATTGCCTCACCTGCTGCAGCTACAACAGCCTCCTTCTTTGCGCGAGGAGCTGCAGTCTTCTTTGCTGCCTTCTTTGCCGGTGCCTTTTTGGTAGTAGCCATACGAAAAATATTATGCGGCGATTACTTCGACCAATGAGCCGCGTGCGCCAGGGACCGCGCCTGAAATGATGATCTCGCCGGCAGTCTTGTCGACATGCAGGACCTTGAGACCCTTCACGGTCACACGGTCACCACCTGCGCGTCCTGCCATGCGCATACCAAGGGCGACGCGACCTCCGGCGCGACCTGGACCGCCTCCTGAAGAACCGCGCTCACGTTCAGAGTGCTTCTGACCGTGGGTGCGAGGACCTCCCTTGAAGTTGTAGCGCTTAACGACGCCCGTGAAGCCCTTACCCTTAGACGTACCAACAACGCGAACCTCATCGCCGACAGCGAATGAGTCGAGGGATACTTCAGAACCTACGGCAAATTCAGCAGGATTTGCGACCTGGTACTCCTTGAGTACGCGGAATGCCTTAGTAGCGCGCTGTGCCTTGTTGACCTTCTCTTCCTTCTTAGCCTCAAAACCGACCTGGACGGCATTGTAGGCATCCTTGCCGGAAGCCTCCTTTACCTGGGTAACGGTCATCGGGCCCGTCTTAAGGACGGTGCCTGGCTGTACCATGCCCTGCTCATCGAAGAGCTGGGTCATACGTTCCTTGCGTGCGAGAAGAAATTTCATGAAAAATAGAAAGCGCGCCTACACGAGGCGCGTTTGAGGGTCTCCCCTCTCGCATCCCAGTGGTCCCCGAGGGGACATGGCGACTTAGGCAGACTATACAGGGGGTGCCTGGAATATGCAAGATGCGAAGGTTTCTAGAACTACGACACCCCGAAACGAACTTATCCCTCATACGAAACTACACAGACCGGGTATTGATTCTTTTAAAGAGCATGCTTTCATGAAGCGTAGAGAAATACGTACGTATCCTCCTTAATTAACCCTTTCCTATGTTCAATCCAAACCGTTCAAAATACGATAAACTTGTAGATGCTGTAGAAGGTTTTGCAGGACCCCTCATCCGCTTAACGGAAGGAGAACTTATGGCTACTGGTCCGAGAATGAGCGTGTCTGAGGAGTTTAAGACAAGCCATCCTATATTCGAACAGGAAGTGGAATTCGTGCTCTCCAACACACTAGGGAAAGGAGGGTCGATTGTACTGAAAGACGAGGTGCAAGCAGACTTGGTAACGCACAGAGAGCCTGAACAAGGAACACTCCTAGCCGCTATCGAAGCATTTGCAGCAGAGCACGGAGGTTATTGGACGGTCTACCAGAAGGGTGCTGATAGAGCTGGTGTGTATGGTGCGATTGGAACCTTTAGAACCAATGGAGAAGATGGTTCGATGGGTCGCCTTGCTAGGAAACAAGGTGCTTCTCATGATGAAGCACGCAGGGAGAGTGAGGTTTAGTAATCAAACAACCAAATACAAAACCGCCCCATTCTCTGGGGCGGTTTTGCGTAGTCTTGTTAGACCATTTTCACGTCGATCGTCACTCCGGACGGAAGAGAAAGGTTCGTGAGAGCCTCAATGACCTTCGGGTTCGGGGAGAGGATATCGATGAGGCGCTTGTGGATGCGCATCTCGAACTGCTCGCGTGCGTCTTTGTGGACGAACGTTGAGCGGTTCACGGTCCAGCGCTTGATCTCCGTTGGGAGCGGCACGGGGCCCACGATCTTCGCCTCAAAGCGGTTGGCAGTATCCATGATCTGCTTCACCGAGAGGTCGAGAATCTTGTGCTCGTACGCGCGGACGCGGATGCGAAGCTTAGGCTCAGCCGAAGCCTCTGCCGTTGCTTTCTTCGCCTTTGATGCGGTTGCCATACGAGTCCTCAGTTAGGGCTTACGCCGTGATCTTAGTCACAACGCCGGCACCCACGGTCTTGCCACCCTCGCGGATAGCAAAGCGCATCTGATCCTCCATAGCGACCGGTGCGGTGAGCTTGACCTTGAAGGTCACGGTGTCACCTGGCATAACCATTTCCTTTCCTTCAGGAAGGGTTACTTCTCCGGTCACGTCAGTGGTGCGGATGTAGAACTGCGGCTTGTAGCCAGTGAAGAACGGCGTGTGACGGCCACCTTCGTCCTTGGAGAGGATGTATACCTCTGCCTCGAAGTCGGTGTGCGGCGTTACGGAGCCGGTCTTTGCAAGGACCTGACCGCGATGTACGTCATCCTTCTTGGTTCCGCGAAGGAGAATACCTGCGTTGTCGCCTGCCTGACCCTCAGGAAGCTGCTTGTTGAACATCTCGATACCGGTAACGGTGGTCTTGGTGGTTGGGTGGAGACCAACGATCTCTACTTCCTCACCGACCTTCACGATACCGCGGTCGATGCGGCCCGTAACTACGGTACCGCGACCTTCGATCGAGAAGATGTCCTCGATAGCCATCATGAACGGCTTATCGGTCTCGCGCTTAGGATCTGGGAAGTACGTGTCCATAGTGTCCACGAGCTCCTTCACCTTGAGCGCCCACTCATCATTCGCGTCGGTTGCCTCAAGAGCCTTGAGACCAGAGCCGCGGATCATAGGGGTTTCCTTGTCAAAGCCCTGCTTGACGAGCAACTCACGGATTTCCTCTTCAACGAGGTCTACCATGTCCTTGTCATCAACCATGTCCACCTTGTTCAAGAAGACGATCAAGCGAGGCACGCCCACCTGCTTTGCAAGAAGGATGTGCTCACGAGTCTGCGGCATTGCGCCGTCAGTTGCTGCAACCACGAGTACTGCGCCGTCCATCTGAGCGGCACCGGTAATCATGTTCTTGATGTAGTCAGCGTGTCCCGGCGCATCAATGTGCGCGTAGTGACGCTTAGGTGACTCGTACTCCGAGTGGTGGAGCGCGATAGTAATACCGCGCGCCTTCTCCTCAGGAGCGTTGTCGATGTTCTCCACATTCTCTACGCGAGCCTTGTAGCCCGAAGCTGCGTTGAGGTTGAGAACGTTCAGAATCGAAGCGGTGAGCGTAGTCTTACCATGGTCAACGTGACCGATGGTTCCTACGTTCATGTGCGGCTTCGAGCGATCGAAATCTGCCATATTCGTAACGTTATAGATAACCTAGGTTTGTAATCACGCTCTTATCGCAAAACGATAAAAGGCGCTTGTGGGTATACCCGCGAAGCGCCTTTTACCGAACCCGTCGCGGCCGAATCGGCCGTGGGGCTAAATAAAAAGAGCGCAAATCCGCGTTAGCTACAAGGTAGCGCGAGCGCCTGGAGCGGTCAAGTAATGCAAATGCCGCGCATCCCCTAAGTGGGAATGCGCGGCACTATGAGGTAAGACGATCAGACTGCAGGGCGTAGGATATTCCAAAGCCCAAGCGCGGCTTGGAACTTTATGTCGCGAACTTCCTTGCAGGCCTGTTCGAGCGGCATTACGACCGTGACGATATGTTCGTTTTCGATCGCAAGGCCGGTGAAGCGTCCGTTGAGCTGCTGAAGCTGCTCTTGCGTAACGGCGAGCTCGACTCCGTACAAGTCCATCGTCTCATCGGTTCCACCCGGTGAAACATTGGACATGTCTGGAGTCAGATGCGTGAGTTGCTCGCCTGACACTTCCAAATCGAGTTCTTCTTTGATCTCTTTGAGGGCCAGGACGCCATTGGCATGGCTGCCGGAACCCGCGCAGATTTCAAGCACGTCAGGGCCGAAGGCGGCGCGAGCCTGCCTTGTCAGCAGGACGTAGCGCTCAGTGCCGCAGCGAAGCAGCACGAGCGTTGCCGTCGACGAGCCGCGCAAAAAGACATAGCCGGGAAGGCGTTTGCCAGTGCGGTCGAAGGCCTGAAGATTCATCACGACGAAGTTGATCGGACCGAAGTTGATCGCGTCGCGAATCTCGATAGAGCGGTAGTCGATGCCATTGTTTGCTACGCGCGCTAGCCAGTCTCGGAAGGAGCTGAGTGTGAGCGCAAGCTTGACCAGATCTTTCTGGCCTGTGACAGGGATTTTCTTCCCTGCTAGTTCGACTGTCGTCTTCCTATGTAGAACGTCCATCATAAGGATTACTCCTGGTTGCGATGGTTCGCACGGATTTTCGTGCCTACTATCGATAATGCCATATATATTTAAAAAAGCAAGTCCGAGCCTAGGAGTCCATTCCCAAGCGAGAACGAATTTCCTGCGCCTCTTCTCCAGCTCCCGCTTCAGCGATTCCGCGATCGAGGGCTTCGAGCGCTTGAAGGCCCTCTTCAAGGCGAGCGATCTGCTCTTCCTGCGCCTTGGTAGCAAGCTCGAGATATGTTTCTGCAAATCCTGCGAGCTCTGCGCCGATTTCTTCCTGCGAGAGCCCAGCGTCAAAAGCCTCTTTCAAAAGCGCTGCTGCTTCGTCGCGCTTACCTGCGGCGAGCAATTCCTTGATCTGGTCGGTGACGTTCATAAGGTGTACAGGATTATGCGGCGTATGCACCCTTCACAAGCTTGTGCTTCACACGCTCAAGAAAGATGCGCTGCACTTTGGAGAGGTCCGGATTGGCGAGCCGCTCGTTGATGGTCGTTTCTACGAACTCCGTAGCTTCTCCCTTCTCTTTCAAACTAAATGCTGAGGCGTTCAAGAATTCCTTGAGTGACTTCTCCAGGTTCGTGAAGCGGGCGCTATTGCTGGTTTCTGCACCTGAGAGCGCCTCGTCAAGCAAGCCTTTGGCGCGCTCCTCGATGTGCTTATCAAGATCCGTATCAATCTCGTGTCCTTCCGGAAGAAGCTC
>CAZTMV010000003.1:0-29354 GCA_964615225.1 uncultured Candidatus Saccharibacteria bacterium
GAAGATCCGATCACGCAGAAGGACATCACCTTCACCGTTGCTGACTACGTGCGGCGGTAAACAAAAGGCCGAGAGCTCTACGCTCTCGGCCTTTCATCTTATCTGCTTACTTAACGTCGATTCCCATCGAGCGCGCCGTACCTTCGATGATGCGGTCTGCTGCCTCGGGAGACGCTGCGTTCAAGTCAGGCATCTTCTGGGTAGAAATTGCACGGACCTGATCCTTGGTGAGAGTTGCTGCCTTCTTGCCACCCGGCTTCTGGGAGCCCTTCTCGATTCCCAAAATCTTGAGGATGAGGCGAGATGCCGGAGGAGTCTTTAGGACAAACGAGAAGGTGCGATCCTCGTAGACGGTGAGGTCTACCGGGATGATGTCGCCCATCTTGTCGCGGGTCGCCTCGTTGAACTTGTTAACGAAGTCTCCGATGTTCACGCCCGCAGGACCAAGCACGGTACCGACCGGAGGAGCCGGAGTTGCCTTGCCTGCTGGAATCTGGAGCTTAATTTTCTTTACTGCTTTTGCCATAAGTATTGTGCTTAGAATCTACGTTAGAGCTTGCGAATCTGCAAGAAATCGAGCTCGACCGGGGTCTCGCGACCGAACATCGAGACCAGAACCTTGATCTTGCCGCGCTCCTCATCAATCTCGCCCACCTTGCCCTCAAGGTCCTTGAATGGACCGTCGTTGATGACAACCGGGTCGTCCTTCATGAGGTCGATGCGGTGCTTCGGAGCGTCCGCATCCATGCGCTTCATAAGGGTAGCTACCTCCCCTTCTTCCATAGGAACTGGAGTAGTACCGGAGCCCACAAAGCCGGTCACGCGAGGGGTGTTGCGCACGACGAACCAGGAGTCCTCATCCACAATCATCTTTACGAGGATGTAACCCGGGTAAATCTTCTCCTCTTCGACGATGCGCTTGCCGCCTTTCACGCGAACCTTCTTCTCGGTCGGAACGACCACTTCGAAGATCTTGTTCTGCATGCCAAGCGACTCGATGCGCTGCTTAAGGTTGCGCTCAACGGCGTTTTCGTAGCCGGCGTAGGTGTGAATGGTGTACCAGCGCGGCTCGTTGTTTGCCGCGTTCTCATCGAACTGAGGTGCAGTGCGCGTATCCATGATAGATAAAGTTAGATGAAGCTACCCACGAGCGAGGTAAGCAGGTAGTCGAGAACGCCAATGAACACCGCAACGAATGCGGAGATGAGGATGATCAAAAGCGTGTGCATTGCTGCCGTCTTCGGGCTCGGCCAGACGACATGCTTGAGTTCTGCGCGGACGTTCTTGAGGTAGGAAATAAAGCTCGACATGGTGGGTTATTTTAAAACGCCCCTCGGGGCGCTTATACGTTATCTAGTATACAACCTTGAACGAGGGTGTCAAATACAAAAACAGCCCCATCTCTGGGGCTGTTTTCGTTGATATTCCTAGTGAATCTCGTAGGTGATCGAGACAGACACCTCGGTCTCCTGCTGCCCGGTTGGTAGTGACGGCGCAGACTGTGCTGCTTCCATCATCATGCCGCCCTTAGCGTCATAACCGTAGTAGGGCTGGGGGTAGGTGTTCTCATAGAACGAAACAACCTTGCCAAGGCGTACGCCAAGCTGCTCTGCGAGCGCATCTGCCTTTGCCTTTGCGTTCTCGATAGCCGCCTCGCGCGCAACGCCACGGAGTCCATCCTCCTCATCTACGGTGAAGTTAGGGCCGGAAATGTTCTGAACGTTCAAGCTGCCAAGCGCCTGGAGCACATCGCCTGCCTTGCCGGTCTCACGGATCTTAACCTCGACGGTCTGGGATACCTCGTAGCCGATGATAGCCGGGTTGCGACTCGGACAGATGCCGTTGTAGCACGGAGGAATGGTCTCGTACTGCGGATAGACGTTGTATGAGAGTGTCTTTACATCCTTCTCGTCGATTGCAAGACCCTGCACTGCAGCAAGCGCTGCGTCAGTCTTTGCCGTTGCCTTTGCCTGCGCGTCTGCAACGGTGGTTCCGCGCTCAGTTACGGAGAATGAAACGGTTGCAATGTCAGGAATCGCTGTACCGGATCCGCGTCCCTCGACCGTAATGGTGTTCATGTACGGGTTGTCGGAGCGTCCGATATTGCCAAGCGCATTAAGCGTGAGCACGAGTAGGAAGAGTGCGAGGACGCCAAGAGCCGCAGCTGCTGCGTAGCGGACCGGCTTGGTTGCACTCAAAAATGCCTGAACAGTTGAGTCTTGCATGATATGAATATTATTGTTTGGTTCACTATAGCATGACGCCTAGGTGAAGGATTTGTGACAATGCTATGCTTTTGCCCATGACTCCCCTACTACAATCCGTGCTCGCAGTCGGTGCAATCTCCCTCGTGTCGCTTGTCGGCCTGGCAGCGTTTTCCCTTAACCAGAAGCTCCTCCAGCGCGGCGTGTTCGTCCTCATCGCGCTTGCTGCCGGAGCGCTGCTTGGAGACGCATTCATTCACCTCATTCCAGATGCGTTTTCTGAAGCCGACCCGCTCCTTGTGTCCCTCCTCATTCTTACCGGCATCGGCTCGTTCTTTATTCTCGAGAAATTCCTGCATTGGCATCATAGCCATGGCGACGAGGAATTCGCGCCGGACCATGCAAAAGTGCACCCAGTCGGGCATTTGGTGATCGTGTCGGACGCGGTGCACAACTTCATCGATGGCCTGGCGATCGGTATTGCATTCATGGTGTCGCCCGAAGCCGGCATCGCAACCACGATCGCAATCGTACTGCATGAACTGCCGCAGGAGGTTGGCGACTTTGGTCTCTTGATTCACGCCGGCTACTCGCGCATGCGCGCCCTGTTCATAAACTTCCTTTCCGCGCTCACTGCGTTTGCAGGTCTTGCGCTTGCGTTCGTGCTTGGCGATATCAATGAAACCCTGGTTCCCCTTATCGCTGCCTTCACCGCAGGTACGTTCATCTACATCGCGATGAGCGACATCGTGCCAGAACTGCAGAAGACCAAGCGGGTCAGAAACTCCGTTATTCAGATTCTGGCACTTCTTGTGGGCGTGCTCGCGATGATCGGCCTTCTCTCACTCGAAGGTGACCATCACCATCACGGCGACGAGCAGCACGAGGAGGGAGGTGCGCACTAGTTGCTTGAGACCGTTCCGAGCATCTGGATCAGGGCCGCATGCTCAGGCAAGTTCTTGATGGACAGCGTCGGCTCCATCCAGTCGGTTACATCGTGCTCCACAATTTCAAAGCGGATCACGTCGTTCTCGCGCACGAGGAAGTACGCGCTGTGTACGATCGCCTCAAAGCGCTCAATGACCGTGCTGCGGTACTCGCGTCCGTTAATGAGCGTGGTCTCAAAGCGAGAGAAATCCTCTGCCTGCATGTCTGACGGCTGGTAGCGGGTGTTTGCGAGAATCACCTCGTCTGCGGTCTGCCCTTCTGCAATTGGGAAAGCCCGTACCGTAATGGCGTGCTGGACTGACGGACTCATGGATGGCTTTGCAAACGATGCAACCGTTGCTGCGTCTGCAGTCTGTGCAACGTAGCCCTCCGGAGCCTGGAACGAAAGTCCGATAGTAGTCGAAACACCACCTACCGGACACGCTGCAAACTCACACGACGGCGGAATGCGGCCGACCGAGGAGCCATCAGGGCAGACCATGGCATCCATGGTGCAGGCAACTGGTTCTGCAGTCTGCTCCATCACGGAGCGGTAGAAGAAGCCGCCGATGCCGATAAGTACGATCAGTACGATGCCGAAAATAAGAGTACGCATAGGTAGTTGGATTACTTCTTTAGTAGATCACGAATTTCCTCAAGCAATACGACGTCTGGGGACTTGGGTGCAGGCGCCTTAGGTTCCTGCTCCGCCTTACGCAGAAACTTGTTGATGAACTTCACGAGCAAGAAGAGCGCAAAAGCCGTGATAATGAAATTAATAATCACCTGAATGAAGTGACCGTACATGATGCCTACCCCTTCCCCAAGCGGGATCATGAGCTCGGAGAAGTTCACGCCACCAATCAGGATGCCGATGGGCGGAGTGAGCAGGTCAGTCACGACCGAATTGGTAACAGCAGTGAACGCCGCACCGACCACGACGCCGACTGCAAGGTCGAGTGCGTTGCCGCGAAGCGCGAACGTTTTAAATTCCTGGATAAACGATTTCATGCGCCAACTATAGCAAAACGGGGAGGCTTTCACCTCCCCGTTCTTTTATGCAGCTTTGCGCCGAAGCGCGTAACAGTCGCAGCTCCACTCCGCCTTGGCGTCTGTCTTGTAGAAGATGCAGACGCCGTCAGCAGTGAGCTGGATTGCAAGCTTGTCCTTGCGTTCTTCGAACGCTCGGACAAATGCTCCTGCGGCCGCCACGCGGGATGCTGCTGGCAGTACGTCGGTCAGATAGACATGCGGACCGTAGAAGACAGGGTCCCACGAAAGCTCCGTGAGAAGCTCTTGTGTAAGCTTTGCGCACGAAGCATCGGACGTTCCCGATGCATAGAGCGCTGCCCTGCCGTTCTCGCGGATCGAGAAGCCGCCGTTGAAGTTGTACGAGAACGAATCTCGAAACTGCACGGTCGACATGACCGAAACCTGAACGGCTTCCTGCTGCTTGTACCCGTTCACGCTCACCGGATCGATAAGAATGAGCTCAGACGGTAGTAGCGACGGCGGCAGAATAATCTCGTCGCCGAGAATTTCCTGTGCGCGTGCAGTCAGGAGCGCAAGCTCCTGCTTGACGACGCTTGGCAATCGCATGCCGATGATCAAGTTACCCATGCGGGTCTCCCCTGACTGCACGGACAAAGTAGTCCGCTCCGCTATCGAGAATACGTGCTTGCCGCACCTGCGTCAAAAAATATCGGGGCGACCTATGGGACTTGAACCCATAACCACCTGGACCACAACCAGGTGCTCTACCGATTGAGCTAAGGCCGCCATGCAAAGCGAACAAAAACCTTATACCACGCGGAGCATCCGCACGAAAGCTATGCCGCTCTCGTCTCCCGCACGAAATACCACCCGAAATGCACTACAAAGAGGATTGCCTGCAGCGCGAGTGCGAGCATAGTGGCATGCCAGAACTCCCCCGTCGTCGCCCAGAAGAACAGATTGGTGATCACGAACGCAATCGCACGCCACTCAAGAGATACCATCATGGACTTCATGAGCCGCTGTTTCATTTTTTTATCATGCCAAATGAAGGCAACATGAAAAAGAAAAAGCGGTGCATAACCTACCAAAGAGGCCTTTTCCGAAAGACCCTATGCGTACACTGACTTCTCTACCATGTCTGCAAAATGCTCTTCGACATGGAAGTGATGCAGTTCAGGGGCAAGGCCAGGCATGAGCTTGATGTCTTTTGAAGGGTGGAATCCTGGCTTGAAGAACGCTACCCAGCTCGGGATGACCGCAGAATAGAACCCTCGTTTACCGAACAAGAAGCCGATGCCGCGGAATCGAACCTTGTCCTGGCGCAGAAGTGCAAAGAAGCATGCAAGGTGTACCGAAAAGTACAGCGCGGTCATGAGGAGCATGAGAGCGACGCGCCGGAAGTAGCCTCCGCCCTGGTCTAGATACACATCAAAGACCGTACTACGGTGGTCCAGCTCTTCAAGCGAATGCCATGTCCAGAGAGCGCGCATCCGCTCATCTATTCCCTCGTCTTCGACGATCCGATTTTCAAACAAGTGTTTGCCCATGACGACCGTGAAGAACTCGCTGCAGCAACACAGCGCAAGGCGTGTCTTAAGGCTCCTTTGCATAAAGAACCTTGCCAGACGCTTCTCAAATGCCTCGAAGCGAGCAATGGCGTATCCCTGCTTCTTCAGGAGCAGATTGTATGCCTCATGTACATTCGTATGCGCCTCTTCTTCGTGAATAAGCGTATCTACTGAGTGCAGCAGCTTCTTGTTGCGAATGAGCGGGTAGGCATCCCGCACCGTTTGCGCAATAAACCGTTCAGCTTCCGGGATTGAAACGGAAAGCGAATTAAAGAAAAGCGTCTTAGACGCGTCACCAGCAAACCAGTAGTTGCGTATCGGCTCTATCACGACTCCAGTATACCTGGAGCTTGGGCCTACACTCTTCGAAACAGAAACGGCCGAGCACGTGCTCGGCCGTTTCTGTTTTGTCCGCTTTGGTGCCCAGGAGAGGACTCGAACCTCCACCCCGTTAAGGACTACCACCTCAAGGTAGCGTGTATACCAATTTCACCACCTGGGCAGGTGTTCGCGTACTATAGCGTACCGAAACGTTCTTTGGAAGTTAGGCAGCGGCCTCTTCCTTCTTCTCTTCAGGCGCTGCCTCTGGAGTGCCTGCGTCCTCCTGTGCTGGAGTCATTTCCTCGCCAGTTGCTTCTGCGATTGCTGGATCTGCCTCCTGTACTTCTTCGACAGTTACCTCCTCGACAGGTGCTTCCTTGAAGTCGTCAGTTGAGACGTTCATCATGCGCATGTTGCGGAGCTGGCGGCGTACCTCGCGAGCAACCTTCTCGCGGATGAAGTAGAGCTTTGCGCGGCGAACCTTGGACCGCTTCACGATCTCGATCTTCTCGATGAAGGGAGCGTAGAGCGGGAAAATGCGCTCAACGCCAATGCCAGAAAGGGTTGCGCGGACGGTAAAGGTAGCGCCTGCCTCCTGACCATGCTTAACCGCAAGCACCAAGCCTTCAAATGCCTGGGTACGGGTCTTGCCCTTCTCGACGATCTTCTGGTGGACGCGCACAGTATCGCCCGGGCGAATGCCGAGCTTCTGGCGCTCCTCGATGCGAACTGGAGTGATGATGCCTGCCATACGATTGATGCCGCACTCTAGCACGGCTCTTACGCCGAAGCAATAATCCCGGGCGAAAACCGCGTCAACACCCGCCCCAGGTCGTCTGGAATCGGTGCTTCAAGGGTCTTCCGCTCTCCCGAAGGGAGCGGGAGCTCTAGGCGAAGCGCGTGGAGCGCGAGGCGCCCCAGTTCTGCTGGGCAGGTTCGGGAAGGCGCATAGAGAGCGTCGCACACGACTGGGTGATGGATGGCTTTCAGATGCACGCGAATCTGATGGGTGCGTCCAGTCTCGGGCATGAGTTTTACAAGTGCGTACTCCCCTACTTCCTCCAGAAACAGGTAGTGCGTAATGGCGTCGCGCAGCTGGCCTTTTGCTTTGGGCTGTGCGGAGCGCAGGCGGAAGTCCTGGCGCGAGCGGCCGATGGGAAAATCGATCGTTCCCTTCCATTCTTTGGGCGCACCATACGTAAGCGCGAGGTAGGTCTTCTTGGTATCGCGATCTTGGAATGCCGCCTTCAAGAACTCGTGTGCCTCCTGGGTTTTCGCGAGCACAAGTACGCCGGACGTGTCTTTATCCAAGCGGTGCACGATGCCCGGGCGCACAAGTTCAGTTCCGTCCTGCAGGCGCTGGGTCTCGCCGACCGTCGCACTCTTAGGGTAGCGCGCAGCAAACCAATCACTCACCGTCTGTTCCTGGGAGCGACCATCCGGGTGCGTCATAATGCCCGCCGGCTTGTTGATAGCCACCAGGTCCTGGTCTTCGTAGAGGATAACGGGGTCCATGCTTTTAAAAGTACGCTATATCTAGTATTGTGCACGTTAGGCGCGCTTAGCTCAGTTGGTAGAGCATCCCGTTTACACCGGGCAGGTCGGGGGTTCGAGTCCCTCAGCGCGCACTCGTTTCAGGGTCATCGACCCCCGTCGTCTCCTCGTTGGAAGCTACCAAATCCGACAGCGGCTCTGCCATTTCCTCCATAATCCGCTCGAGTTCGGGGTCTTCAGGAAGCGTATCCTGTGTACCAGTCGGAGACGAGGTATCTGGAGCCTGTTCTGCTGATGTATCGCTAGCGAGTTGGTCCGGGAGCGTTTCCGCATATGCGATGACTCGTCGTACCGAGTCCGGATCCGTAACCCCCTTATGCGCCGCAGTCCCGAGCGCCGCGAGTGCACTTATGAGAAACACGATAGATCTCCAGGCGGGGATCCTTCCCTTTCCTGTCTCAAAGCGCTTAATGTTTCTCTCAATCTCTTTCCGCGTAGGCTCTTTGGGTGGCTTAGGTTCCTTGATCTTGCTTGCTGTGTACTGGGTATACATGAGGAACTGCACCCACTGGTAAAGCTCGAATATTTCGTTCTCAATCTCTCTCACGTCCATATCTGAGAGACTGCCTGCCGGATACATGGAGCGCGCATATATGATGATCGACCGGTGCAGGCGATCGGTAGTCGCGCTCTTGCCGCTAAGGTAGTTGGCAGCCTCTTCATCCAGCAGCTGCTGCGCCTCTGCAAGGGGCAGCGGATCGGAAGCAAGAACATCCTCGAAGAACGCGTCGATGTCGTCCGCAAGTTCTGGTGGATAGTCGTGCGCACGCTCTTCGCTCTCGAGTACGGGAGACACTTCCTCGTATGGAGGCTGTTCTTCGTGCACTATTGCAGTAGGCGCCACTTCTTCTGGCTCATACACTTCTTCCGCCAGTGGTACTGGCTCAAATGGTGGAGGAGGTACGTCAAGATCGATTACTCGCGGCTCTTTTTTTACCTTCGGTTCTTTCTGCACCTTCGCCTTCCTGCGTTTCTTTGCCTCCTCTCGCTCTTCTTTGGCGAAATCCTTCAGCTGCTGTGCCGTAGGAACAAGCCGCGGATCCGTCGAACCCTCGTCCGTGTCTTCAATAACGAACTGTAGCCCGTCCCCTTCGATCTTAAAGACGTTAAATCTGCTGTTTTGCTGCAAACGGATCTGGCGATCATCATCAAGCACAAAAAGCAGCGGGTCGTTAAATGTGACTTCCTGCTTCACGCTGTCGAAAAACTGCTGCAGTCGCTCGCGGTAAAGCGCATCCTTCTCCCGCCTGTTCAGCTTCAGCTTCTTTCCGCTTTTGTCTCGTTTGGGCGGAAACGGTTCCTGCACGGGCTTAGTTCCGATGACAAGATCAATACCCGCATTAACGGCGCTCTCGGCGCTTAGGGTATCGGGCCGCGGTATGCGGCCGGCGATCAGGTTTTCAATCTCAACCTCCGCACGCTTGAGACGCGCTATCTCCTGTTCGTAAGGATTGTTTGGAATGAACTGCCCGTTACGGGTGTATGGGAGGCTGTCTTCTTTATTAAACTTGGAGAGCTTCGCTGCTTGGCGAAGTATTTCTTTTGCCTCTTTGTACGAATCTTTTGCTGCTTGAAGTCTTTCATGCACTTGCGCAAGCAGATCGTTTTCAACGACGTAGTTATACGCAAGCTGCTGCGCTTCTTTATACGAAAGAATATCCTCCTGCGTCTTTTGCTTCGGCGGGTAGTCCGAAGGCGTTGCAGAAGCTGTGCGCGGAGGCTTATCAAGTCCCATACGCTAACTATCCCATTATTTCAGCCTTGCATCACGTGATGCTTTGGGGAGAGTGGGTGCCCGGGAGAGGACTCGAACCTCCATTCCCTTGCGAGAACTACGACCTGAACGTAGCGCGTCTACCAATTTCGCCACCCGGGCAGTGTGAAGAAGAATACCATTCGAGACACATTTGTGCCCCCACCAGGAATCGAACCTAGATCAAGAGCTTAGAAGTCTCCTGCTCTATCCATTGAGCTATAGGGGCAGTACTACCCTACCGCATCAAAGGGAAGGGTCAACGAAGGATGCGTTCTCAAATCTGATTGCATCCGCTGCGCGCGCGTCAAACAGCTCTTCAAGAGCCGGCAGCGCTGAGCGTCCGCCCGTGGTTGGAGACGCATCGCTTGCTGGCGCTGCCTGATCATTCAAGGCGCTCGTGAAGAAAAACACATTCCAGAGAACGCTCACTACAAGCGCAATCAGAGACAGGGTGAGCATAATGAACCAGTCACGCGCAGGCTGCATGCCACCTAATCCATGTGGAAGCTTTAGCTTTGCAAGTAATTTCTTGAGTTCGTTCATGGTGTTGCAACAATAAGCGTGTAGCTTGCGCTCCACATCCCCTCTTCAAGGGTATCCAGGGTCAGGTTCTTGCTCGTGCTTGCATACGGGCCGTGCTCGATCGCTCCCAGCGTGCGCATAAGCGCAGAGAACGATCCACGAAGCGTGAGCGCAATCTCGATGCGGCCATTCTCTGCATCAGAAACTGATACGACGCCTACCTGCACGCCTTCGCGCGCGCCAGTTGTTTCAAGCGACTCCAAAAACCACACAATGTCGTCCTCGGGCACGAATGAGCTTTCGACGAACTCTTCCTGCTCGACAAGCGCAGCGCGCAGATCGCGCACTGCCGCCCCTCCCGAGTGTTCTTGCGTCTTTGCTTCGATTTGCGCTTTGAGCGAGCTGGCGTCTGCGGCAAGAGCGCGCACCTGCGAGAACCACCACACGTAGCCAAGCACGCTTAGAAGCGCGACGAGAACTGCAGTGCTCGCATAGATAAGTGCAGCGTGCTTCATGGCAGTGTTCCGGTTAGCGCAATCGTAAACGGAATGTCGGACTCAGACGCGTACACCGAGAGCGGTAGGTCAGCGGAAGTAATGAATGCGAGCCCTGCAAGCGACTGGTAATAGCGACGCAACGATTCGCGCGTTGCTGCAACACCCGACACGCTCAGCTTCGCTTCCCCTCCTTCCAAGGAGGGTGTGACTGAGAACCCGGTAATGCGCACGCCCGCGTGCGGAAGCGCGAGCAGCTGTTCGAGCACTGGCGTTGCGTCAGGCAAGCCTGCAAGCTGCAAAAGGATCTGTGCCTTCGTCTCAAGCGCTGCAGCGCGCTCGCCGTACGCGCGCTCTTCGGAGGAACCGAACATAGTCGAGAAATCATTCAGATGCTCCTGCCGAGTTTGTACTTCTTCGGAGAGATAGATATAGGACGGCATCAAGAGCGCTGCATGAATCAAAACGAGTACGGTAATGGTTGCCGCAAGCAGGGTTATGACACGAAGCGCATACTCGCGCGAAAGTGCGCGCACGCGATCACTTGGAAGCAAGTTGGTGAGTTTAGGCATGGTCGCGAAGAGCTAGGCCGATAGCAGTACCATAGGCAAGCGAAGCATTATAGGAAAGCGGCGGGAGCCACGTATCTCGGGACGCAAAATTCGTGAACACGTCTCCGAGCGCAACCGGAATCTTCAAGGAGGCCTCAAGATACTCGGGGAGCCCCAGGATCGCGGCGTTGCCGCCGGCAAGAATAGCGCGCGTAACAGCGGGATGCCTCGCGTCTGTACGCGACTGCCAGTACTCGAGACGCTTTGCAATTTCGTCACGGATCACAGACACCGTTGAGAGCATGGCAGCTAGGTATTCCTGATTATCCTGCCCAGGCGCGATACCCTTCTCTGCTTTCACGCGACGCGCCTCTTCTTCGGATACGCCGAAATACTTCTGCACCGCAAGCGTGAGCGCGTGCCCACCGATATCCAAGGTCGTCACAAAGCGTGGCAGACCGTTTGTCGTCACAACAAGCTTCGTGGTCGTCTTCCCGATATCAATAATGAGCACCGTCTCCTTGCTTCCGGAAGGCAGCAGCGCGCGCGGCAGCGCAAACGTTTCGCTCTCAAGCGCACGTGCGCGTATTCCTGCGTCATCGAGCGCAGCTAGCGTCTCATCCACGACGCGGCGTGCGTACCCTACCCCGACTACGTGCATCCCTGCATCGGTAGGTGCAAGCGGCACAATCGCGAACGTGACATCAGCAGACGGAAGCGGCACATACTCATCCAGATGCTGTTCGATCGCAACGCGCTGCGCTTCGTCAGAACCTTTCGGCACATCCGCCTCAAACAAGTAGCCGCGCGACTCAGGCAGCGCGACGTTTGCAAACCGGATGTGCTGCTTATGCATGAGCTCTTTAAGACCTTCGATGACTTTCTCGGGGTCGCGCAGCTCCCCGCTTACAACAGAACCCTCAGGGAGTTCGTGGCTTGCGAAGTCAGCGAGCTCCAGTCCGTGCAGGCGCTCACGCACGCGCGCAATCTTGATGCCGCTTGTAGAGATATCAATGCCTGCAGCAGGAAGCGACAGGTATGCAGGTGGCGCGAGTTCGACGCGAAAAAAGCGAGAAAGAGCCGACATGACTCTTTCAGTATACCGCGTGCTACCGCGGCTTGAATGCGTCACCGCGCTCAAGCGCGATAACCGGAACGCAATAGCCTGCCTGGACGAACAGCGCTGTTGTTGCAGCAACATATGATTGCGGAACTTCTATATGCGTGAAGTCGTTGATGGGTACAGGAGCAGAGGTTCGCACCTCATGCAGATCTACAAAACGAGAGCCTGTAGTCGGCTGGACTGAATTTCCTCTGACGCCAATTAACACGGGATAATTTTCGCGTACGTCCGTACCTCCCCACAGAAACAAATATGCAAACGACGACTGCGGACGCGTAGAAAACTTTGTAACCCAGGTCCTAAGCTTCCTCTGCTGGTCGGGAATGTGCGGGCGCGGAGGCGGATACTCCTGCCACGCTACCCACTTGCTTGAAAGAAAATAGGTGCAACACCATACGAGCCGCTTCCAAAGCTCGCAAAGCGATCGCTGGTTGGGTGGAAAAAACAAACTGGCATACAAGCGCGCGTACGGGCGAACGCGCGCAAGTGAGACCGTGAGGGATGGGCCGCGCTTCTGATCCCACACATCCATGTGCGGAACAATTCCTCCTGCGCTAACCATTTGCTGCAGCGCATCGACAACAAGGCCGTTGTCGTACTTATAGCGCCCGGTACCGTGCCAGAGCTTCGCGTCAAAATACAGCTTCGCGAACTCTGTATCCATGAGCTAATGCGCTCCCGTTCCTGGCGGCACCGGCCTGTCCGGCGTGAGAAACGCGAACGTATCGCCAGATCCGACTGCAAACAGCATGCCGTTAGACTCAATGCCTTTGATAGTTCGCGGCTCCAGGTTTGCAACGAACGCAAGCTGCTTGCCGACAAGCCATTCAGGTTCCGGAACGTACATGTTGATGCCTGAGACGATTTGTCTTGGCGCTTCTTCTCCGAAGTCCACCATCAAGCGCAGGAGCTTATCGGTCTCCGGCACACGCTCAGCACTTTGCACCGTGCCGACCTTCACTTCAATCTTTCCCAAATCATCAATCGTTGCCATGGTGTCGTGCTAAGTAACTGGTAAGTATGAGTGCGGCTGCCTGTGCGTCCACATTATCTTTCGTGCCGCCGCGCGCACCGTCAATCCCGCGTCCAGCTTCCTGCGTCGTAAACATTTCAGGCTCAAAGTGAACCGGGAGACCCGTCTGCGCTTTCAAAGCTTGGGCAAACTGCTTAGCTTCTTTGGCGACCGGGTTCTCCGCGCCCGTAAGGGAAAGTGACTCCCCCATTACGATCGCCTCAATGTCCTGCTTATACAAAAGCGCGACGACCGTTTCTAGAAGGCGATCGTCATTGGGGACGACTGAGTGCGGAAAGCCCATTTGCCCGCCTTCGTCAGAAACGGCGATGCCGACTTTCTTAGTGCCGAAGTCTATACCGAGGTGACGCATGCAAGCATCCTAGCAAAATGCTATGCTCCTGCCATATGTGGAACCCTCTCATTGGTGATCCGGTCGTCGGACCCCTCCTGCACACTATCGGCCTTGGATTCATTTTCCCAGTCCTCTTTGTCCTGCTTGGCATCTGGGCGTTTGCTTGGAAGGCAGCAGGCCTCTGGTATGCAGCCCGCAACAAGCAGCGCTGGTGGTTCGTTGCCTTCCTGCTTATCCATTCGGTAGGCATCCTTGAGATCATCTATCTAAAGTGGTATCAGAAGGATGAGAACGGCAAGGGCTCGAATGAGATCTTCCCGTTCCTCAAGGAATGGCGAACAAAGCTCCGAGAAACATTTACTACTAACAAGTAGTTAGTAGTACGAGGATTCCTGTTGCCCCCACAGGCTATACTGGGATTATGCCCAGGATGACCCAGCGCAAAGGTGATATTGCTGTTGCGCAAGCAACCGCTACTTTCACTCGACTTGGGATGGACGTTCTCTTCCCTCTTACGGAATCAGCCGCCTACGACCTGGTCGTTGATAAAGACGGAAAATTATATAGAGTTCAAGTTCGATACTGCGCCGATAAAGAAGTTGGGTTACGACGTATACACTCAAACTCAAAAGGGTATGTTGTCAAAAGGATTGCAAGAAACTCTTTTGATTGGTTGTATGTATACAGGCCTTCTGGTGAGGAGTTTCTCCTGACCAGGGACCTATCTGGGCGAAGCACAGTAACGCCTCAAAACAACGACTTGATTGATAGAGTGCTGTCTTCGATAGAATAAATACAACGGAGGAGTGGCAGAGTGGTCTATTGCACTTGTCTTGAAAACAAGAGTACCGCAAGGTACCGTGAGTTCGAATCTCACCTCCTCCGCACATCTAGTGCTTACGTAGTGCTATTATTGTGTGCATGGAACCAACCCCGATCTTTGCGTGGGAAGGACGTGAATACACGTTCGAAGAAAAAAGCGCCGACTGGTACTGGGCGCTTGGCATTATTGCGACCGCCTCCGGGATCGCCGCAATCCTGTTCGGCAATATTCTTTTGGCGCTCGTGATTGCTGCAGGCGCAGTTGCAATCGCACTTGCTGCAGCTAAGAGCCCACGCATGCACCGCTTCGCGCTCTTTGCCGACGGCCTCTCTATCGATGACCGCTTCTACCCGTTTGAGAGCATGCTGCACTACTCAGTGCTTGAATACGCGGACGAAACCCTCCCGCCTTCCCTTTCTATCAAGACCCGTCGCCTATTGACTCCGCACTTCCTCATCCCGATCATCGGCCACGATCCGGTCGAAATCTACAACTACGTGGGCCAGCATCTTCCGGAGGGCCGCCATGAACTCTCTCCCATGGACCGCGTGGTAGAGCTCTTCCGCCTCTAATTCCTTGCAACAAGGCGTGTAAAACGATACTGTGAGCAGCGACGCTCTCGTCGTTCAATGGATAGGACGCTAGCTTGCGGAGCTGGTAATGTAGGTTCGATTCCTACCGAGAGCACCATACTGTGCTACATATACAAGATGCTCCTGTCGTTCAATGGATAGGACATCTCCCTCCGAAGGAGGAAATGCAGGTTCGATTCCTGCCGGGAGCACCAATGAAAAGGCCGGATATCCGGCCTTTTTCAGTTACTTTGTTGCTGCGAGCGCCCTTGCAAGGCGAGACTTCTTGCGAGCGGCAGTGTTCTTCTTGATGATGCCGCGCTTAAGGGCCTTATCGATTGCCTGGTAGGCATCCGACAAAGACTCGGTGGTCATCACCTTTTTCGCCTCCTTAATAGTAGAGGTCATAGCGCGCTTGCGGCGCAGGTTGAAAACGCGCTTCTTCTCGGATGCGCGGTGTGCCTTCTTAGCTGAGGACGTAATTGCCATTAAGGGCAAGACTACGCTAAACGGGCAGGATATGCAAGAAGTGCTAGGATACCTCTATGATTCGGCAGATTCGCGGTACCGTCCTTTCCATCGAGCCTACGGGCGTCATCGTAGATGTGCATGGTTTTGGCGTTCTGGTCTGCCTCCCTGCTCCAGAAAGCTGCACGGTTGGCTCGGAAGTGACGCTTCGCACCTATATGGCAGTCAAACAAGACGGGATCGAGCTCTACGGCTTTACAGACCCTGCAGACCTGCGCTTTTTCGAGCTCTCCTTGTGCGTTTCGGGCGTAGGACCTAAGACTGCCCTCTCCCTGCTCCGTCGCGCGTCGCGCGAGAGCTTGGAGAAAGCTATTGCATCAAGGGATGTCGAGTATCTCACGCGCGTCGTTGGACTTGGGAAGAAAGCTGCGGAGAAATTGGTGGTGGAAATTAGCGAGAAACTGTCTGTGGGCGAAGGGTCCGGCACGGGCGAGGATGCGGAGGTATTCGATACCCTGGTTGCGCTTGGCTACACGGAGCGCGAGGCACGCAAAGCAGTCAATGGCATACCTTCAACTGTTGCAGGCAAGGAAGCGCGCCTCAAGGCAGCGCTCTCCGCGAAATAAAACCATGTACCAGATCGTTACTGATTGCGTGCTTATCTTGAAGCGGATCGTTCCTGAGCCATTGGTACGCCTCGTGCGAAAGCCCTACCACTACCTACTTACATTAGTAGCTGCCATTTCCTACGGCTTCCCTGCTTCCAAGATGACGGTCATTGCCGTTACGGGCACTAAGGGCAAATCGACGGTGTCCGAAATGCTCTATGTCACGCTTCGCGACGCTGGCTATAAGGTAGCGGTTGCTTCTACGATTCGTTTTGCGATCGATCACGATTCAGAGCCGAACCTCTTCAAAATGACGGTGCCTGGCCGCGGCTTCCTGCAGGCCTTTCTTGCGAAAGCGCGTAGGGCTGGTTGCACACATGCGGTTGTGGAGCTCACCTCGGAGAGCACGGTGCAGTACCGCCACAAGTTTTTATTCTTGGATGCTGTTGTGTTCACGAACCTACAGAAAGAGCACATTGAGTCGCATGGCTCGTTTGAGAAGTACGCTGCAGCAAAATTGAAGATTGGCGAAGCGCTTGCGGTCTCGCCTAAGCGCCCGCGCGCGATCATCGCAAATGCGGACGATTCTCACAGCGCTCCGTACCTTGCGCTTCCGGTTGAAACAAAACTTCCCTTTTCGTATGACGAAGCAAAGGGCGTAGAATTGAAACCAGGATCGGTTGCATTTACGTACAAGGATCAGATTTTCGCGCTTCGACTTCCAGGCAGCTTCAGTGTTATGAACTCCCTTGCGGTCATTAAAGCTGCGGAGTTTGCAGGTGCGCCGCTTCCCCGCATTGCAAGCGTACTTGCTTCCCTCGAGCGCATTCCAGGCAGAACCGAACGCATCGAGGCGGGACAAGAGTTTCAGGCTGTTGTTGATTACGCGCATACGCCCGACTCGCTCAAAGCGCTCTACGGAGCATATCCGGGCAGAAAGATCTGTGTTTTGGGTAACACGGGCGGCGGACGCGACACCTGGAAGCGTCCTGAGATGGGACGCATCGCGGACGAGGCGTGCGCACACGTAATCCTTACGGATGAGGATCCATACGATGAGGATCCGCGCGCCATTGTTGACGCGATGGCTGCAGGCATGGAACGTGCGCCTGAAATCATCATAGATAGGCGCGAAGCCATCGCGAAAGCGCTCTCGCTTGCGGGTCCTGGCGACAGCGTGCTCATCACCGGCAAAGGAACCGATCCGTATATTATGCGCGCAAACGGCGCAAAAGAAGCGTGGAGCGACGCAGCGGTCGTCAAAGAAGAGCTTGCGAAGCTGGTATCATAGGCAGTAATGGCTGACGCACCAAAACCTTCCGGCGGTGGCGGGACTGATCTCATGTTCTTTTTTGGCATGATGCTCCTGTTTTTCCTTGTATGGGTTGCAGGCGGCGGACCGAGCCGTCCTCTCTCCTTCTCCGGCCCGTACCTGGGCGCAATCACTGCGCCGGGAACGACCGCGCAGTCCTATGGCGATCCATCGCAGTTCTCAAGCATCAACGGGCAGATTTCAATTGGTAGCGCGCTGCCAGCGATCTCATTCGTGAAAGACGCTTCCGGCGCAAAGAGCGATGACGAGGAGAGCGAGCGTGTGACGATCATGGTCTCGGGCGCTGCAAGCAACAGCATTTCAACTGCCGGCTGGAAGCTGCGCAGCAAAGAGTCCGGCAAGACGGTCAACTTTCCTGCAGGCACCGAGCTTCCGCAGTCCGGGCGCGTCAACAGCTCCGGCGCGATTACGCTTCGCCCAGGGGACCAGGCAATTATCGTAAGCGGACGCTCGCCGGTGGGCGCTTCGTTCCGCGAGAACATGTGTACCGGGTATCTTGAGGAGCGACAGAACTTCAAGCCGCCTTTGAATCAAAGTTGCCCGACCCCGTACCAGGAACTGGAACGCTTCGCTGACGATTACAGCGAGCAGTGCGCTTCATATGTCCGTAGCATTTCCTACTGCACCAGCCACACGAACGCCAAGAGTGTGGGCGGCTCCTGCGAAGACTTTGTTGACGAATATCTAAACTACAACGGCTGCGTGAACGCGCACCGCAGTGACGCTAATTTCTCACTTGGCACCTGGCGCGTGTTCTTGGGAGCCTCAAGCGACCTCTGGGATAACCAGCACGATACGATCGAGCTTCTGGATGCGCAGGGAAAAATCATCGACTCGCTCTCGTATTAAGAAAGTGGTAGCGTGTAGCGTATCCGCCCGTAGCTCAGTTGGTAGAGCAGCTCCCTTTTAAGGAGTGGGTCCCTGGTTCGAGCCCAGGCGGGCGGACTCAAGAAGCAGAAAAGCCTCGGGCATACCGAGGCTTTTGCGTTAGTCGATTAAGTTCTGTTCTTTGAGCCAGAGCAGAATCTGCTGGCCCGTTGGCGTCGTGCGCTGCATATCATTACTGGTGAACCAATCGAGTTCTTCTATTTCGCTTGAAGGCACTGGTTCTCCTTCGTAGCCGGCGTTGTAGCAGTGGATTTCGATGAACTCGCCCGGCTTGTCGAGGCGCTCGCCCTTGAACGAGTGGACGAACTCCAGCGTGCCGGGAATGATGTCTACACTCATCTCTTCTTTGCATTCGCGAATTAGAGCCTGTTCGTGGGTCTCTCCCGGCTCGACTCGGCCGCCGACATTATAGAAGAGCGTCTGACCCTTCGTGCGGGCGAACAGCACCTCGCGGTTCTCGATATCCAGCAGTGCGACTTTTTGCGTTGTGGTCATGGTGGTACTCCTCTGCGGTGAGAGTAGCACATACAAAAAAGCTCCGCACAGACGGAGCTGGTGCCGGACCTAGGACGTAGCTGCAGAGCTGTTACGCCTTCTTTCCCGTCGACCTGCTTCTAAGGTCGGGAGGCAGCTGTCTATACCCCAGGTCCGACATGAGTGTTATAGCACATAGACGCTGTCTTGATACTGCTAGACTAGCAGCATGAAAGTGTTGTTTGTTTGTCGCGCGAACGCCGGAAGGGGTCAGATGGCCGAAGCGTTCTATAACGCACTTACAGGAGTGGCGGATGCTACAAGTGCAGGCATTGATCTTGCAAACTCAGTGCAAGGGAGCGAGTTGTCGCTACCTCCTCTGGTTATCGAAGTCATGAAGGAGATCGGGCACGACGTATCCCAGCAGCGACGTAAGCACCTGACCCCTCAGATGGTTGCTGGCGCCAATATCGTTATTTCAATGGTGACCGATTTTCCTCTTCCCCCGTACCTACGCTCCTCCTCAAAGCTCGTGCGCTGGGACGATATTCCTGATGCCGTGCGAACGAACATCGAGTTTCACAGAAAAGTGCGAGACCTTATAAGAGATAAGGTTGTGCAGTTAGTGGCGCAACAAGAAAAGTAGATGCTCTCTAAGCCGAGAGATCCAGAACTCGACCCTACAGCCCGAGTGCAAAGCGCTCGAGCGACTGCGAGAGCGTAAGGCCTCCGCCTCTCGCTTCTGACAGAAGTTCAATCAACTGCACTGAAAGTTTTCGGCTCTCTTCCCTGCTCCATTTCGCACTTCCCTTGCTCATCATGTCGCGCGCTTTCCAATGCAGAAGGCCATGCAACATCTCAGGAGCATCGCCCAGACGCTCTGCCCGCTGCAGTTCAAGCCACAGCGCTTTTCCGTTTTTGTCCGCAAGCGCGTTTACGAGCGCCCCGTTAAAACCGCGCGCAGCCTTCTTCTCTGTAACGTCACACACAAATACTTTCTCTGCTTTTGTACTCACTTTCTTTACTCGCGCAGCCAATAGTTTTGGCGCAAGGATCGCGATTGGGTTCTGGCTCTCGGCAAGCATATCCAGATGCTCGAGCGTAAGCTCTGCAGACTCTGCGGTTGCAAACGGATCATCTAAAAGCGCAAGCGTCTTCAAGAAGAACAAACCTTGAGTGCTTGCAATTTCCTGCAGCGACTCAGGCGTCATCTCCCCTGCTCCCAAACGCACATACGCAGCGTCCGGCTGCTTGGCGCGCGCAGCAGCTACCCATGCAAGCGCTTTCGCGCGAATCTTGTCTGCGTCTGAGCCGTGGAAAAGATAGATCATAGTGGCTGCATCTCGTTCCAAGACTGTCCGATACGTGCTTCTGCGATGATCGGGACGCCACAGGACTCGTCAGACGTGAGGATTGATTCCATGATCTCTTCAATCTTCTTTGCGAGCTCTGGCAGCTTCTCATCTTTGATTTCAAACACGAGTTCGTCGTGCACCTGCAACAGCAAGTGCGCGTCGTTTTCCTGGCCGGTCTCTTTGAGCATCTGATCGATCTTCACCATCGCAAGCTTAATGATATCCGCCTGCGTTCCCTGGATCGGAGCATTGATTGCCATGCGCTCAGCCTGCGCGCGTACGTACGGCAGCGGCGACTTCATTTCCGGGAACTGGCGGCGACGGCCGAACAAGGTCTCCGTGTATCCGTGCTTGCGAGCATAGCCTTTAGTTTCCTCTAGAAACTCAGAGAGCCTTGTGAACGTATGGAAATAGTCATCAAGAAACTTATGCGCTTCTGCAACTGAAGTACCGAGCTGGGTTTTAAGCGCATTCACGCCCATGCCGTACAAAATACCGAAGTTGATGATCTTCGACCTGCGCCGCATCTCTGCGTCTACGTTCTCAGGAGCGACATTAAACACACGCGCAGCCACTTCCCTATGCACATCGCGGCCGCTGCGGAAAATCTCGCATAGCTTCTCGTCCTTAGAGAGAAACGCTGCAATGCGAAGCTCGATCTGCGAATAGTCGAGCGCGATGAGGCTATAGCCCTTAGGTGCTATGAACGCGCCGCGCACCTTGCGTCCGCGCTCGGTACGAATCGGAATGTTCTGCAAGTTAGGGTTCGCGCCTGCCATGCGGCCGGTTGTGGTGCCGGTCTGGATGAATGAAGCGTGCAGGCGATTGTTTTTATCGAGCGACGCAGGCAGCACTTCTACGTATGTAGACAAGAGTTTCTGTACTTCGCGGTACTCGAGAATGTCATCCACGATCGGATGCAGATCGCGAATCTTCTCAAGCTCAGATTCGCGCGTCGAGCGCTGGCCGGTTGCCGTTTTCTTCTGTCCTTTTGCTAGTAGCTGCAGGTCATCGAACAGCACTTCTCCGAGCTGCTTGGGCGAGCTGATATTAAACTCCTTCCCTGCTGCCGCGTGGATTCTAGCTTCAATTGCTGCAAGCTCCTTCGCGTAGGTTTCCTTGAGTTGTGTGAGTGCTTTCACATCAACGAGAACGCCGTGGCGCTCCATCTGCATGAGTACCGGCACCAGCGGCTTCTCCATGGTCTCCCATACTTCCTGCACGCGACCACTCTCTTTCAGTTTCTCTTCCAGATATGCATAAGCAGTGTCCAAATCCTTTGCGTTTGCATACGCCTTAATGTCTTCCAAGGAAGGGTTGGTGAAATCTGAGTGGCACAGCCACAGCATCACTTGCGCCTCCCGGAAGCGCTGCTCATCGACTACTTCTTCCGGCTGCGCTTCTTCCTCGACAGCTTCCTCCTCGCTATCCTGCGATCCAAGCATTGCTTGCGCACGCGGGCGAAGCGAACGGAATCCAAGCTCATCGAACAGAGGAAGGATCTTGCTCAGGTTCGGGTTATCGCGCCACGCAGTATCGGAGAGCCTGAACGCAATTGGCGCGTCCTTGCGGATGGTTGCGAGCATCTTCGAAAACAGCGCAGCTTCCTCGTGCTCTTTCAGCAGATTCACGATGCGAGGCTTGATGCCCTTATCGATAAGCTGCTGCTCGTCTTTCTTGAGTACCTTGTACAGATTCTCGACCGTGCCGAAGTTCACGACCAAATCAGTACCAGTCTTCTCGCCAATACCAGGTACGCCCTTGATGTTATCGGACGGATCGCCGCGCAATCCCTTCCAGTCTGCGATCAGCTCCGGCGGGAATCCAAATCGCTCCTCGACCGCCTCCTTGTCGTAAAGGATCGTGTCGTTTAAGCCTTTCTTAAGCGTGTAGACGCGCACGCGGCCTTCCTCTATAAGCTGCAAGGTATCCATATCACCTGAAGCAATAATCACCTCAGTCTCGCTGTCATCTTTGAGTAGTTCGGAAATGGTGCCAAGAATATCGTCCGCCTCAAATCCCTCGCGCTCATAGATAGGAACACCAAACGCCTCGAACACGCGGCGCGAGCTGATGATCTGCGCCACAAGCGCGTCATCAGTCTTTGCACGTGTACCTTTATAGTCTGCATATGCTTCATGGCGCACCGTCGGCTTGGGCAAGTCGTAGCAGGCAGCAAGATAGTCAGGCTCAAGGTCACTGATGATGCGAAGCAGCATTGAGGAAAGTCCATAGAGAGCACCAGTCGGCTCGCCAGAGGGTGACGTGAAATCCGGTAGCGCGTGATACGCGCGATGGATGATCGCGTGTGCGTCCAATAGGACAAGCTTTTTACTTCTTCCGCTGATTCGTCTAGCCATAGGAAATAGTGCGTCCCTCCCCTTCTACCGCAAGCGAGATGGTAGCTGCATGAGGAAGCACATCTGCAACACGCTCGGGCCACTCAAGGAGTATGAGGTTACCGGGGTCTTGCAGCAGTTCTTGAAAGCCGAGCGCTGCGAGCTCACTGCCACCCTTGAGGCGATATGCATCGATGTGCACGAGCTTTGAGAAGCCGCGCATATTCTGCGGCAGCACGTAGATCTTCTCGAGCACGAAGGTAGGACTGGTGACATGCTCCGTAATACCAAGCGCACTTGCAACTCCCTGCGCAAACGAGGTCTTGCCAGCGCCAAGCTCGCCCGAGAGCGTTACGAGCGTTGCTCCATCTTCTTTAGCGGAGAGTCTTCCTATATAGGAAGCAGCTTCTGCCTGGAGTGCCTCAAGATTCGGAAGATGCGTAGCCATTCCCTCTATTGTACCAACCATATACAAAATGAGCCCCGCCGTGTGAGGGCGAGGCTCGATCTTTGTGGTTCTTACACGCAGTGCCGCCGACCTTGGTGTTGGTGGCAGCCCCGCGGGCATGGGGGCGGACCCCGGCGCTGCTGACCTTCCTGGTAGTGAAGGGAGAAGCCGCCGTTGCCGACATACAGTGAGTACTGCTCGCCGCCACCGTAGTGTTGCGGCTGCGGCATTGGCTGGCCGTAGTACGGGCGCGGTTGGCCATAGTACTGCGGCGGCATCGGCTGGGCGTACATCGGGCGCACGGGCTGCATCGGTTGCCGATAGCAACCAGTAGCAATCCCGCAGCCCTGCGTCGCCGCATTGTAGCCGCCGTAGAACGGCGTCACCACCGGACGCTGCGGCTGGCACGGCACCATTTGGTTATGGGCGCCGATGCACAGCACGGGCTGGTTCGGGTTGTAGTACTGGGCCGCCGCCGGAGCGGCGAAGCCCACCATGCCTGCGAGAATCACAAAGATGGCAAAGAGCTGGATGCGCATTGGATTAACCTCCGTAAAAGCGCGAGCACAATTGCTGGCGCTGAATATATCACATTATGTCCTATAGTCAATAGACTGAAACCCTGCGGGTACGCCTTCCTATGGATGCTAGAATGGCCCCATGTCTGTTACGTTTGACGACGCTGCCGGAGACGCAAAGCTCCAAGCGATCCGCGAAAAAGAGGAGGAGGACCTTGCCCGTATTCTTTCGGAGAAGTACGGCCTTGCCTACACTGACCTATCAGTGGTGCCGGTCAACATGGATGCGCTTCGCATGGTAGGCGAAGAGGAAGCAAAGAAAGCAGAAATGGTGGTGTTTGATCACGTCGGCAAAAAGCTCTCGGTCGCCGTGCGCAACCCTCAGAACCCTGCCCTTGCAGACATCGTTGCTGATCTTGAAAGTCGGGGTTTCACGCTTGAACAGTTCCTGATTTCTGGGCGCAGCCTTTCAATCGCTATGGAGCGCTACCAGGACCTTTCCTATGCGCACGTGTCGACCGCTGGAGTGTTCGACGTGTCCGGAGGAGATTTGGAAAAGCTTGCAGGCGAGCTTACCTCAGTTGCTGCCCTTAAGATCCGCTTGGACGAAACGCTTTCCTCTAAGAAGACCGCCCAAGTATCACGTGTGTTCGAGGACATTATCGCAGCGGCGCTCTCTATGCAGGCTTCCGACATCCATATGGAGCCTGAGGAGGAAAAGGTACGCGTACGCCTGCGCCTCGACGGCCTGCTGACTGATGCATACGAATTTGATAAGAAGGTCTACCGGCAGCTCAATTCCCGCATCAAGCTCTTGTCTGGTTTGAAGCTGAACGTCGACAGCCGCGCCCAAGACGGTCGCTTCACCATCGCTGCAAAAGGTACGCAGATAGAAGTACGCACCTCGGTGATTCCAGGCAATTACGGCGAATCCATCGTGCTGCGTATTCTAGACCCGAATGCGATTCAACGTACGTTTAATAGCCTTGGCATACACCCAAAGCTTCTTGAGCGCCTGAAGCTCGAGATCCGCCGCCCCAACGGCATGCTTCTTACCACCGGTCCGACCGGTTCTGGTAAGACAACTACCCTCTATACCTTCCTGCGCGAAGTGCACTCCCCTGAAGTGAAGATCGTCACGATTGAAGACCCCGTGGAGTATCACCTGGAAGGTATTGTGCAGACGCAGGTGGATCATAAGGACTACACCTTCGCTTCGGGGCTTCGCTCCATTCTCCGCCAGGACCCTGACGTGATCCTCGTGGGAGAGGTGCGCGATAAGGAAGTAGCTGAAACAGCTATCCAAGCTGCGCTTACTGGACACTTCGTCTTTTCGACCCTGCACACCAACAATGCAGCTGGTACCTTCCCTCGCCTGGTGGATCTAGAAATTGATCCGAAGGTATTTGCGTCTGCCGTCACCGTTGCCATGGCACAGCGCTTGGTGCGCACACTTGATTCGAACAAGAAGGCGCGACCAGCAACGGACGCGGAGAAAGCGATGATGCGAAAAGCATTCGAGGGTGTTGCTGATCCCTCTCTCGTTCCAACCTCCTTTGACACTGTGTATGACGCGGTCGTGACCGAGTCTTCAAACGGCTACAAGGGACGCGTAGGGCTCCACGAGGCGATCTTTATGGACGAGGAGCTTGGCGAATTCTTGCGCGACAACCCATCCGAAGGAGATATTCAAAAGCATGTGGTACGCCAAGGCTACCTGACCATGCTCCAAGACGGTATTGTGAAAGCGCTTGCGGGAGATACTACTCTTGAGGAACTCGCGCGCGTCGTTGATCTGCCGCAGGTATAAGAAAAGCGCCCCAAACGGGGCGCTTTCTCTTTCTTCTCTCCTGCACACAACCCTCCAGGCCGAACAACACGCTTGAGGAGACACCCAGCGCCCCACGACAAGCGTGGTACCAGGTGGTCCTTAGGGAGTCGCCCTCAGCCGTCAAGCCTTGCCTAGAGGGTTCTATGCGGGAGCGAAAAAGAAAAACGAGGCTTTCCTCGTCGTGGTAGAATGCTAGCATACCTAGTTTTTATGTCAAGTACCCCTGAGCCGACCCCCTACCTCGACCCGAACCTGGACTCGGCGCTACGTCCCAATCTCTGGGACGAGTATGTAGGCCAATCTCACGTTAAAGCGAACGTGCGTATCGCGCTTGATGCCGCAAAAAAGCGCAGTTCGATGCCCGAACACATCCTGTTTTATGGACCTCCGGGCGTCGGTAAGACCACGCTCGCACATTTGGTTGCGCTCACCTTGGAAGCTCCGCTGAAAAGCACATCAGGAGTTGCAATCGAGCGCGCCGCAGACCTAGCAGCAATCCTCACAAACCTCGAACCAGGGTCGGTGCTCTTCATTGATGAGATTCATCGCCTTGGCACGAAAGTAGAAGAGCTTCTCTACCCCGCGCTTGAGTCGGGATCCTTGGATATAGTGCTTGGCAAGGGACCCTCAGCGCGCACGGTAGAGCTTGCGCTTCCCCGCTTCACCCTCGTGGGCGCCACGACGCGCGTTGCGCAGCTGTCGGGCCCGCTTCGCTCTCGCTTTGGTGGTGGCACCTTCCAGCTCGACTTCTACTCAGACGAAGATCTGCGCGCGATCATCAAGCGCTCCGCAGGCGTGCTCGGGCTCTCCGTTCCAGACGATGTTATTGAAATGATTGCGTCTCGCAGTCGCGCAACGCCGCGCGTTGCAAACGCACTCTTGAAGCGTGTGCGCGATTACGCCGAAGTGCATGACGCGCCTATCAACCCAACCGTGATGGAAGAGGCATCGAACCTCTTTGGCATTGATCCGTTCGGCCTTACCAAAGATGACCGTCGCTACCTAGAGACGTTGCGTGACGGATTTAAGGGAGGACCAGCAGGTATTCGCGCACTCGCTTCAGCGCTGCATGAAGACCCGGATACCGTTGAAAACGTGTATGAGCCGTACTTGCTTCGCTTGGGGCTTATTGAACGCTCTTCAAGAGGACGCGTACTGACCGATAAGGGTAAAGAATATTTGGAGGCGTAGCTACTCGATCACTTCGATTGGATACACATCTGTAGCAGGCTCTTCGTATGGGTGGACTGCCTTAATCGCTGCAAGTACCTCGCTCAGTTTTTCTTCTGAACATACTGTTTCGATGCGCTCCTCTTGTACTTCTTCAAGTTTGCCCACTTCCCCGATTGTTGGGTTTGCTCCGTCCTCCGGCTTGAAGCGCCCTACGCCTTTGATGGAGAAGGTGCAGTGTGAGTAGTTGCCAATCTTTCCAGCGCCCGCATCTCCCATAGCCTGACGCAGCTTGTCTGCATCAGACTCTGGAACATATACAACGATCTTGTATCGCTTCATGTTTACACTCCTTGATTCTGCTGCTTGCTTGCCCTGCGCACTAATTCATCCCGCATCTTCTCCGCTTCTTCTTTGGAGAGCCCCGGCAAGCGTCCCTCAGAACCCATACCGGCCATGCCATAGGAGCCAAATCCCCCGGCGATGCCTGCCGTCTGTATATGCAGATCTGAAAGACCCAGGATGCGCGCAAGAATGCCGCGGTTGATGTCTACGTTCTGTATGCGTGCGTACGGAATGGTGACGTACTTCTTCCAGATCACACCAGATTCCTTGCGGAAGCCAAGTTCAGTAAGTTCGTAACGGTAGTAGTGGTAGGAGAGCTTAGCCCAAAAGAACGAGAATGCCGTGTACGCGATAACTACTAGAATGCCTATGCTCAGAATTCCCGTCATGTCCTCACCTGCATCGCGGCCGATGACAAGTCCAACTATCAGAAATGCGAGCGGAATAATGATTGGCAGGAACCATTCGCAGAAGAAGATCCAGATTGATTTGGAATCGAGTTTGTTCATAAAAGTAAGTATAGCAAAACGCGTATTTTGGCTGGTTTTGTTATAGTTTGCGCATATGGCAGGACACTCCAAATGGGCGCAGATCAAGCGGCAAAAAGCGGTAACAGATGCCGCAAAGAGCCGTACGTTCTCCAAGTTCGCACGCGAAATAACCCTTGAGTCTAAGAAAGCTGCGGGTAACCTCTCCTCTCCTGCCCTTGCTGCAGTTATTGCACGAGCGAAGGCTGCGAACATGCCCAAGGACAACATCGAGCGCGCGATCGCCAAAGGAACTTCGAAAGAAGCCGGGGAGCTTGAACAAGTTGCCTACGAGTTCTACGGCCCAGGTGGCATCGCCATCATCGCGCTTGCTGTGACTGATAGCCGCAACCGTACCACGCAGGAAATAAAACATCTGCTTTCCAAAAACGGGTACGAACTTGGTACCCCGGGAAGCGCATCCTGGGCATTCACAAGGCAACCCGATGGGCGCTATACGCCAAACGAACCACTAATGAGCGTTACGGGCGACGATGAAACAAAGCTTAGCGACATACTCACTCTGCTTGATGAACAGGAAGACGTGCAGGAAGTGGTCACGAATGCCACCGACTATGCGAGTACTCTCGATTGATCCGGGCTATGACCGCATGGGCGTAGCGGTCGTTGAAGGCTCCCCCTCCAAGCCACTCCTTATATGGAGCGATTGCCTCATTCCCCCAAAAGGAGAGGTGCACGAGCGCCTTGGGTACCTGCAGGAACAGCTCGACACTATTATCCATACCTATGCCCCAGAAGCGATAGCTCTGGAAAAGCTTTTCTTTGCCCGTAATAAAACCTCGGCGCTTGGCGTAGCACAGGCTCGCGGCGTCGTGCTCGCAGCAGCAGGAGCGGCAGATCTTCCGGTACGTGAATATGCACCAGGAACCGTAAAAGTTGCGGTAACCGGAGACGGGCGCGCCGACAAGAAAGCTATTGCGCGTATGATTCCCCTCTTGGTTTCCCTTCCGGACAAGAAGCGTTTGGACGATGAGCTTGATGCAATTGCAGTCGGTATAACAGCCCTTGCGGACCGCTATCCCCATTCCTAAGCATCTTCACTTGCACCACACCAGCGGGTCTGTTACATAAGAGTGGTGTTCCTGATGTGGACGCACTGATTAACGATAATTGCAGCAATTGTCATGTCTGATGACATTCTGGGTAACGATGAGCTAGAAGAGACCGAGGGAGAGGACAAAGCGCTTGAAGAAAGCGAGGACGCTCCTGAAGGAACGCTCGAGGAGGAAGATATGAAGCTCTCCCCTGACGAGGACGATGAACTCGACGCGTTCGGCTTCCACAAGGAAGAGGACGAAACCTTCTAGTCTTCATACTCGCAAACGGCAGCTCAAGCTGCCGTTTTCGTTTTTCATGCTACGATTCCGACTAATGACTCGACGCAAGAAGAACCTCATCGAGCACTATTTAAACCACCCGTCCCCGCTTATCAAAGCAGCCTCCATTATCTGCGGAATCCTGCTCCTTGGCTTTGGATTGGGCCTTATTTGGGTAGCGCTTGAACCGGTGCCGGACATCAACACGCTCACCAACCGCAAAGTGAGCGAATCAACCCGTATCTTAGATCGTACCGGCCAGACCGTGCTGCATGACCTGAACCCCGACGTCACCCGCAGCATCGTTCCTTTGGAGGATATCGATCCAGATATTCGCGAAGCAACCATCGCTATTGAAGACGCGTCCTTCTACTACCATAATGGTATTAGTATCCCAGCGATTATTCGCGCCATCATTGTCGATATTCAAATTTGGACTGGACTTGCCGAGGGTTACACACAAGGCGGCTCCACGCTCACGCAGCAGGTAGTCAAAAACACGCTCCTCACCAACGATAAAACCATCGTGCGTAAGATGCATGAGTGGGTGCTCGCTATCAAGCTCGAACAGCGCTTCACTAAGGATCAGATCCTCGCACTCTATTTCAACAACACGCCGTACGGCGGTACTTTGTACGGCGTTGAAGCGGCGTCGCGCGCGTTCTTCGGCAAATCTGCTAAAGACGTTTCCGTTGCAGAGGCTGCATACCTTGCCGCCCTTCCTCAGGCGCCAACCTACTTCTCTCCGTACGGTAACAATCGCGACTCTCTTGAGAACCGCAAGAATCTCGTGCTTGCGCGCATGCGCGAGCTTGGGTACCTCACCAAGGATGAATTCGATGCAGCAAAAGCGGAGCAAGTTGCCTTCTCCCTGCAGCGTCAGAACTCGATCATCGCACCGCACTTCGTGTTCTTTATTGAGGAATACCTTGAAG
>CAZTMV010000003.1:29454-52874 GCA_964615225.1 uncultured Candidatus Saccharibacteria bacterium
CAGAACTCGATCATCGCACCGCACTTCGTGTTCTTTATTGAGGAATACCTTGAAGAAAAATATGGTCCGACCGCAGTCGCACAAGGACTTGATGTCATTACCACACTTGATGTGGACCTCCAGCGCTCTGCAGAAGCGATCGTGAACGAGTACGCAGTTGCAAACGAAGTGCGCTTCAACGCAGAGAACGCAGCACTTGTTGCGATTGATCCGAAGACCGGCCACATTCTTACTATGGTGGGCTCTCGTGATTACTTCGATGAGAACATCGACGGCAACTACAACATTGCGGTAGCTGAGCGTCAGCCGGGCTCCTCGTTCAAGCCGTTTGTGTACGCAGCTGCGCTTGAGAAAGGATTCACGCCTGACACTGCGATCTTCGATCTGCCAACGCAGTTCTCGACTGCCTGCGCACCGTCTGACCTCTTTAACAGCACGTTCCCCTGCTATTCCCCTGGCAACTACGATGGAACGTTCCGTGGCCCAATGACCTTCTCCAAGGCGCTCGCACAGTCAATCAACATTCCTGCGGTGAAAGTTATGTACCTTGCGGGTATTGATAACGTGATCGATCTTGCAAGCCGCATGGGTATCACGACGCTCCATGACGTGAAGCAGTACGGTCTTTCGCTCGCGCTTGGCGCGGGAGAAGTGAAGCCGCTTGAAATGGCGTCTGCATTCAGCGTGTTCGCAAATAACGGGGTTCGAAATGCTCCGGTAGGCGTTCTGAAGGTTACTGACAAGAACGGTCGCGTGCTTGAAGAGTTTGAGGCACGTCCTGAGCAGGTCATGGATCCGGGTGTCGCGCGGGACATCAACTATATGCTTTCTTCAAACGAGGCCCGTATGCCGGCGTACCGACCAGATAACCCGTTTGTGTTCGAGGGCTATGACGTTGCAGCAAAGACCGGTACCACCAATGACTACCGCGACGCCTGGACCGTCGGCTACACTCCGTCGATTGCCGTGGCTGCCTGGGCCGGCAACAACGACAACAGTCCGATGGTGAAAGAGATCGCCGGCTATATCGTTGCCCCGATGTGGCGCGAGTTTATGTTCGTTGCGCTTGAAAAGACGCCGAAGGAATTCTTCTCTGAGCGCCGCGCTATTCCGGACGACGCTCCCGCAGCGCTTCGAGGCTCCTTCATGGGTCCTGACGGCATGCACGACATTCTGTGGTGGGTAAACAAGGATGATCCTATGGGTCGCGGAACTTCTCGCGGCGATGCACAGACGCCGTACTGGGAGTTTGCCCTAACTGCAGACCTCTCTCGCTACGCAGAGGAGGCAGCATCTTCCACCGAAGACGTACAGGAAGAAGACCAGGATCGAAACAATCAAGACGAGGAGGACAACTAACCTAGTGCTTCATGAGCGAGTTCTGGGAATTCGCGTGTACCAAGGCCATCGAAATCAAGATGGCCTTTGTTGTGTAGTGTAATAACTTTTGCCTGCGGCCATGCATCCTTTAAGAACTCTACACTTTGCAAAATATCGCTATCGTCATCATTGGAATAGAAGATAGTGATCTTCGTACGATGTTGGACTTCCGGATCTAGCTCGAATTCAAAGAACCCGTTATCGAGCGTTCTTGGTTTAGGATCCATCCAAGGAGCCACGAGTAGTGCCTTCCCTACTGCTGTTTTAGTTTCAGAAAGCCAGCGCGCGAGAAATCCGGCGCCACACGAGTGCCCAACAAGAATCGTTTCATTCCCTATTTCAAACGTCTCAAACACCCGCTTCCATGCTTCATAGTCCGGTTTATACGGCATAGGAAATTCAGGAGTACGCGCAGGGATACCTTGGCGCTCAAATTGCTCTTTAAGCCACGGGAGCCAGTGTTGTGCAGACTGCACCCTCGTCTCAGGAGTGTTGTACTCCTCTTCAGACGGCATACCGTGCAGAATGACTGCTGTTTTCATATGGGTAACTATATCAAAGCTGGTTTTAACCGATCTTTTGGTCGATAACAAATACCGTCATTTTCGGCTGTCCTTCGGATCCATTGGTGATATTTACGCCGTATTTGAAGTGAAACTTGTTATGCATAACTGTACTGACAATAGGAATCGACCTGTACGAACGGTAACGGACAGTCACCTCGATATGCACAGTATTGTCGATATAAGCTCCAGCTAGGATTTTTTGAATACCTTGCTCATAGATAGTCCCTATTTCGAAAAAAGGTGGTTGTGCTTCGTTTGGAAATACGTACCCATTTGAATCACGTTCCGCGTAGTAAAGTTCGTCACCTATTTTTATCTGTATATCCTCTTTCTTCAACCAAAAGAAACCAGGCACATCTCCCAAGTTCACTAATTTCCCCAGGAAAACATACTTTGTCCGCTCTCCCTTACGCTCCTGTACCTCAATTTCAACTTTTAGATACGGGCGTTTGCGAAAATAAAACTCATAAATAGCCAACACAAGAGCAATACACCCAGCGATCGCGGTAATCCAGTCTGGAATAGAAGTACTTGCTTCCATTTACTGATTCATCGGCATCACTAGATACAGATATGAAGTGTCCCCCGCTCCACGAATTACCAATGGACGTCCTATACCACTTGCAGACAGTGTGATGCTTTCCGCAGCAAGACCAGACAGTGGCGCGTGCAAGTAGCGATGGTTAAAGGAAAGCTCAAGCGTGTCTCCCGTAATTGAAGCCGGGACCTGTTCGCTCGACTCACCAACATCCGCATTGCGCGCAGAAAGCTCAATACCCTTCGCAGCTACAGCAAACCCAAGACGTACCTTCTGGAAGGAATCTGAGAATACTGCAACGCGGCGAAGTCCCTGCTCGAAATCCTTCTTAAGCACGGTTGCCTCAGTCGCGAAGGACTTCGGGATAATCTGCGCGTAGTCCGGATACTGCATAGCCACGAGGCGTGTAAGCGCCATACCTCCCGCGAATGAGAACGCGCATTGATGTTCATCAGCAGTCACGGTCAGATCAGTGTCTGGAAGTACTTGCACGATATCAAGTGCGTTCTTAGCAGGAATAAGGATGGAGAAAGGCTTCACTGAGCCAGTTACGGATACTTTCTTCTCTGCGAGGCGGAAGGAGTCGGTTGCAACTGCCTTCACCACACCACCTTCTGCGGATAGTAATACTGACGCAAGTTCAGGACGGACCGTTGAAGGAGATGCGTAGGGCGCAACAGATGCCACTAATGCGCGTAAAACAGCTCCAGGAAGCGAGAACTCGGTCTTAGGTGAGTCTGGGCTCGAGAACGCCGGGAAATCATCGTGTGGAAGCGTTTTAATCGTGCTCTTCGCTTTGCCAGTAGTGATCGTGATTGTGTCGCCTGCAAGCTTAAGTGTTACTGAACCAGTTCCTGAAAAAGAACTAGTGATTTCGCGTAAAATTGCAGCCGGCACTGCAACCATTCCCTCCTCGGTAACGTCTCCTTCGATCGTAAGCTCGATACTGGTCTCAAGATTCGTGGCGCGCAGGTGGATTCCCGACTCGTCTGCAACGATCGCAATGCCAGACAAAGCTGGCAGCGAGAGTACCTTTCGCTCAGCGAAGCGTGCGACCGTCCCCACCGCATCTCCTAGTATCTTTTTTTCTATTGAAATATTCATAGAGCTATTATTAGTGCTGTTAATAGGTGGATAACTCTGTTATAGGGCGTAGATACTTGGTTTTTTTGGTTCATCACGTTCTCATAGCGTGTTGAGAATGCTCGAACATTCGCGGGGATAAGTTCCCTCACCAAATCCTCTGTGGAAATAGTACCTAGTTTTTCGGCACTTATCCACGAGGTCGTGAGGACGTTATACATAGTTTTACACAAGCAATCCCCGGATATCTTGGATCTCTTTAGCGAGTTCCAGATCCGTAACCACCTCTCGCTTCACCTTTTCGCAGGAGTGGATAACCGTGGTGTGGTCTCTACCGCCAAGTTTGGAGCCGATAGTTGGATAGGAAACGGAAAAATCTTCGCGCAGGATGTACATAATCACCTGGCGCGGGCGTACTACCTCCCTTCTGCGAGTCTTCTCATAAATGCTTTCCTCATCAATGCCGTAGAACTCAGCAACTTTAGACACAACATGCTTCACTGAGACCGATTTAGTCGGACGTGAGAAGGAGCGTAGGGACTGGCGCACCTCTGCAAGGTCTGGGGACGATCCTTTTACCTGTGCGTGGCATACAAGGCTGTTAATAACTCCCTCAAGCTCGCGGATAGAGCCTGATACAGAGGTAGCGATGTACTCAATAACATCGTCTGAGAGCATGACGCCGTGGTTAGCGACCTTTTTACGTACGATTGCGATACGGCTTTCGGTATCCGGCTCACTGATATCTACCGTCATGCCGCTTGAAAGGCGGCCGCGCACGCGATCAGCGATGTCTTGAATAGCCTGAGGAGGCCTATCTGAGGAGAAAATGATCTGCTTGTTGTTATCGTGAAGTGCATTAAAGAGGTGGAAGAGCTCTTCCTGCGTCTTATCGCGCTTCGTCAGGAGCTGTACGTCGTCCATGATCAACAAGTCGTACTGGCGATACTTCTCCTTAAAGCGGTTGCCCACGCCCTGCATCACCGCATCGGTGTATTCCATACCGAATTGGTCGGAGGTGAGGTAGTACACTTTGCGATTTGGATACAACTTCTTGAACTGGTTGCCGATCGCCTGGATAAGGTGCGTCTTGCCGCGGCCAGTCTCTCCGTAGATAAAGAGCGGGTTATACGTCAGGCCTGGCTGCTTGAGAATTGCTTGCGCAGCTGCAAACGCAAGCTCATTGAAGGCGCCCACAACGAAGGTATCGAAGGTGTACTTCGGGTTCAGTTTGTCGTTCTTGTTGATATAGAACTCATCCAGCGGCAGTTCCTGGTTCTGGCGGTCGCCGCGCTTCTCCACCTTTGGCTTACGAGCGTCTTTAACGATCAAGTACTCAATATTGCGGTATTCGTAGGAGACTCCGCGCAGAATCTTGAGGAGCAGCTGGTGGAACTTCTTCTGGTACCAATCGCGGAAGAACTGGCTCGGAACGCCGATGTAGACGATTCCCTCTTCTACTTTGACGATGCAGCTTTCCTTGAACCACGTATTGAAGTTGGCGGGAGAAATGGACAGTTCGACCTGCGAGAGAATGTGTTCCCAAAGCTCATGCGGATCCTGTCGGTTCATAGTCCAAAGCAGTATACGCGCTTTATACGCTTTCGCATCCATTGCTACTACCGGGGAAATCTGTTAGTATCCTGTGCATAACTTTCTAGTCCATGCCGAAGCGAACCTACCAGCCAAAGAAGCGCAAGCGCGCCAAGACCCACGGCTTCCTCTCCCGTTCTAAGACCCCAGGAGGCAAGAACACCCTTGCCCGCCGCCGCCGCAAGGGCCGTGCAAGCCTTTCGACCTCTAAATAATGCTGCCGAAGCGTCTTCGCCTGAGCCGTAGGTCCTTCCCTGCTGCCAGAAGCGGTAGCCGCCTTCAGAGTGAGCATTTTTCCCTTATGACAGGCCCCTCCAGTACAGGAGGGGCCTCAGCCGTTGTCTCGAAAGCGGTTGCTAAGAAATCCGTTGACCGGCACCTCCTGAAGCGCCGGATGCTCCAGGTGCTGCGTCCATTCGTGCGGGAGGACCGATATCTGGTGGCATATGCCCGCGCGGGAAGCCCTACGCTCTCCTTTAGGGAGCTTTCCCACGAGCTTTCTTCCCTACTTACGCGTACAATCCAATAATCATGACCGACTTCTTTCATACCTTCATTTACCTCCCGATCCACAATCTGCTCGTCTTCTTCGTCGACATCGTTCCCGGAGGAGACCTCGGGCTTGCTGTGATTGGCGCCACTATTGCGGTAAAGCTCATACTCCTTCCTCTCTCTCTCCAGGCAGTGAAGACGCAGAAAGCAATGAAACTCCTCGAGCCGGAACTCAAGGAACTCAAAGAGAAACATAAGGATGATAAGGAAGCGCAGGCACGCGAGATGTTCGCGCTCTACAAAAAGTACAACGTAAAGCCGTTTGCCAGCATTCTCATGCTCTTCGTGCAGATTCCGATCGTATTCGGTCTCTATTTCGTCTGTCAGGGCGCAGCACTGACCGCGCTCGATCCTTCACTCCTCTACGCCTTTATTCCCCTTCCCGAGGCTGTGAACCCGCTTTTCTTGGGCATCTTCATGGTGACGGGCCCATCGATCGTGCTGGCACTTGCCGCAGGCGTTACGCAGTTTGCACAGGCATGGTATGCCATTCCCGTCCCGCCAGCTCCCGCAAAGGATGCAACACCCTCCATGCAGGAAGAATTCGGCCGCGCAATTGCGCTCCAAGCACGCTTCATGCTCCCGGTGCTTATTGCGGTCTTTGCGTATTTTGGTAGCGGCGCAATCGCTATCTACTTTGCAGCCTCAAACATCTTCATGCTCGCGCAGGAGTTCTTGGTGCGCGGCTTGAAGCTCAAAGAAGTGGCGGCTTAAATATCGTAGACCCAGAGGGAACCATCCTTGCGATTGGTGAACACGAGCACGTCTTCGTTCGGATCGATTGCAAGTCCGACTGCGTCTATTTCCGTTTGCGCAACGGTTGCAGGGTCAATAACGAGGATTGCGACACGTGCGCCCATATCGATCTTCCAGATGCGATCTGAGAATGATACGGCACCCTGATACCAGTCGTCTGGCAACGTGCCTGACAGCGAGCGCGGTACTGCGCAGTAGACGCTCGTCTCATCCGGAGACCACACGCACTTCTCTGGAAGCGTTCCAAGCGGAATAGACGTTGCAACGCGCGTACTAGTGTTCAACAGCTCCGTGCGAAGCGCGGTACCGGAAAGGTAGCTGTAGAAGATAGATGCGCCTGATGGACTTGCGAGCATGGTGAGGCCGCGAAGCGGACCCACAACGCGCTCAAACGTGCCGCTTGTGCCTCCCACCAAAAATCCATAGCCGTTAGTCTGCGCAGACGCCTTGGTGTACGCAACGTAGCCGGGGCCTGCAGGCATGATGCGAAGCGCAGATAGGAGCGAGGAGAACAAGGTGCGCGGCGAAGAACCATCAAGGCGCGCAACGGTTGCAACTGAGCCATTGGCATTTGGAAGTAGCGTAAGGACGCTTGAGGTCCCTGTTACCGCAACTGCAGCAAGGTTAGACTCGAGGAAATAACCGCTATCTTCGTAGGCTGGAAGCGCAAAGGTTTCTGCAACCAGCTCGCCCGCTGCGTCTTCGGACAAGAAGCGCGCAAACGCAGTTGATCCATCGCTTGCCCACACAGCTTCTGCAACGCCCGGGAGCGTGCGGTTGGTGAGACGAGTCAGGGTGCGAGCTTCCGATCGGTATGCATAGATGTGGCCGCTCTCACGCTCGATGTAGCGGACTTCGGTATCAAGAATGATAGTCGGAGTACCTTCAGAGGAGGTTGCTGTCTCGCGGATTGCGATTGCGGCTGAGCCTGCGGCAACCGGTCCCGCAGTGATGCGAATTAGGTTAGGAGCTACCTCGGTTCCTGCCTGCTGCGTAGGCTCGCCAAGCGGCGGCAATTCCCCCTGCCCTGCTGTCTCGTCTGAAGTGCCGAATAGATTGCCCGGATCTTCGGTTGTGACGTCAGGCGCTTTGGTCGCAAAGAATAAGAAGTACGTGCCCGCAGCAACAACAATGACTGCAAGGACACTGAGCGCGATGATAAGGATACGGCGGGAGTTCATACAATTAATTGTTTACGATGCCAGGCTGGTTGCAGGCAGGCTGCGGTACGGTGAAATTCAGACGGTCATTCGTGGTGCACTGCAGTGCGACCGTAGAATTGTTCGGGCGACGGCTTATATTTGCATTGCACTGCTGCAGGGCGTTTGCATCAGCGCTCTGAGACATCGTTGCCTGCGCTGAATAGTCATTTACGACGTAGAAATTGCAGCGGTCACCGTTTCCAGCAATCGCAGGCATGTAGTAGACAAAGGCTGCATTCCCTTCGTTGTTGACTGAGAATGAGACTGAACCAGTCACTTCTTCCCCTTCGTTCTCTGGCGGTATCGGTTCGCAATCTAGCGTCTCATCGCCGTCGAATACTTCCTGCTGTCCAGCAGGACATTCCTCCTGTCCTGCCTCCCCTTGCTGGCCATTGGAGCCATTCTCCCCCTGACTGCCCTGATTCTGTCCCTCATTACCTGTACCTGACTCATTACCGGTACTAGGCTTCAGACGAAGCTCGCTGATGTTGCCGATATCTAGATCAAGAATTCTCGGATCAATGATGCTAAACACGATTGCAGGTGAGAGCACGAGCACAAGGCCCAGGATGGAGTTAGTGATGCGAGTGCGCACCTTGCCCTTCTCAATGACCGAACCCTCCTGGAGGATGGACTGGGAGCCTGCGTACATGATATTAAGCACGGCGATTACAGCAGCAGCGCCGATACAGACGCGATACAGCGCGTTGAAGAAGCCTGAAAGTGAAGAAGCGCCTCCTGCGTTCGTAAGGGAATCAAGTCCTGGAAGACCGGTGAGTGGTACAAACTGCGTGCTTTCCTGTGCGAAAGCTGCTGCAGGAAGGAGGAGCGCGAGCGTAAGAAGGAAGTATTTCATGGTTAGCGTCCGAATATGCCGGTAGATTCCCCAAATCGAAGCGTTACGCCCGCTTGCGCGCGGGCCTCGCTCCCAAGCGCTGTTGCATTTAACTGCGCTGTTCCAGAGCCGCTTGCAGAGCGTACGGTGAGATCAGGACTTGTGCCGCTGCGGTTGCCGTTTAAAGTCCACTCAATTCCAGGCTTTTCTTTAAAGAAGAATGGAACAGCGCGAAAGGTTTCCTCGGTCCCTGTTAGGGCAAAGGTGCCGGAGAGCGCTTTTTCAAAGGACACGCCGCCCAGCGGATCGGTGCGATAGATGCGTACGAGAGGCTCTGATGGCGTGATGGTGATCGAGGCCTGCCCAGACACGGTCTTTGCCTGGTTGCTTGCAGTCACGCTCACGACTGCATCGCGGTACATGGTCGGTGCAGTCGCCGTCAGGACGTTACGTCCAAGGCCGGATTCTGCTAGGAGCGTCTGAGAACCGAGCTTCCAGGTATAGGAAATCTGGTTAGCCGGGACGCGAGCCGTCGGCGAGGTACGCAGGTCCGTCAGCGCAATAATGCGGACCTTCCCTTCCGAAGGCACAAGCATGCCTCCCTGGTAGAAGGGGTGATTGGTAGCTACCGGCTCGATAATGAGCGATACGTCGCCGGGAATGATCGAGAGTGTTGCTTCGTAGGTTCCCTCAGCGCCTGAGGCGACTGCACGGAAGGTGTTGCGCGTGCCCGGTCCCCCGATCTTCACCTGCGCGCTTCGCATTCCCTCCTCGATGACTGCGCCGTTTAGGTAAATGGTGATCGTGCTTGCGGCCAGGTCGACCAGGTTGCTGTTGACCGTGACCGTGACCGTCTCATACGGGCGCGGAGAAGCCGGATTTACGGAAAGAGAGAGCGGTTCCTGGCCGGGAATACCCTGCGCAAAGGATGCGGTTGGCGCAATAAGGACAAGCGCGATGAGAGACGCAAGCAAGGGACGTAGCATTGACTGTAGTATAGCGTGCCGCAAGTACCCTTGGCTGTACGCGTGGGTACTACAGCGGATATTCGTAGCGCTGCTGGTCCCTGCGCAACTCGGCTGCTGTAGCTCGGGAGCGCTGCTCTTGCAGCACACCCGGGGCCTGCTGCTTGGGCGCAGGGTTTTCAGCTACCTCCATGAGGAACTCAGCGTTTCCACGAGCAAGATCCCGTCGTTCTCGTTTTTGTGTTTTGTCCTGCTCTTTCTCGAGGCGTTCCCTATCTATAATGGACGCTTCTTCCTCAAGCTGCTGGCGCTCTTGGAGCTGTTGATTGGTAAGAAGCGTATTGCGCTGATCTTGTAGTCGCTGGTAGTCCTCGATGCGGCGGGTAACAGGTTCTTCGTCCTTCTCATCCATGCGAGAGACTATGATAAATGCGATTACACCTGGCGTAATGGCTGGAATAGCTGCAAGAAACGGAATAAGTTCGATTACAAGCGGCGCGATCAAGCTCGCAATCCTCGCTGTTATTAGTCTTCCGCTGAAAATCGGAGCTCCTGATAGAACAATAATAAAGAAAATAACGATAAACGCGATGAGTGTAAGTAGGAACGCAAGCGCAATGCCGGCGAGTCCGATGATCGGAATCACACCTACTGCAGTAAAGATAAACTGCCCAGCATCAAATATGAGCGCAAACACCACTAACACTGCTGCTGTCAGATTTCCGATACGCTTCCCTTTCGCCATAGCGGACTACTCCTTCTCCATCTCCAGGCGCTGTTTCTCGCGCTTGATGGCAAGGAGCTGTGAGGGATCAGAGGTGATGATCTGATCCTCGGTGTAGGACGCGACGATCTTGATCGCCACATGCTTCAAGCCGGCGAAGAAGAGACCCTCCCCTACTCCCGACTCCAGAAGCAGGAATTTCTCCTCGTCAGTCAGGTTGAAGATGTCTTTCAGCAGATCGATCGTGGTCGGCGACTGTTTCAACAGAAGCTGAATCGAAGAGTTCGTGAGAATCGGCTTGCCGTACGGGCTTCGCAAGAAGTCTTCTACGTCCTGGGTGATCGTAGAAACACCGAGGTAGTACTTGCGGCCTCGCTTAGCGAGCGAGTAGAGGAATGAAGCGGTATCCTCGCTCTTCATCATCCACCAGGCCTCGTCGATGATAAGAAGGCGCTTCCTGAGGTCGCGGCGCACCGCGTTCCAGATGAAGTGCGTAACGATATACATTGCTACCGGCTTCAACTCATCCTCCATGTCGCGCACCGAGAACACCACAAACTGCTTCGTGATATCGACGTTGGTTGGCTGGTTCAAGAAGCCCGACCAGGTTCCCTTCGTGTACTTTGAGAGGCGCTGCACCAAAGAAGCAGAGCCCTCCATGCCTGAAAGCACGTTCTCAAAATCAGAAAGAAGCGGAGCTTCAATGCCGGTAAAGTCTGCGTCTCCGGTAATGTCCTTCAGCGCGTAGGTCTCGGTGATTGCGCGATCGACAATGGCATCCTCCTCAGGGGTAAGACCGCCAAGCATGATGCGGAAAAGACCCACCAGGTTGATGATGTTTGAGCGTAGAATGTCGGACGGATTCTCGTCTTCTTTGACTGGTGGCAGGTCAAACGGGTTGATGTGGTGCTCGCTGGAGAGCGAGATGTTAAACAGGCGTCCGCCGGTTGCCTCTGCCAGGTACTCGTACTCGCGCTCCGGGTCGATAACGATGACGTCTGTGTCGAACATCAAGGAACGCAGGATTTCGAGCTTAACGGCATAGGATTTACCCGAGCCTGACTTTGCGAACACGACTGAGTTGTAGTTTTCAAGCGAGAAGCGGTCGAAGAGGATTAACGACGCATTGTGGCGGTTGATGCCGTAGAGAATGCCCTTATCAGAGGTAAGGTCAAAGGACACAAACGGGAAGATGGAGGACAAAGGCGACGAATTGAGTTTGTTGTGTACCTCAAGCTCATCGAGGGCGAGCGGAAGTGTCGAGCGGAATCCCTGCTCCTGCTGGAAGAGAGCGGGCTTGGTGTAGATGAGGCGCGAGTCGAGGATACCGCGGATATCCGCCTCGATCTTGTCGAGTTCGTCCTTATCCTTGCCGTACATGGTCATGTAGAGACCAACGTTGAACAAGCGCTCCTGCGCCTGCTGAAGCTGGTCGCGAAGCGCCTCTAGGTCTTGATACGCAGTATCGAGAACCGGATCGCGCACCAGGCCCTTCTGCGCTCGCTCGGAGATCTGGCTTTGCACCTCAGCAACCTTGCGCTGGAAGTTGCGAAGCGCCTCCCCTGTCTCAAGCGGATGGATGAAAATAGAAGCATCGAAAACGCGCGGCAGGTTCACGATCGGGGTGAACCAGCTATCAGTCAGGTAGCGCGGGTATGAAATAGTGTAGAACGAGCGGGCAACCTTCTCACCAAGCTCAAGCTCGCGAGAGCTTACTTTCAAAGCGGCCGGAGCAATCGTGTCTGCAAGCGAGAGCGTGCCTTCTGTATAGATATCTTTAGGCAGAGTCGGCATCACGATGGTGGATGCCATCGCGGCTTCGGGCTGTTTTTTCTTGAAGAAGTCGAGCAGTGCCATATTAGGTTGAAAGATGAATCGGAGTTTCCAAATCGCCGAGGTTGAACGAGCGGTACAGAAGCTCAATCACCTCTTCAGTGCCAAGCGGAACTGCGCGAAGCCCGGTTCCCATAAGCGTTGAGGCAACGAGCGACATGCGCTGCTCAAGCTGCAGCTTGTGTTCTTCGAACGAGCCGCTCAACCCCTCAGGTTTTGCTGGCTGCTTCTTACCGCCGATCAACGGCAGCGCTGCAGAAACCGTAACCGGAGCGGGGTCATAGGGAATCACGATGTAGAAGATCTTCGTCATGATGTCCGCGCCCTCGATAAAGTTTTTCACGAACTGGATATACTCGCGCACCTGAATCTTCATAAGCTCGGTCTTCTGCATGTTCTCACGCTCCGCAAGGAGTGCGAGGTACGGGCGGATGTCCATCTTGCGCGAATGCACGACGATCTGTACTGAGAAGTCGAGGGTATTGAGGAAGGTCTGGAATCCGCCGATGATCGCACGCTGCTCATCCTCGCTCTTGAGGGCGAAGTTGATCGAAGAGCACATAAGGATGCCGCGGTACCCTCCGTTTTTAAGGAGAATGACGCCGTTGCGCACTTCTTTGACCGGCACGAACGCTTGGGTTGGTTTGGATTCAGGCATGGCTATTGGGTTGGCGGCGTTGAGTCCTTCACATCCAGGGACCACGCAAGATCCTCAAGCTTGCGACGCGAAAGGCCGCCTGGAGTCGTTGGGAGCGTTGGAGCGACTGAGGGGGCTGCCTGGACCGGTGTCTCAGGAGCCTCCTTCCTCCAGAGGTAGAGGCGGCGTCCGAGGTAGTACGTAAACGCAGACTCCATGATGGCAATGAAGGGCTTGCCGTTTACCTTGAAGAACGCAAGCGCGAGTCCGAGACCGACAATCGGGATCGAGAGGATGATCGCGATGATGAGCGGAAGATTCAGTACGAGGATTACCGCAAGACCAATGCTGCCGGCAAGGAAGATGAACTGCCGCAACGTGAGCGGACCGAAGATCTTGTCCTCCACCTCAATGAACTGCGGTACTTGGTACTCCATTACGCTTTAGTATACCAAGCTCTTGCACGCACTCCCCTGCTTATATCGGCTCTCGGTATGGATCAGTGGTGTATGACGTTGGTACTGCAGGTTTTTGTGCAGCGGCAGGCGGTGTAAGCGGCTTCGGTGCAGCAGCTGCAGGAGGTGTCGAAGGTGCGATAGGTTGCGGTACTGGCTGTGGACGCGGTGCAGGGGCTGGGGGCTTCGGAGCTGCTGGAGTTGGGGCAGGAGTAGCTGGTGCTGTGGTTAGCGTGCTGAATACCTCGCGGGCTAGCAAGCCCATCACTAGTTCGATTTTCTCGGAAGGAATGCCTGCCTCACTCGCAAGAAGCTCAGGAAGATCCTCAGCCTCTGCAAGGCCGATGAGCGTAAATATTGCTTCTCGCGAGACAGCATCGAATGCCTGCTCGGTAAGCGCAGCTTCCGCCTGAACGCGCGCCATGGCTTCAGCGAATGCGCCGGAGTTGAGAAATGTCTGTATAGGAGCTGGAGCTGCCTTAAGCGCATCTGCAAACGAGAGTTCTTGAGGTTTGTTATCCATGACTATTTCTTCTTATCTCCGTCAGAGTCTTTCTCCTCTTTGCTCTGCATCTCCTTTACCTTCTTGGTAAAGGCTTTCACCATCTTGTCTTCTTCCGATTCACCCTTCTTGATCTTCTCGCGAATTGCTTCCGCAGCCTTCTTGTTTGCGATCTTCTGGACTGAGAGCACTGGTACGGTAATTTCTTTATCAAGCGCATCAGCGTACTGCTGCTTCGGCGCGTTCTTCATATCCTTGATGGATTTAGCGATCTCTTCCGTACTCTTCTTGAGCGGTGTGATGGTTTGTTCGTGGCGAGTCTCCATCTTCTCGCGCTCCTGGCGGTGCGTCTCCTGCTGGTCCTTCAGACCCTTGCGCGCAACACGCTCATCTTCCTGATGCTTGCGCTCCATTTCCTCACGACGTTTCTCGAACTCTTCCGTCACTTTCTTCTGCTGGTCTTCCTTCTCGGTCTTCTCTGCTTCAAGACGCTTCTTCTCTTCGTCAGTCTTTGCATTCTTCAGATCGTTCTCGATCTTCGCAAGCGAGTCAGCTGCTGCCTTGAGCGATTCAGTACGTTCCTTCTCGAGTGCTCCTACTGCCGCTGCCTGGGTCGTGAGCATGGTGTTTAGTGCGGTGCGCTTCTCACCCACTTCTTCCTTATGACGTTCCGTCATCGCGCTTGCTTCGCGTGCGTTCTCTTTCTCTGTCGTCCTGATGGTTTCATCGGCCTTCTTCTTTTCGCCTTCTGCTTCCTTGATAGCCTTCTCTTCCTTATCAGTGAGCTTAAGCTTCTCGGCGAAATCCTTACGCTCCTTCTCAGCTGCATCGCGAATGCCGCTGTAGCCCTTGCGCTGGGTTGCGTTTGGTATGCCAAGTGAGTTGTCGCCCATGCCAGGAAGCTTGATCTTCGCTACCGGGCGCACGTCAAAGCTCTGCTTGCCCACGGTCTCTCCAGCGCCTGCAACCATGCGAGCAAGGCCGGGGCGGGTGCGGAAGAACGGACTGGTGCGGGCAAACTCAGCAGTCTTCCTGCCAAGGCGACCGGCGGAGTTTCGAAGGAGCCATGCCGGCGTGCCAAGCGCCATGCCGCCTACCGTGCCGCCAATGGTGCGGACTGCACGATCAACTACCATATCTGCTCCGTAGATACTGAAATTTCGCGCCGATACCAGCGCTGCGATCATAAAGCCGATCACGATCGCGAAGATCATGAAAATACCGCCCACATTGGCGCCTGGCTGCACGAGTACATTCGTGATCGAAGCGCCAGCGGGGACGAAGCTTGCCTTAAGCCCTTCAGCAATCTTAAGACCTACAAGTACCAGAAGAATAAATGCCGGCGCAAACAGCGCATTGTTCATGAGCGCCTTCCACCACTTCTTCGATTGTTCCTGCAGTTCGGGGATCGCAAAGCCTGCGAACCCAAGCGGAGAAACGACCAGGAGGACCATGAGCGTAATGGCGCGAGCAACGAGCATCAAGGCTGCCGCGATCAGCACGATGATCATGGTTATAACGAAGATAAGAAGCGCGAATGAAAGGCCGATAGCGCCCACGCCACCCTCCGAGCTCCACACATTCTGGAACTGTTCGCCTGCGTTTCCGATAGAGGAAATGCCGCTGATCTGGAACACGCTGCCGGCGATTCCCTGGTTTCTACAGGTCTCTACGTTTGACGCACTTCGACAATCTACGGAGGTTGCTTGTGAGTAGATCGAAGAGCCAACGGCGTTAGATACATCGATAAATGCTTCGCCTGCAAACAAGCTGAAGTTCAGGAGCACGGCGAAGATGATGAAGGTCGGGAGCGTACGCTTCACGTCATAGTTAGCTGCATCCAGGATGGTGCGTATACCGATGTAGACAAAGCCGAACAAGAGCGCGATGTTCGCAAGGTCGCGCAAAATGGTCCAGGCAAGCAGAAGGCCTTCGGAATTGCCGAAGTAGCGCGAGAATTCAAAAATAGTCACCTGCACTGCCCAGTTAAAGAACATGCCGGCCCAACCAAGTACGAAGTTAAATACCTGGACCAGCACGAGCAGTATGCTTGCAAGTGTCTTTGCCGCCGCCTCGCCTGCAAGACAGTCCACCTCCCACATCTGACAGGCAGCCTGCGCACTGCCATACTGCAGCGCAAAAAGCGCGACCGCTGAGATCGCGAAGACAGCGGTGCGAAGTCCCCAGATCTTGGTTAGATGAAGATACTGCATGCGCGTGTTCCCTGCGTGAGTCGGTACATAAGTGTCGGCGGCTGGATATTTTCGTTGTTCTGGATCTGCGTTGCAGCGCGAATGAGTTCAGAGCCGTTTGGCATCATGTCGGATGCCATGAACGCTTCGTATTCTTGGAAACCTTCACGCATTTCCTCAGTCGCATTCGCGCCTCCGCCAGTCGTGAGTTTTGCCTGGATTTCAGTCAAACGCTCAATGGCGGCTTCTGCTTTTGCAATTGCCGCCTCTGCTTCTTCGATCGTGTCTTCAGCAAGTTGGGCATACTCTGGCGCGCCGGAGCGGCTTGAACCATCACAGGCTGCCAGTGTTTCTTCTGCTGCGCCTTTGAGAGAAGTCCAGTTGCTCTTGTAGCGATTAAGCTCGTCGAGCTGCCCCGCAACGAATCCGGTCGTGCGGCTTGCGCTTGAGGTTGCGTAATCGCTCTGTGTCGATCGGTCGACTGGAGCTACTCCACCGCCACGTGAGGAGTCTGAGAGTCCAGAGAACCCACCACCACCCAAGATTTCATTGGCAAGTCCTGACAGGAGGGCTGCGACCATCTCATCGAGCTCGTCGGCTGAAACCAATGATGCAATGTCTGCGCCAAGAGAGTCAGTGATGCGCTCATGGAGGAATGAGCCGGCAGTCTGTACTTCGCAGTCAGCGGACCCTCCGGCAGGCGCCTGCGTCAAAGACGTATCGCCTCCCTCTGCAGGAGCTTCGCCTCCTTCAGGCTCGGAACACCACGAGAAGATACCGCGCGACCAATTGAGCTGCGTGACGCGATTGTTGGTTGCCTCGAGCGTAATAGAATTAAGTGCTTGGCGAGCTGCACGGTTTGCACCGATGATGTTGTTCTGATCGCTGCGCCATGCCTCTACCCATGCCGTAAGACCTCCCTGCGAGAAGTCGCCGCGCACAAAGGCTTCATGGTTAGGGCTGTAGTTACGGAGGGTATAGCGGCTGTTGCGCAGGAACGCGTCGCGTGCAGTTGAGCGCAGGTAGTCGATCTGCAGGCCGGTTACAACTACGTCCCGAAATGGCGAGTCGATAGCTGCTGAGGTGAGCATGCTATTGAGGAAGCGATTCGCTTCAAAGTCTGCCAGGCGCTGCAAGTCGCCGCGCAGGTTCGTTACATAGGCTGGTGAGCCGTTGAAGCCGGAGTTCGCCCAGTTAATGGTGGTGCGGATGATTGATTTGATCGCTGCTTTGGCTGCAGCCTGCCCTGCCACGTCGAGGATACCTTCCTTGATCGCAAGCCAGTTATCTGCAATTGCCGAAACCGTATTCTGAATGACGTTTGCGGCATCGAATACTGCCCACTGCGCGCGGGCAGGCGCTGGTGCTGCCGTTGCCATAACGACAAGCAGCACAAGAGCAACCACCCCTTTTCTGAGACTGCTTAGTACGCGGTTGGTAGTCATGGCGTTTAGCGCTTGGCCCTCGCTGAGGTTTCAACGAGCATGCGGAACTGATAGCCAGCTTCGCCCTGTTCGTAGGTGAGACCTGCTGCGTCCAAGGTCGGCTTGTACTCGGCGAACGCAGCAGCAAGGCCGAACGCAGCATCCTCGTACTGACCGAGACCGACAAAGGCAAGCAACGGATCGGTCTTAAATGCGGCCATCTTGCCGATTACGTCGCTCATGCGGGCAAGTGCGTTTGCTGTGCGCAGCTGCTTTGCGCGCACCTCAGAAGGCGCTGGAACCGTGGCGAATGCGTCTGCGACTGCGCCATAGGAATCGGAAATCGCCTTGAGCGCGAGAAGCGCACTCGCGTCATCTTTGTGCACGACGTCTGAGAAATAGAAGATTTCGTTCTGTTCAGCTTGGATGGCTTTCGCCAGAAGCGCAGTCTCTGCAGTTACTACATAGGAGTTAAGCGACATACCTGCAGGCGCCGAACCCATGTCAGAGGCGGCGAAGCGCGGCGGCTCAGATTCATCAAGGCTTGCGATCGCATCATTCACAAATGCTGTCAGCGCTTCCTCGGAAGGAACGCCTTCGCCGTGGGTGGCAAGGTACTTACCGAAGAACTCCTGGGCAAAGCGCTCGGTGAGGGTGTTCGGAGCAACCGGAATACCAGGCACGTTCTCAAATGACTCGGTCGCTTCTTCCGAGCGGAAGCGCAGTTCTGCCTTACCTGCAGCGACCGCTTCTTTATCGGTCATTGATGAATCAATAGAGTTCGGATTCGCCGGGTCTGAGCCGTAGAGGGATTCCTGCCAGTCTGGAAGCCCGTCAGCGTCCGTATCTTTGACTGCATACTCACGCAACAGTTCCTGCGTTGATTGCGCGTTAGCGGGAGTGAGCGTTGCGCGCCCTGACAGAAAGAACGCCGCAACAATACAGCCAGCGGCTACCACTAAGGAGAGAACGATGTTGGTTTTTGGAGTGAAAATAGCCACGGTACTTCATGCAAATGGTACCACGCTGCTTCAGACAAGACTCATTCCGTGTGTATTACTGCAAGTTTTGAACGATTGTGCGCCATACGGCGAGCGTTAGGTCTTCGGCGCGAGCGCGCTCAGCGACGCCAGCTGCTGCAAACGCGCGCATAATTGTCTCTCGGCTTGCGATGTCTTCCAGATTGCGGGCAAGAAGCTTGCGCTTATGTGCAAAGCCTGCCCGGAGCGCTTCAAAGAAGAGCGCCTCATCTTTGGATGAAGGAAATGCGTCATTTTTTATATCCCGGATCGAAAGAACGGCAGAGTCCACGTTTGGCGCAGGCTTGAAGGCGCCTCGAGGCACGGTAAAGCGGTAGTGCGGGGTGCCGTATGCCTTCACCGAGAGCGAAAGCAAACTCTCCTTTTTAGAGCGGGCGATGCGCTCTGCCACCTCTTTCTGCACCAGGAGGGTCATGGAGGTTGGTTTGTGGCGCGCGGTTAGGAACTGTCGGATGATTTCTCCGGTTATGTAGTACGGGATATTGGCTGCAAGGGCGTAGGTTCCGAGGGAAGAGGGGTCGAAGGAGCGGATATCGGCATGTATAAGGACAAATCGCCCCTCCTCCAATTCCTTGGCAAACGTCTCTGTAAGGACTGGGATAAGTTCAGCATCTGCTTCAACGGCAACCACCTTCCGTGAACGCTTGAGGAGTTCGCGAGTGAGCATGCCCGTTCCAGGGCCTATTTCCAGGACAGTTCCCTCAGGCGAGAGCTCTGCGGCGTCTGCGATACGGGCGGCGGTCTGCGCATGCATGAGGAAGTTCTGGCCGAGCGACTTCTTAGCGTACATATATAGGTATGTGTAGCATGCTCCGACTCCTGGGTATACTGGCAGCTATGATCGAACGGATATTCTCCCTCATAGAGCGTACACCCCTCACGCTCGCGGGCTGGGCTGCTGCCTTTGCGGGCATCGTCATGATCCGGGTCGTGCTTGAGTCCGTATCAAGCCCCTCCTCAGGCGGCTTCCCTGCTCTGGATCCGTTTACCGTTGTGCACTACGGTCTTTTTTACGTGGCGATGTATCTGTTGCTTGCGCTCGTGATCGGGGCGTTCACGCGCAACTATGCAAGTGCGAGCAAGGTGCTCTTGTTTGGCATGCCAGTCATCTGGCTGCCTCCCCTGTTAGACCTCGTGCTTACCAAGGGCAGTACGATGACCTACCTGTTCTCTACGAATCTGCTGCAGGACTTCCTGTCTTTCTTCGGTCCGCTCTCCTCAGGGATTACGCTCGGGATTCGGATTGAAATTGCACTCGCGCTCCTGTTTGTTGTTTGGTATGTGTATCGTGCGCGAAAGAGTCTGGTGCAGGCAGTGCTTGCAGCTGTTGCAACGTATGCGGCGATGTTTCTTATCACCGCGCTTCCAAGTGTCTTCTATGCGCTAGCAAACGGAGGCGTCGGTGTGCTTCCCTATCTTGCAAACGTGATGCGCTCGTCGCTGCTTGGTGTTGGCATGCTTCCGGGAAACGTGGTGCCGCTGAGTGACACCATTGCTCTGGAACTTATGTTCAACAAGCTTATGTCGCTTGTGTATGTCGTACTCTGTGCAGTGCTTGGCATACTCCTGAGCTACAAGCTTGCGCCTAGGAAAGTGCGCGCCCATGCGCATAACATTCGCCCGCTGCGCATGCTCCAGTTCGTGTGTCTTGTACTGCTTGGTGCGCTTGTTGGATTTGCGGGTGCAACCTTGGTCGACATGCTTGCGCTCCTCGTGCTCGTAGTAGGCTGGTGCGCCGCATGGCTGTACGCCGTATGTGTGAACGATGTTGCTGACGAGGATATCGATGCTGTTTCAAATGCGGAGCGCCCACTTATTCAAGGCACGCTCTCACGCGCAGACTTCAACGACGCAGGCGTGCTCTTTCTACTGTTCTCACTGCTTGCTGCGTGGAGCGCCGGCTATTACTCATTCATATTCCTGCTTGCATTCACTGCCTGCTACTACGTGTATTCTGCCGAACCGCTTCGCTTAAAGCGCTTCCCGATCGTTGCGTCCGCGCTTATTGCGCTTGCGTCGTTGTTCTCGCTTTTTGCCGGTTACTTCTTGCTGAGTCCCGAGAAGACCTTTGCTGCGGTTCCCCTGCTTGGCGTCGTTGGCGTACTCGTATGCTTTACGCTTGGTGTGAATGTGCGCGACTTGAAAGACATTGCAGGCGACCGCGCTGCAGGCATTGCAACCATTCCGACAATCATTGCGGCCCGTTTTGGCGAACGCGCTGCGTTTCAGGTGACTGGCGCGCTGCTTGCACTCGCCTTTTTCGCGTCCGCGCTCTTCTTCCCTGTTCCCTATCTATGGGCGTCTGCCACTGCTGCAGCGCTTGCCGGCTACTACGCATGCGTGCGAATGCCATACAAAGAACAGCTCGTAGCGTTGGTATGCGCACTCTACTTTATCGCTGCACTCTCTCTGTTTACGCTTCTATAATCCCTTCTTCGTCGTTTGTGTGTCCGACGTACTCCATAAGCCCTGCGTCGATATCCTGGAGGAAGGAAGAGGGATCCTGCAGATAGTCAGTACCGTAGATGCGGCGCACGCGTGCCATGGTGAGGTACAAGCGGTTCTTTGCGCGCGTAACGGCTACGTAGAATAAGCGTCGCTCCTCTTCTTCGTCTCGTTCGTTGGACTCATCCATGCCTTCGTGCGGGAATAGTCCTTCTTCAAGTCCTGAGACAAAGACTGTATCAAACTCAAGACCTTTTGCTGCATGCACGGTCATAAGGGTCACACCCTTTTTATCCTGCTTGCGGTCGAGTTCGTCCTGGTCTCCCGCGAGCGCGGCGTCTGCCAAGAAGGCATTAATACCGTCCATGCCCGGTGTCTCATCGTGGCGGCTGGCGAGCGTTGCAAGCTCTTTCGCGTTTTCTAATCGTTCAAGATCATCGTCTGCTCCCTTCTCGTAGTGCGCACGCATGCCGGACGATTCGATCACGAGTCGTACGAACTCAGACGGTACCAAGGTCTGCGCTGCAGTGTTCAACGACTGCAGTACTTTTTCAAACGCTTCTACCTTTGAGCGCTCGGAAGGCTTCAAATCCTCGCGCTTACCAGCAGTGAGTTTTCCAAGGGTTACCTTTCCTATGCCGCGTGCGGGAGCCTGCACTGCACGGATGCGATCTGCTTCGCGCGAGGGATCAAGCGCCAGGCGTACCCATGCGATAACGTCTTTCACTTCCTTGCGATCGTAGAACTGTGTGCCAAGCAAACGATACGCGATGCGCTCCTGCAGGAACGCTTCCTCGAGCGCGCGCGATTGGAAGTTAGTGCGATACAACACTGCGACCTCTTCAGGAGAAACACCGCTTCGCATGCGCCGTGCTGCTTCACGTGCAATGAATCTCGCCTCTTCTTCTGCGCTTGCAGCTGCGTGCACCTTGATGCGGTCTCCAGGAGCGTTGTCAGTCACTGAGCGCTTGTCTTTGCGATTGCGATTCTGCTCGATGATGGTGTTAGCGGCGCTCACGATCGTGCCGCTCGAGCGGTAGTTGTGCTCGAGTATGATCGTCTGTGCGTTAGGGTAGCGGCGATCAAACTCAAGCAAGTTGTCGATTGTTGCTCCGCGCCACGTGTAAATAGTCTGGTCGATGTCCCCCACTACAAACAAATTCTTGCGTGCGCCCGCAAGCAAGTCGGCAAGCTTGCCCTGCAGTTCGTTAGTGTCCTGAAACTCATCGATGTGGATGTAGTGGAACCGCTCCTGCACCGTCTGCTGGACTTCCGGGTATTTCTCTAGAAGCTGCACTGGCTTTTGAATAAGGTCGTCGAAGTCGAGCGCGCGCTCGGCCTGCAGTAGTTCGTTATAGATGCGCCAAGCATCTGCAACAACTCGCATGCGAAAGCTCTGATGACTGTGCTTCTCCCGAAACTCGTCCAAGGTCTGCCCGTCTCCCTTAGCTTTAGAAATGCGCGACAAGATAAACCGGGGAGAAATCTCCTTGGGGTCTATCCCAAGCTGCTTCAAGGCCTGCTTGATCGAACGCTCGGAGTCGTCGCGGTCAAAGATGCAGAAGTTGCGGGGAATGCCCATCACGCTGCCATACTGCTCCAGCAGTTCGCGGCCAAGTCCGTGGAAGGTTGCGACAAACGGCAGAGAGCCTTTCTTCCAGACTGCGATCTCAGTCCCCAGGCGCTTGCCCAAGCGCTCGCGCATCTCGCGGGCCGCCTTGTTGGTGAAGGTAACCGCTAAAATCTTCTCCGGCGGCACGCCCTGGCGGATCAAATGGTAGATGCGGGTCGTGAGCACTCTAGTTTTTCCGGATCCGGCACCCGCAAGCACTGAAATAGGTCCGTCGGTAGCGATAACCGCCGCCGTCTGCGCCTCATTCAAGCCTGCAAGGTACTGCATGAAGCTACTATAGCCTAGAGAGGGTAAAAGCTCCTAAAACGGCTTACCTAAGCCATTCTTCATGCTATCAACATCTTCATCCAGAGACCATTGACCCCCAGTGCCCAAACGGTATACTTGCCGAATCGGAAGTTACGGAAGCACGCAAGAAATGGCTTACCTAAGCCATTTTTGTACTCGGAAGCACGCCTGAAACACCCTACTTTCCCTTATCTTTGATTCAAAACAGACCTCCGTTGCTCGGACCCCTCACGAGAAGCGAAGCACATACTGGGTAGTTCTTGCAGTTAGTGTCGCAAGTATCGCCGTTACCGTCGTCTTTACCGCGTTTCCTATCGCTGTAGACGCTGTGTGGCCATTTTCTACTACCAAAGCAGCCGAGGAAGACCTCCCGGTACTGCATGACAGCGCCCTCGCGCTTCTAGACCCGGCAACCAACCCCGACCCAAACCCCTCTAAGGGTGGTCTTCGCCTTGCGATGACCGACTCTGCCCTTATCGCGGGTGCGAGCGTGGACGGTTCTCTTCCTTCGGTTGCCTCTGCCAAGAGCTCCTCAGGCAGCATTTCCCTGTACCAGGTACGAAACGGCGACTCCCTCTCGGAAATCGCAGACATGTTCAACGTCACGATCAATACCATCCTTTGGGCAAACGACATTAAGGATGCCTCGACCATCCAGCCAGGCGACACTCTTCTTATCCTCCCGGTCTCAGGCGTCCAGCATAAGGTAACCTCGGGCCAGACCCTTGCCGGCATTGCAAAGAAGTATGACGCGGACCTTGGCGAAGTTGCAGCCTT
>CAZTMV010000003.1:52974-58943 GCA_964615225.1 uncultured Candidatus Saccharibacteria bacterium
AACTACATCGTTATCTCGCACGATAACGGCACGCAGACTCTGTACGCCCACCTTTCAAGCCTTGCAGTCTCCGGCGGCTCAGTAGCTAAGGGCGATGTAATCGGCTACGTAGGAAATACCGGACGCTCAACCGGAAACCACTTGCACTTTGAGGTGCGCGGCGCGAAGAATCCGTTTGCGAACTAAAAGCCCGTAGAGACGGGCTTTTGTTTTACTGCATTACAACACGTCCTAACCTAGAAGGGGATAACCTGCGGATTATCCGCAGGTTATCCCCTTCTAGGTACTTTGTCAAGCATAAAAAAGTTCTGGTATTCTAATGAGGCGACGAATTACCCTCGACCTTCGTCCTTTTCAGTAAAGAAAGAAAAGCCCCCGAATGGGGACTCTAGACAGCCGAGCTACATTGCAATGTGAGTCGAAGTCAACGCGCGCTGCCTCTTAGGAAGTGAGCCTTGGCTCGGGAGGGTTGAAAATCCTCCATCCCTGATTGTTTGAGATAGCACCTCTCGAACTTATCTAGAGTCCCCGTCAGGGGGCTTTTCTTTTACCAAAACGAACCCGTCCCGAACTTGGCGTAGGCGCGACACCTTTCGGTGGTTTGCCTTGCGGCGTTGATCCTTTTTAGACCTACGCCAAGTTCGAAACAGGTTCCCTGTTTCGGTGTCGCTTATGAGGGGGATCAGCCCTATATGGAATGAGCAATGGATGAATTATACAGCCTGTCTACCCCTCTTGGACTGTGAATAGTGGACATTTCGACACGCTCCTATCTCTTTTCAAGAATACTGCATAGAGTCATCGAACACTTATCTTGTGTTTAGGGATTCCTGCAGGCATAGTGCTTAGCAGACTACGGAGGTATACGTGACTGAAAACAGGACACGCTTTATCACTCTTGGGCAGGCGCGCACGATGCTCGACGTGGCTCGGAAAAAGCACGACGGGGATCCGCCACTGCCGCCCGAAATACTGCACACCAGACGCCAGATCGATGAAGGTATCCGCGAAGCGGAACTCTTCCTTGCTCGAACAGGCGCCGTCGACAACGCCATGGTCTATCGAGTCGTTGACCTCAAGCTTTTGCTTGATAGGCAGTACCTCGATTGGATGGAGTCGTTCGCCGCCTGAGCGCACCAAAAAGGCCGCCGGAATGTTTCCGGCGGCCTTTGTTATTTCTTCTAGAAGTACGCGAACCAGGTCAGGTACGCACCGACTAGAAGTAGTAAAGCGCCTGCAAGCGGAACAAGCTTCAGGTTTGCCCATCCGTCTGCTGCCCTGTCTGCAAACCCAGGAGCGATCGCAAGCACAATGCCCTTTAGCAGGGTTCCCCAGCCAAGCAGGCTTACGATGATCTGCGGAAGCGTGTTCCAGGTGTTGTGGAACACGGTGTGCAGGATGCCCACCGGGATCGCGGTCATGGCAAACATAAGCACGGCAAGCGAATTCTTCTCAAGATCGCGATAGATCTGTACGTAGTACGAGCGGCTCACGAAGAACCCTATTCCAAGCGCAAGGAGCGATGGTCCCCAGAGCGCTGCGAGAAAAGCAGTGACACCCATATTAAAGCGGGATAGTGTACTTGCCGGTAAAGTTGCCGCGGAAGAGTCCAGTACCCTCCTCTCCTTCTGAGAGTTCGCCCACAAGAATATCGAACCCACCATCCTCGTGCGCGAACACGCCGATCTCGTCCCCGCTGCCGGCGTACCAGCACTGCACTGCAGAGAGTTCACCGACCAAAAGACCGTTTCCGTCTACACCGCCTCCTGAGAGCTCGGCGCAGCTTCCCATAAAGGTGCCTGCGTCGTATGAGGTGCCGTTAACAACGGCGGTGACATTCGTGCGCGGTATACCGTCTACTTCCCCTGCTGCGGTGATGTTCCAGGAAATAGAAGACTTATCGTCTGCACGTGTCTCTCCTTCCTCGCTCTTCTCTGCAGATTCCTGCGGGTTGAGGGCCATATAGGTAGCGCCTCCGACAACGATGACGCCAAGCACGACGAGTAAGGTTGCGACTGCGCTGAATCCAGAATGATTGTTCATATGCAGGAAGTATATACCCGAGGTTAGCTGTTTTTGGTACTCAGTTCAGAAAATGCTAGGGTTCCCTTAGAGCCAACAGAGAGGTAGTTCTATGGAAAGCTCATTTCCTCGCGTCTCAAAAGGGTATATCGACACCGGTCAGAAGGTGCCAGGAACAGAAGGACAGCGCTGCCCGAACTGCAATAGCATCCGCTATAGACAAACGGTCTCAACTGAAGACTGTCCGGACTGCGGTCTTCACTGCAATTACTGGGACGGCGGAGCCAATAAGGTCTACGAAGACATGATGGCCCGTAACCACGCTACGGAACGGGCAGCAGAAGAGCAGCGAGAAACTGACGAGTGGCTCGCACATACGTTCGGCCACTAAATGAATCGCCTCGGAAACGAGGCGATTCTTGCTGGCAGAGTGGCAGAAAAACAACAACCCCTAGTTAGTAGGGGTTGCCAGATCTACAAGAAGTCCCAGGTAGTTTATGGCCATGTTCAGGTGAGCGAGCTCAAATTGATTGGTCATTTGCTGAGCCAGAGCATCTAGCTTTGGAAGTTCTTGCAGCGCTTTAGTGTGCTGTATTTCTTCTGCCTTTGTACGTAGATCGATCAGTCGTTGAAGTGTTGCGTCTCGATCTATTTCAAGAGCGGCAGGGAGCGGCTCATGAGGAGGAGTACTTGGCATTCGATACCTCGTTTCTACGTCTCTTTCGATACCCTATACCTGTGAACGAAGAACCGCAATACTGGCACCTTAGGCTTCAAGCTTCACCTCCCCTTCACTGCGATTTTTTATAATACAAAGCAACAAACCGACCCGAGGGGCCGGTTTGTTTATTCTCTAGTATGGTTGAATTACTGCGCGACAACCGGCACTTCTGTGAGCTTTCGGTACGCATGCACGCTCGCAAGCGCGGCAATCGGCGTCGTGATCAAGAGGCCGAGGAAGAGCGGAATAATGCCAAGCAAGGTGATGCCGAGTACTGAAAGCATCAGCAGGAAGAGCTTCCAGCGGTTACCTTTCGTGCGGCGGCAGCTTTCCTTGAGGGCGGCAATCGGATTCATGCCCTTGTCTACAACCAGATACGGCGCCAAGAAGAGCATCAAGGAGAGGATGACGCCTGGCACGATAAGGAGTACGAAGCCCAAGAGAAGTAGCGCAAAGAGGATGATGGAAACACCCAAGTAGCGCCAGAACGGAGCAGGGTTCCAAAGATCCTTGAACTGCGGACGCTTAGCGTCCTCATGCGCAAGCAAGAAGACGTTAATAACGCCGACGGTAATCAAGGTTGAGAGCAGCAGCGAAACTACTACGCCAAGCACGCCACCAAGGGCGTCCTGGAGGGCTCCGACGCCCATTTCAAGTACGGTGACTGCGGCAGTGACGCCGACAAAGAACCAGATGCGGGACTTGAAAGTCCTCCAGCCGAATCCGAATGCTTCCTTAATTGAAAGTGTGTTTGGTGCCATAAGTTAGATTGTTAGGTGCGCAACGCAGGTTGCTGCTGCTGGATCTGCCTCTAGGCGTGCTGCCTCGATCTCTTCGCCGCCAACGGTACAGGTGCCATAGGTCCCCTCTTCAATGCGGGCAAGAGCCGCGAGTACTGCCTGGTAGCGGGCCTCAAGATCTTTCAAGATCGCAGTGTTTGCTTCGAAGTCCTCGATCATATCGGCTGCGTCGTTCGGGTCTGCCTCCTGTCCGGTTTCAGACGGTACTGCTTCCCAATCTGCGGGGTTAGAAGGGTTCTTGCGGCCGATCGAAGCGAGTTCCGCCTCAAGCGTCGCCTTTTCTGCTGTTAAGCGTGAAGAAAATGCGCTGGTGTCAGTCATGTACGAAAAAGTGTAGCACGCCTACTGCGCGCGGGTTGCGGCAAGGCGCGCAAGTAATTCGGAGAACGCAGCCTCGTTTCGCGCAATAATGAGCGTCTCCTTGTCGCGGTAGCCGTAGAGGATCAGGGTGCGGTTGTCGGCGTCTTTAAGTACGCGCACGTCGCGGTTATCGACGATAGCGTCGATAAACGAGAGGCGGAAGGACTCCAAGGTGGTCGTTGCAGTCTCCAGAACTGGATACGGAGGATAGAACACGGACAAGTCCTGTTCCATCATCGCCTCCCAGGTGAGCATGCCGGCATACGTACGCTCATAGGAATCCACTTTCATGATAAAGAACGGGCGCGTCTCCTCCCCTGCCCGCACCACGCCCACTGTGCTCTCCGGAAGAATGTTGCGCAGCAGAATATCCGGAGCCGGTAGCCGCAGTGCATCAATCAAGGAGCCGCCTGTTGCGGCAAGTTCGATCGTTGTCTTGCCATCCGGGCTCGTGGTCGAGTACGTAATGTAGGTAATCAGCACGCCGCCAGGCGGGAGCTCAGCTGCTCCCTCAGGATTTGCGAGTCCTGCGCGCAGTTCCTCAGCGCTTCCGGAAAGCGAGATGCGTTCATCAGCGAAGATGAGGGACGGCACGAAGAGTTCTTCGACGACCTTGTCGCGGGAGATGTACATGTAGGAAGCTGCAATAGCCGCAATGCCAACGACAATCAGAAGCACCCCGCCGACAAGCTCTGCAGGAAACTTTTTCTTGGGAGTAGTGAGTACGACCGGAGCCGGGCGCGCTGAGTCTTGTTGTGCAGCGAGTACGGAAATAGGAGAGGCCTTCTGCGCTTCGACATGCTCGGCGAAATCGGACTTATAAGTGTGTATCGGCGACGGGCGCTCAGCTGCAGGCTGTGCAACTTTCTCTTTGATGCGTTCGATCGCAGCCTCCTTCTCAGGGTCCGGTGGCAGCGTGACTGCAGGAGCCGGGGTCGGCGCAAGCGGCGCTGGAACAGGTTTTGGTGCAACGGGTGCAGGGGTTGGAAGCGGAATAGGGGCGGGCGCAGGTACATTTTCCACTTTCGTCGGAAGTGGCTTGCCAGTCAGGGTTGCAACATCAGTCGCGTACGTACGTACGTGCGACTTGGTGCCGTCGACAAGCTTTGGTTCTGGAGCATCCGCCATACCTGGCAGACAGTATACCAATTGTTCTATCCGCGTCCGCCAATCAAGAAGCGTTTCGGATCATCGCACATGTCAGTGAAGGCATGTGCAGCTTCCTTGAGCTTGCTTGAAGAGGACTTCCCGAACGAAATCACTTCTACCTGGCAGCCTTCGTTCATATCCAAGTATTCGATCAAAGGTACAAAGTCGCCGTCACCAGTTGCAAGGATCACCGTATCGAGCTTAGGCGCGAGTTTGACCGCGTCGATCGCGAGCCCAACGTCCCAGTCAGCTTTTTTAGCGCCATCTGAGAAGATCTGCAGATCTTTCACCTTCGTCTCGATGCCGATTTTAGTCAGAGCTTCGAAGAAATTGCTCTCATCCCCGCTTTCGGTCTTGATCACGTAGGCAATGGCGCGCACGAGGGTACGGCCGCCAAGCGCCTCTGCAAGTACATTGGCGAAGTTTACGCGGGATTTGTAGAGATGCTTAGCACTATGGTAGAGGTTTTGCGTATCAATGAAGACGCCGACACGCTGGGCAGAATGTTTAATAACAGGCATAGAAAAACAGGTCTAAACGTATAAAAAGGCACATAGCTAAGGGTAGCACAAGAAAAGCCGGGCTTTCCCGGCTGTTTCTTACTTCTTAAGACCGAGCTTTTTGACGAGCGCGTTGTATTTGCGCTTGTCGCTCTTCTCAAGGTAGCGCAGGTGTGAGCGACGGTCAGCCACCATTTGCAAGAGGCCACGGCGGGAATGGTTATCCTTGTGGTTTTTCTTGAGGTGCTTAGTCAACTCGGTGATTTTGCGAGTGAGCATAGCGACCTGGACCTCCGGGGAGCCGGTGTCCTGGTCATGGCGGGCTGCGTCTTTGATCACAGCTGTCTTTACGCGCTTCGTTAGCATGTGCAGGGATAGTACCACAGCTTGCTAAAAAGCGCAAGTGTTTTGTGGTAG
>CAZTMV010000004.1:0-19977 GCA_964615225.1 uncultured Candidatus Saccharibacteria bacterium
ACTACTGAAAGAGAAGCTTTTACAGCCTTTTTGATTTAAGGCATTTCAAGGCCGAGCTATACTATAGGAGCGTATGAGTATAGAGAAAGCTTTTAGAGCGGTGAATACGGTTACCGGCAAGTTACCGTTTGCGGGGAATAACTCAAGCAGGATAATCTTTAAAGAGGGGTTTTTTAAAGAGCCAAGCCTCGAGCAGCGAAAGAAAAGACTTTTTTCCGTAATCGGATTTACTTCTATGATGATTTTAGCTCATGCAGCTCAGGCGGGATGGGGTGCCCATAAACTAGGAGAAGAGCTCAACCCCATTACCTCTGAACGTTTCTATAATGACCAGGCTGACATGCGTGGGTGGCCTGAACACTTAAAGATCGGATTTTTGTTTGCCTACACGCTTGCGAATATCATGGTGTCTCTTTCACAGGCATACCTTGCCTGGCGAGCCTTGTCTTCCGTACAGGCTATGAAAGATAGAAAACGAGCAGAATTCTTTGAAAAGATAGGGATTCATCCCGAAGGAGAAAAGGAGCACGACCTTTCGTTACTTTCTACCTATGTTCTAGATGCTGCTCGTGGTGATAAGGAAAAGCTCGACGTGTTGAAGCACGCCGTTGGCGAAAGGGATATCAGCAAACTTATTGAAAGCTCCTCTGATATGACGGACTGGGAAACAAAGGAGATAACTCGCGAGGAATTTGAACAGCTTATAAAGGAAAGCTTCCAAAATAGAACCCCCATATTCACAGCAAAAGCAGTCAAGGAGAAAATGACGTTACGGGAAGCGGTTGAACTCATCGTGACTTTTAGTGGCCAAGCGGTCTTCCTTGCTGTTTAGTTAGGCCGGACCGACGTTTAACAACTTCAAAGTCCTATACAGCACACACTTCTTGCGTGAAGTGATAGCAGTCCGTTCCACATATCCTTCATATACGTGCGTGCTATCGTAGATGCATATTCATTTAGTCATTACTGATTCGTATGCCTACCACTTTTCTTCGACAGGCTACAGCGATCGTAAGCGCATTTGCGCTCGCGTTCTCCGCCGTAGCGCTGTCCGTTCCACAGCTTGCGTTCGCGCAGGCTGCGAAGTGTTCCTTTACCCGTGATCTTACGCTTGGCGTGACCGGCGAGGACGTACGCTGCTTGCAGCAGTACCTCAACTCAACCGGCCACATCGTTGCGGCTTCGGGCGTCGGTTCCCCAGGTCAGGAGACTACATTGTTCCGGGAGAAAACCGCAGCTGCAGTTGCTGGTTGGCAGAGCGCAAATGGTATTAGTTCGACGGGTACCTTTGGTCCGCTCTCGCGTGCCAAGTACAACGCGCTTGTCTCTGGCGGTTCCACACCAACGACGCCAACCACCCCGACGACTCCAACAACGCCAAATGCTTCCGCAACGGTAGCTGCTCGCGCAGCGTTCTTGGACGCAATGGAAGCATACCGCAATGCCCTAGACGACAACGCAGACGAAGGAGATCTTGAGGATGCGCTCGAGCACCTCTTCAATGGTTTCACTGCCTTCCTTAACGCTAACCTCTCAAGCGCGCTCAGTTTCGCGCAGGATGCAGAGGATGCTGCTAACGATGCAGGAAGCAACGACGATGATGAGGACGACGATGACAACGATGCGAACGAATGGGACGCGGAGGATGCCATCGATGAAGCTGAGGAAGCAATTGATGACGCGTGGAGCGAAATCGATGCTGCCCAGGCAGATGACGAAGACACTGATGACGCAGAGGAAATCCTTGAAGAGGCTGAGGATGTCTTGAAGGATGCAGAGGATGCGTTCGATGACGAGAACTATGACGAGGCCGTGGAACTAGCTGAAGAAGCTCAGGACCTTGCTGATGATGCGATCGACGAGATCGGTGGTAACGGCGGCGAAGATGACGCCGAAGACGCAATCGCTGACGCTGACGAAGCTATCGAACAGGCTGAAGAAGCTATTGAAGACGCGGATCGTGCAGGCGACGATGTCGACGAGGCAGAGGATCTTCTGCGCGACGCAAAGCGTGCATTTGACCGCGCCGAAGACGCCTTCAATGACGAAGACTACGACGACGCAATCGAGTACGCCGAGGAAGCCGAAGAGCTTGCTAAGGACGCAGAACGAGAAGTCTAGAGTCTAAAAAACAAAAAGCCCGTCGCATGACGGGCTTTTTGTGTTACCTCTTACTTTACATACTTGTTAACGAAGAATCCGAAGATCAGAATCGAAAGAACTTCGAATACGTAATCCTCCGGGAACCACACGAAACCGTTGAGGTAGTCATAGACGTAGAAGGGAACGCCAAGGAGTACGAAGAAGAGCATCGCGTACTGGAACGTCTTGCTTGCGTTAGTGACTGTATAGCGTGAGGTCACATACTTGATCTGGTGGTACGTAAGCAGCGCGATGACGATGAGGGCGATGATTGAGCTTGAGAGCATGCCCGCGTACGAGTAGTAGAGGAATGAGTCCAATGCTGGAAACGCGCCTCCCAGGTACCCAAGCAGGAAGTTAATCGCGAAGTTGAGAATAACTGCTCCGAGGGAAACAGTCAGTGCGAGGAAGAAGCCGAGCCAGACCGGGGAACCTGTTTTCTTGATAGTCATATGTAGACAAGTATACGAGCTCTCGTTCTTATATTGCGCTTCATGTGGATAGGCGTAGTCTGAAAGGAATGGAACCTCTCGCGTCCCGTATACGTCCTAGCACACTCGACGAAGTCGTGGGGCAGGAACATCTGATCGGAGCAGGGAAGCCGCTTCGCGTTGCGATCGAGAAAAAGCACCGCTTCTCCTTCGTACTGTGGGGACCGCCGGGAACCGGCAAGACCACCATTGCTCGCATTTACGCGAAAGCACTTGATGCAGAACTGCATGAGCTTTCTGCAGTCTCAGCAGGTAAGGACGACATTCGCAGGATCGTTGAAGACAGCAGGGCAGGGAAGCTGCCGCTTGGAAAACCCAAGGTGCTGTTTCTGGATGAGATTCATCGCTTCAACAAAAGCCAGCAGGATTTCTTGCTGCCGTATGTCGAGAGCGGGGAACTGACCTTGATTGGTGCCACAACCGAGAATCCTTCATTTGAAGTCATTCCCGCGCTCTTATCTCGTGCGCGCGTCTTCGTGCTCGAGCCATTATCCGAAGAAGCGCTTCGCGCCATCGTGAAGCGATCGAAGCTGAAAGTAAACAAGGCGGCATTCGATTGGCTTATGGGCTACGCGAATGGAGACGCGCGCCGCGCGCTCACCATGCTTGAGGGCGCGCAGCAGCTCTATGGCTCGGTAACGGTCGAGACCTTGAACAGCGCCTTGGAGTCCGCGCATGTTCGCTACGACAAGAAAGGCGAAGAGCACTACGACACCATATCCGCATTTATTAAAAGCATGCGCGCATCGCAGCCAGATGCTGCTATCTATTATCTTGCGCGCATGGTGGAAGCTGGAGAAGATCCGTTGTTTATCGCTCGCAGAATGGTCATCTTCGCTTCCGAAGATATAGGACTCGCGCAGCCGACCGCGCTCGTGGTTGCAAACGCAGTATTTGAAGCGTGCGAGAAGATTGGGTACCCGGAGTGTGCGATTAACCTTGCGCACGGCGTTGCCTACCTTGCTTCCTGCAAGAAAGAGAAGCGCGCCTATGAGGCACTACGCGCTGCCCAGCAAGACGTTACTGCTTTTGGTAATTTGCCTATCCCGAAGCATATCCGCAACGCGCCTACGAAACTGATGAGGGAGCTCGGCTACGGCAAAGGGTATAAAAAATATGACACCGAAAGCTATTTGCCAGATAAGCTTAAAAAGAAAAAGTATCTATAAAAAATAGGCGACACACGGGGGTGTCGCCTATCTTGTAGTGAAAGAGCGTCTTATTGCGGACGTTGCTGACGACTGTCGTCGCCGGCTTGCTGTTGGCCCGCCTGGCTTGCCAGGTCGCTTCGGCGAGTGTCGTGCTCGGCGATGCGGGCAAGTTGCGAGTTCGCTTTGCGAAGATTGCGGTTCGAGTCTTCCAGCAGGCGTTCGAGTTCGGCGATCCGGTCGTCTTTGGACTGGATCGTCGTCTTCTGCTGCCTGATTTCCGTATCCCGGTTCTTCAGGATCTGTTCGAGTTCGATGCGCCGGCCTTTTTCCTCGTCGACTTCGTCGAGGAGGGCTTCAATCCCGGCATACGCCAGGTCCTTAGCTTGCTGGCGCGTGCGGCCGTTGGGGCCCGCGTCTTCGCCTTGTTGCGAACCTTGCGTGGTCCGCTGTTCTTGCCGACCGCCTTGCGGGCGTTCGGTGGCACTTGAGGTCGAAGCCGGAGCTTCTTCCTCGTCTTCACGGTCGGAACGGGCGCGTTGTTGGCCTTGTTGGTCGCCTTTTCGGTCGCCGCCAAGAATGTCACGCATGCGGTGGCCGGGTTGTTGTCCCCGGTCGCCGTGCCCGTTGTGGTGTCGCGATGGTTGTTGACTCATCTCACTTTCCTTCCGTTGACGCCGCGCCTTCATGGCAACGGCTATGATGACCACCGCTAGCAGTGCTAGGAAGATGATCATGATACCTGCTGCCCAGACAATGCCGGTGTTCGGCGTATTGCCTGTCGGCGAGCGAATTTCGTGTGAGGGAAGGGAAGAAGTGAAACCTCGCGGGGTTTCTTCCGACTGTGTCGTAGCCTGCGCGCTTCCATATCCCGGAGCGACTGGCAGGTAGATAGCCATACCAACGGGGATCGTACGGTCGTTTTCGATGTTGCTTCGGGCGAGTGCCGCGTAGGCACATCCCCAAATAGTGTCTCCGCGCTCCTCTTTCGGGATCGCGGCGCACATCTCGGAAACCGTTCCACCCTGCGGTATGGGAATAATTCTATATTCCTGTTGTTGCTGTTGGGGCGCTGCCTCTTGGGCAGCAGCGTCCGGGGCGTTTGCCCAGAACGTGAAAGCGAGCCAAAGGCTCGCAATGATCATTCGAAACATTGGAAGCCTCCTTTCTCGGGCTGTATATTGCAGTGAAAAGATCATCCTCCGGCCGTCCAAGTCCCCTTGGCTCCGGTGGAGGGCTCACACTACGTTCCTTTGGGTGAAACGCAGGTGAAGTCTGATACTAGGACAGGAACCAGGATTTGTAAACAGCAACAGCCGACCTTGCGGCCGGCTGGTACTTGGAGCTGCCTTTCTTACTTAACAGCGTCCTTGAGTGCCTTTGCAGGGCGGAACTTGGGAGTGCGGGTAGCTGCGATGCGGATGGTCTCGCCGGTGCGCGGGTTGCGGCCGGTGCGAGCCGGACGAGCCTTTGCAGCGAAGATGCCGAGTCCTGCAATGGAGACTTCGTCTCCCTCGCGTACGCCGCGAGTGATCTCTTCGATCATAGTCTCAACGGCGCGCTCAGCTTCTGCCTTCGTGCCACCGAGGACGGTCTGAACCTTTCCTACGATATCTGCCTTGTTCATAATGTCATGGATTAGTGTATATCTCTCCCGCGGCGATGAAGGCACCCCGGGTATGTAAAAAGTATAGAAAATAGGCCCTGGGGTGCAATAGGGGTTGCAAAAGTGCGGGGATAGTGTTCTGGACTTGTATAAAACAATAGATTGTAGTAGTGTCAATCCGTAACGTTCTTTACGGAGGATTCAATGCAAGATCCAACCTCTCATGCAGCCAACGATCACGTCGTTCGCGTCATCGTGAAGGCCTGTGAGCGCAAGGGAATCACCAAGCCTATGTTCGCAGAAGCGACCGGAATGAAGGAGTCCTATATTCGGAATACCTTCAACCGCAGCCAGGCAGTATCTATTGCTTTCCTGGCTCAGGCGGCGATCGTGCTCGACATGCCTATCACCTCGTTCTTCGAGGGGTACACGCAAGCGCCTGCACCACGAGCGTAAAAAACAAAACAGCCGGTCCTGAGGGACCGGCTGTAGTGTTTACCTGGCGAACTCAACTACACGATTTTCTCGTATCACATTCACTTTGATCTCGCCCGGGAATTTGAGCTCCTCCTGCACGCGCTTCGCGATTTCGCGCGCCATCTTATGCATGGCAAGGTCTGAGACTTTACCCGGGTTTACGAAGACGCGTACCTCGCGGCCGGCAGAAATGGCATACACTTTCTCCACGCCCTCAAAGCCTTTGGCAATGCGCTCCAGGTCGCCAAGACGCTCAAGATACCGCTCCACCGTATCTCGGCGAGCACCCGGGCGCCCTGCGGAAATCGCGTCTGCCACTTGTACGATCACCGACTCCGGCGTCTCGTACGGATACTCTTCGTGGTGCGACTGCATTGCTTGGATGATGCGCTTATCGACGCCAAACTTCTCAAGAAGGCGGCGTCCAATTTCCACGTGCGTACCCTGCACTTCGTGATCTACGGCCTTGCCGATGTCATGCAAGAGCGCGCCTGCTTTGGAAACCTGCACGTCTGCGCCAAGCTCGGAAGCCAACATGCCGGCAAAGTGTGCCATCTCGATTGAGTGCTGGAGTACGTTCTGGCCGTAGCTGGTGCGGAAATGCAGGCGTCCGAGCAGGGAAACCAAGCGAGGATCCAAGCCCACCAAGCCTACTTCGTAGCAGGCTGCCTCGCCCTTCTGTTTCACCAAGTCGTTAATCTCCTCACGAGCTTTCTCTACGATCTCTTCGATCTTTGCAGGCTGGATTCTTCCGTCTGAAATAAGGCGCTCAAGCGCGAGTTTTGCGACATGGCGGCGCAGCGGATCAAACGAGGAGAGCGTGATTTTGTCGGGAGCGTCATCGATGATGACATCCACGCCGGTTGCGCGTTCAAACGCCTTGATGTTGCGTCCTTCCTTGCCGATGATCTTACCTTTCAGTTCTTCAGAAGGAATCTGGATAGAAAGGGTTGTAACTTCCGCGTTCACGGCATTACCCATGCGATGCACGATGGAGAGCAATATAGCGCGCGCCTTGTCTGCGAGACGCTCTGCGCCCTGGGTCTCCAGTTTCTGCAGGCGGGTCAGAACCGCCTCTTCGTTTGCCGCCTCGACCTCTTTCATAAGACGAGCCTCAGCTTCTTTTTCAGAAAGGTGCGAAATGCGCACAAGCTCTGCGCGGCGCTCTTTGAGCACATTCTCGGCTTCCTTTTTGAGGTTTGCGGCTTCGTTCTCACGGGACTTCACGCGCTCAGATTCCTCAGAGAGGCTGCGCTCGCGATCATCCAAAAACTCCTCACGCTTTGCGAGGCGATCTTCCGTCTTTTCCAAACGCTCTTCGCGTTCGGCAAGTGGCGCAAGGCGCTCCTCTTCAAGAGAGTCTGCGCGCTCCTCCGCTTCCTTTTCGATGCGGGCAGCCTTCTCCCTCGCTTCAAGCATCTTCTGCTTCACTTCAAGCTCCAAAGAGCCGCGCTGCGAAAGCGCGATCAGCATACGCAGCACATAGCCAAGCGCAATCCCTGCAAGGCCCGAGAAGGCGAGGAGGGTGAGTACAAGCTTTATAGACATACAGAAATACAATCACGCACGTAATAAGCGCACCAAATATCTAAGGAATGCCAGCGGAAGTGCAGCGAAGAGGGAGAATCAATCGTTGCTGGCAAAACGAGTATAGCATAAAGAATTTATTGACATGTGTAAAATAGTATCGTATTGTTTTATCAGTCAGCCTACAGATGGGAGGGCCATATGGTCACTGACATGGAAGTAGAGCCGCGACGGGGAGGACAGTAATGTTGTTCCTGCGCATGCTCAAGCGTGTGGCGCGGATAGGGTCGAGCGCTCTGCTCATCCTTACCGTGCTGCATTTCTTCCTCTTTTGGTTCATGCTTCGGGCAACCGAGGCGCCAGACGCACGCATCATCGGGTTTATCGACTACTGGTACTACTGGTGGACGACGGTACTCACGGTCGGCTATGGAGATCTGTCTCCGCAGTCGGCTCTGGGACGCCTGTTCACTCCGGTATTCGAATTCACCGGCATCATGCTGCTTGCGGCCTGGCTCACCAAGACAGGCAATGTTCTTATCGACTATCAATCACGCAAACGGAGGGGGCTCATGCCTACTGACGCTATAGACCACATTGTGGTTGTCGGCGACTACGATTCAGCCGACGTGCGCAACCTGCTCACGAATGCAATCGCAGACGCGACAGACGACGGGAAGACGCCGACCATCGTCGGCTGCTTCCGCAATACTGGAGAGCACAATCCGTTCCACGGCAAAACCGGCTACGGCCGCGCAAAACTTGAGTACGTACAGGCAAGCTCGTCTGGATTTACTCGGCAAGTGCTGTGCGATGCTGGCGTCGAGCGCGCTCGTCAGATCTACGTGACGGCCGCAGATGACACGGTCGCCATCGGCGTCGTGTGCATCCTCTCGCAACTGCGTGTTCGCTCCCGCGTCGCCGTCATTCTCCGCAAGGAGGAGAGCGTCGACATGGTGCCGCATTCCGGCCTCGACCTTGTGGTCGTACGTCCGGTCACCGCGGCGCTTGCGGTGCGCGAGATGGAAGATCCCGGCACGGGATCCGTCATTCAAGAACTGCTTTCGGCGGGTGTAGGGCATTCGCTCTATTCCTGTCCGGTACGGCTCGCGCGGACCTACGGGGAAGCGGAAGAGCTGTGTCGGAACGCATTCGGCAGCCGCATGATCGTCCTGGGGTTTTCTCGTAAGGACGCTCACGGCGCCTGGCAGCCATCGCTCGCGCCGGATCGGTCGACGCAGTTGGAAGAGAACGACCAGCTCATCTACGTCGCCGAACGCGATCTTTCTTCCGAAGAGGAGGGAAGATTCATCGGTGCTACTGCTGCGTGATGTACTGAGAAAGGCCGCGACTATACCAGTCGCGGCCTTTTTTCGTTCTCTCTAAAAAGAACACCCCGCCAGGACCTATGGGTCCGGGCGGGGTGGCGCACGAGGCGCGTAAGGTACATCTGTAAAGAGCGCGCGGATCATCTGTCGCTACTCCTGCTGCCACGCGTGGTGCGTGTAGTACTGCAGCAGTACCGGTTCCATGATGGAGTTGACTCCACTGAATTCCGGCGTGAGCGCTTCTTGGCCGAAGGCCAGCGATGCCCGCGTAAGTTCCGGCGTCAGATACCGGAGTGGCACAGGGAACGACTCGATCTGTTGCAGATCTGTCCGAAGCGCGTCAGCGCTACGAGACGTCGAACCGATGTACCAGCCCCAGTCGCCAAACGACGGGACGTTTGCGTGATACGGAACGGCGCTAATGCCGCCCGCTTGCAGGGTTCGACCGATGCAGAGGAACGCTTCACGCGCGTGATAGGGTGAGGTCGCTTGGATAGCGATCAGCCCGTCTGGCGCGAGTCGGTTCCCGAGCATCCGGTAGAATTCGCGGCTGTAAAGCTTGGCGAGTTCGACCTGGTCGGGATCGGGGAAGTCGATGATAACGACATCCCACGAGTCTGTCTCGGCGTCGCCGAGAAACCGCATTGCGTCCATAGTGAAGACGCGAACGGTAGCTATGTCTTGCTGGTCCGGCGGTGCGCCATCCGGTCCACCTTCGCGTTCCATGCTAACGGTTCGAAAACCGTCATCCACGACCGCATCGGTTGCACGGGCATTCACCCGCGCATCGCGAAACGAGTCATGATTCAAAGCGCGAAGCATTTCATTGGTTGAGGCGAGCTCGATCATTCTCGGGTCGATGTCGACCAAAGTGACCGAGCGCACATCGTCGTACTTCAGGACTTCGCGCAAGGCGAGTCCGTCGCCGCCGCCGAGTATGAGCACCCGTTCCCGCCGCGGCGCAAGCGCCATGACAGGATGCACCAGATGCTCGTGGTAGATCGGCTCGTCGACTGATGAGAACTGGAGACCTCCATTGAGGTAGAGGCGCCAGTCGTCAAGGCGCGCATCATGCGTGAGCACAATACGCTGGTATTTGGTCGTTTCTGCGTGGACGATCGGCTGGTCGTAAAGCCGTTGCTCGATCGACACGCTCCACTGCCTATTCACGTTCCAGCCGAAGGCGAGTACTGCGAGCGTCACCAGGACGGAGACGGCCACCGCTGCTTTCATGCGGATCGCGCCCGTTCGCGCGAAATAGCAGGTCGTCACGAGTGCAACTGCGAAGTTGAACCCGGCAACGATGAAGCTAATTTCGGTGAGCGGGAAGTTTGCCAGCAGGAATTTCACCCAGATAACTGCGCCGACGAAACCGCCGACGAAGTCCATCGAGAGGATCCACCCCAAGTTGGCCTTCAGCTCCCCGACGTACTTCTCGTTGATGCGGATCACGATCGGGATTTCAAGTCCGATCAGAAAGCCGATCATGCCGACCGTCCCGTAGAGGGCGATGGCGAAGTGCGTCTCCATATACGCATAGGCGGCGTAGATGATGAGGGGTGCGAACCCCCCGAGGATTGCGAGGAGAACCTCGACGGCCACGAACTTCTCAATGAGGTGCGTGTCACCGAGTTTCTTCTGCAGGTGTGCTGCGATGCCCATTGAAAGGAGCATCACGGCGATGACAATCGACCACTGTTCGATCGAGTTGCCTAGAACGTACGTACTCACGGTTGCAAGCACGTACTCCATGACCAGGCCGGCAGCTCCCGTTGAGAGCATGGCGGCCATGAGCAGCATGGTTGCCGCAGGCGGCGCCCGGAAGGCGCTTGCCGCGATTGTCGTCATGTTCGTTCCCTTTGTGTTGTGGTCCATGGCGCGCCGCTTCTGCGGCGCGCCACGTTCCGGTTTACGTCAGAGTACGAGTGTCGAGACGACGTACGCCATCCCGACTTTGCCGCCGGCGAAAACGAACGCCGAGGCGAGGTTCTTGGTTGCGATCATCGACTTGAAGTTGTCAGAGCGCATCAAGAACCAGTCGACGAACAGGTCGACCACGAGCAAGAACACGAGGCCAACGATCGCCGTGACGGCGAACGAGACGACTCCGTGTTCCCAGCCGGTGAAGTTTCCACCGACTGCAGTCGCGATCACGAGTCCGTAGGCGAGGAACTTCGCTGCGAGCGCGAGGCCCGCGGCGTTGTTTCCGCTCTCCACCTCCGAAACAATCTTGCACTGTTTCCGCACGAGTTCGTAGCAACGAACCGCGAGGACCAGCGCAAGCTGTCCGAGGGCGAAGAAGACGATCGTAGCGGGGATCCCGCCGCCTTCGCCGGCAATTGCCGCCTTGGCGATGAGTCCCGTCGCGATCAATCCCCCGACTTCAACCGTCGCCACCGCCACGTTCCCGTTCCGGACCTCCAGGGAGTTCCGGACGCTCGGGAGCACGACGAGGTCATTGATGAAGAGGGAGATGTGCAGCATCGCGACCAGTAAGACAGCATAGAGTGCGCTGTCCGTCAGGTCGGCGACGAAGTTTGGAGTGCCCGTTGCGTAGACACCGGAGAGTCCGATGCCCATAGCGACGAACAGGCCGAAGCGACGAAGTCCGAGAGCAGCGTTGCCGCCCGCGATCTTTCCGCTTGGCCCGCTTCCTTCGCGGAGCGTAAGCACGAGCTCCGCAAGGAGGAGGGCAATGAGTGCGATGGCGCCGTACGGAGCCAGTAGCACGAGACCGTTGAAGGTCTCAGCCAGGTTGAACTGTTCCACTGTCATTCCTCCTTACTTACCACTTTGCGGTCCGCCGGAGCGGCCGCGTGGACCAGCACCGCGGATGTCCGCAGATGCCTGACGAAATCCACCGCGCCGAGCAAAGTCGCTCGATGCAGACGGACCCGTACGAGTTGCCGAGCCGGCAGATCCGTACGTAGGGGTAGGGCCCATGCCCGTATAGGCGCCTTGGTTTCGACGGCGTCGCCAATCGTCCCATTCCGCGCGGGAATACCCGCGGTGGTCTGGGCCGTAATGGTTGCCGTAGAGCGCTTGGTGCCAATACAACCAGAACCAAATGTTTCCGCCGTTTCCGTCGGAACGCCATTCTCCGGCTCTGGTGTCGCCGACGAGCGTCATGCCCGGAGGCACGCCAGTCGTTACGGCTTCGTCGTCGAAGGCGCCGTATGGCTTCTCCACGATCGCGAGCCCCAGGTTGCCCCAGTGCTGCTCGTAGAACTCCTCCGACACCTGCTCCCAGTCGCCCGTAGTGCGCTGCCGATTTTCAAGCAGCGTGTAGCGGTGGAAGTAGGTCGCGGTCGCTTCCCGGATTTCAAACGACGCCGAGTTGTCCCCTTGCGGGAACGCGAGCGTCGGATTGATTCCCAGTTCGCGCCACAGTTGTGCGGTCTGGTCGCTGGTGACTTCCTGACCGATGTCTCCGTGCCGAATGTTCGGCTCGCCACCCCAGCCTTGACTGTAGGTGGCAAAGTCGTACTCGTAGTCGGCGAATGCTTCCGCCGCTTCAAATGCGTCTTCGGAGACTTGCTGACACGGATAGTCGTACGCCGTTTCCCGGGGGAAATCGTCATACGCGTTCTCTTGCCAGCTCGTTCTGGTCACGCAGACGGTGTACGTCTCCCGCATGTCCGACAGAACCTTGGAATAGGCCCGGTCAAGCTGCGGCAGTTCCCGCTCGAGGCGAGTACGCAGTGTCTGCATTCCCGTACGCCCGTCGGTCACGGCTTGGTAGCCGGTCGCGAGGGCGCCGTAATCGAGTTGAGTGTTTCGGGCAGCGAGCGCTTGTTGGGCGCTAACCGCCGTGGCACCTGTCTCGATGGTCTGCATGGTTTGCGGTCCCGGCGCGAACCGGGTCCGAATCGCGTCCTGACGAGCAGGATGCGTGCGCTCGTACCGAGCCGCGAGCGTTTGCACGCTTGCGAGATCGGACTGCGCCGCAGCAACCAGCTGTGGCACTTGCGCAAACCAGGCGGCGGATTCTTGTTTGGCTCGAGTCAAAAGCACGAGACGTGCTTCAGGCTCTTGCGCGATCCGCCGCGCTTGGTCGACTGCCGCAGTCGCGCCGGTGAGGCCGCGCTGGAAGCGTTGTAGCTCCTGCGGGTCTCGCGCGCTGCGGAAGGGACGGACTTCTTGTTCGTGCAGTGTTCGTGCACGTTCAAGCTCGCCGAGGGCGGCGTCGAAGCGTGAGCTCAGACGTTCGCGTTCGGCGACTGTTCGTACATCGGCGTCCGTTGCTTGAAGCCTACGCGAGTAGGCTTCGCGCTGTTCGCCGATAAACGTTTCCGTAGTCGTGAGTGAGTCCTTGAGGGCGCTTGCTTGCCGCTGCGTCTCGCTTGGCGCGCCACAGGCGGCCAAGACAAGGATCGCTACGGCGAGCGTGCCCCGTCGGATGCTCGACATGAGATTCATGTCTTTCTCCCAATGGTTGATGTGGTGAATACCATCGACGATCCGGGGTAGGCATGAAGCGTGCGCACCGACACGAGGTCGCCGCGCACTTTCGCTACCAGAGCCGTAAGCGCCGTACCGCGGTCTGCGGCAGGCGCCTTCGGCGCGTCCGGAAACACGAACGACAGTCCGATGCTGGTTCCACCGCCGGTGAAGGCGATTTCCTCAAGCAATCGATCCCGTTCGTCCATGCCCTCGGGTGTCCAAGGGATCTTGCGTGCCTCGAACTGATACCGTCCGCCGTCTAAGACGACCGGCGCATGTACGAGGTTGGGGAGCGGAAATCGCGCGAGGGTATTCTCTGCGCGAGCTTGGGTGCAAGCGAACACTTCCGTGAATCGCCTGCCATCTCGCACTACAGACAGGAAATGGCTTGCGCCAATAATCCCTGCCTGCAGCACGCCGCCCCGTGGCAGCTGCAGCTCAGCTTCGGTGACGATGGAGAACTGGTTTGTGTCCAGATCCCCATCCACCAGCGTGAGCCACAGCGCGTCGGCGGACTGGTCTTCGAAGACCAGCCCGCGTTCGCTTGTGGCCATGGTTCGCTTCCTTTCTAGCCCTTGCTTGGAGCGAGGGCGATGATCGTGAGCGCTTTGACCTTGGTCGAGAAGAAGAGTTCGTAGCTATAGTCGTTCTTCCCATCCTTCCACTCCTCAATGGTGATTGCGTCACCCTTGGGGCCGAGGAATTCGTAGAAGTACGCCTTGTCGCCTTTCTTCTCCCGACCGGCTGAAGTGCCGCGCCGATAGTGGGCGGCGTAGTCGTCGTCGTACTCGAATTCTTTGCCTTCATAGAAGACGCTGTCTTCGTCGTCGACGATTTGGTCGAGATCGTCTTCATCAATGCGTTCGCCGTTCTCGTCCCGCAGATCGCGGAATGAGAGGGCTCGGCGCGTGAGGTAGATGACGACATCGTCGTCCTCTTCCCACTCGATGAAGGCTTGCTCGCCGGTAGTGACGTTGATGAGCGTGAGCTCATACCACGAACAGTCCTTCTCTTTCGAAAAGTCGTCGTTCGTCTCGGTATAGACCGAAACGCCTCGCACCAAGTACACCTTGCCTTCGTGGCTCATCACCGCGCCGGCAGAGAGGTCCTTAATGCTGTGCCGGTGGCGTTCTACCACCGGAATGACCCGTGACGGGTCGATCGACCGGATGCGGTCGATGCGTTCCCGGAACGAGGTTCCGGGATCAGGAAGCGTGCTCATTTCACACCTCGTTTGGTTATTGACCGACGATGGCCGCGTGGCCACCTTCGGTCGTTTCACGAACGCGCTTGGTCAGGTCGTCGAGACGTTGGAAGGTCTCGCCGCCCCGACTGATGATGAGGTCGTTCGCCTTGCGCTGCGCTTGCACCGCGTTCTCGATATGCGTAATCGCTTTCTCGAGTTTCGCGAGGTTTGCGCCGCCGCGCGACCGCTGTTCGGCGAGAGTGACCGAAGTCCCCTCGATCCGTTCGGCGGTGTCGACGAGCGTCGAGTCGATCGCTTCGTTGAGCATGTCGGTCGTTTTGACCGAAGTCTCAAGCTCCACTGCCGACACGGCGAGCGCCAGGTTGGCCATGACGGAACGCTCGAGGAGTCCGGAGACGTCCTCGATGTTGCGCACTTGGCCGCGGATCAGTTTGACCATGACTTGGGCGCCGGCGAAGAACTGTTCGTTCGCGTTTTCCTCGCGTTTGAGGTAGTTAACGCGGCTGATCAGGTCCGCCAGCGCTTCTTTCACGTTTTCTTTTCCGGTTCCTTCGGGAAGGGTGTTCACGAAGGCCTCGAGTTCGCGCGCCAGCAAGTGGCCGGCGTAGATGTCGCGTTCGAGGAGTTTTTCGCCTTCCAAGAGGCCCCGATAGACGCGCACGAGGTCATCGCGGTCGCCTTTCAGGGATTCTGCGATCGCGAATAGTTGGCGACGCAGGCCGGTGATGGTCGATTCGACCGTCTCCCGGTTCTCATGGATGCGTTTGATCACGTCGCCGACCTTCGGCAGCCCGCGCGACACACGAAGGAGTCCGAAAAGGACTCGCTTGTACATCGGCTGGCTGCGAATGACGGCTGGGTTGACGAGATCGAGGCTTTGTTTCAGCTCCACCAGGGACGTCGCCGCAGGCGAGCCCTGTTTGTTGCTGTCCATCAAGGCGCTGAGTTTGCGCTTGAAGAGGTCGACGTGCGGCAGCATCTTCTGCCGCGACGCCTTCCCGAGGTTCTCGAGCCGATCGCCGATCGTGATGTCTTCCGGAGTGTTCCGGATCGTCTCGATGAAGTTGGCGGCTCCGTGTGCAATCTTCTCCGCGTCTTCCTCGCTCATCCATTTCGGGCGAGTGGGAATCGGGATAGTGCTCGTCGTCGCCAGAAGCGTCGGCTTGGACGGAACGAGGTCCGTCGTTGTCGACGTCTGTGCTTCGGAGAGCACTTCGAAGATGTCAGGCTCCTTATCGGAAACCTGAGTTTCGGCTGCTTGAGAGGCAGTCGTCATTACACAGTCCTTTCTCTCTTGTTGCTGACGAAGGTTACGAACCGAACCGGGACCGAATGGCCTCGGCTTTGGCGCGCGCTTCGTCAAGGTTGTTGGTATCGATCAGCGTGGTGAGGTTAGTCACTTCCGCTGAGAGCGCCTGCAGGGCGGATAGGACTTCCGCCTGTGCCTGCGCACGCGTTGCTTCTTGCACGACGAGGTACCGCTCCGCGAGAGCGGGGAGGTGCGAGGTCGCGATCGAAGCAATATTCCAGGTCGTCTGATCGCTCGGATACGTGCCGTAGAGCTTTTCGAGGAGCAGGGCGAGCTTGTCGATCAAGCTTTCCGTTTCCGCGAGCACCTCTGCCGACACGCCGGTCGTCGTCCGCAGTCGTTCGTTGACGTCTGAGAGCTTATCAAGCGCCAGACGCAATTCACGATCGGGATTATACCGTTGAGCGACGGATTCGGCTGCGGACTTTGCCGCGGCCGTTGCCGTCTTCGCATGCTCCTTCGTCTTGCGGACGCCGAAGACTGCGATGCTTGCGACGATGAGGCCTAAGAGGCCGCCCGCCGCAAACGCGATCAGCGTAGCCAGCGCTTTGAGAAGCAAAATGCCGACGATGCCGCCGACAATCAGACCTCCCGCAAGCACAAGCCACTGACCGATAGATACCTTGTTATTGCTCATTACACTATTCTCCTGTCAATGAGCGATACGTGCCTCATGCACATACGTAGGTAAATGATATCATACAATTTACTATATGTCAAATACGTGTCATAGACAAAGTAGGCCGTAGGTAGGCCATATTCGGCTGGTTTTCAGCACATATCAGGCCTCATTCCTGGGAGAATACCTAGACAAACGGCCCGGATTCAAAAGAATCCGGGCCGTCATGTTCTTAGTGTACGGCCTATTTGCTCTTATACACCACGTCCACAATGCCGTACTTCTTCGCTTCATCCGCCATCATAAAGTAGTCGCGATCGACATCCTTCTCGATCTTCGCCAAGGTCTGGCCGGTGTTTGCCGCAAGGATTTTGTTCAAGCGTTCGCGCAGCTTCAAGATCTGCTTTGCGGTGATCTCGATGTCTGACGCCTGGCCCTCCGCACCACCGTGCGGCTGGTGGATCATCACCTCGGAGTTCGGGAGTGCAAAGCGCTTGCCCTTCTTGCCGGCCGAGAGAAGAATTGCACCGCCAGAAGCAGCCATGCCGACACACACCGTCGCTACGTCCGGCTTGATGTGGTTCATGGTGTCTACCATCGCAAGGGTAGCGGTCACCGAGCCTCCCGGGGAGTTGATGTAGAGGTAGATGTCCTTCTTAGGGTCCTCGCTCTCCAAATACAGCAGCTGCGCGATGATCAGGTTCGCGCTGTCGTTATCGATCGGGCCGCCCAGGAAGATGATGCGCTCTTTGAGAAGACGCGAGTAAATATCGTAGCCGCGCTCGCCGAACGGAGTCTTATCAACGACCATCGGAACTAACATAGTGCGTTTGATGAGTTAGTCATAGTAGGGGCATCCTACCAGAAAAGCCTCTTCCTATAAAGCAAACGCTCCGCCAGTCCGGCGGAGCGTTGTGCGTATACAGGCGTTAGATATTCGCCTCGATGTTGATGGTCGTTGTTGCGTTTTCCTGCGTCGGAGCAGTGTCTCCTGACAGGCGCTCGCCCCAGAAGTAGAGGGCGCCGATGATCACGATAGCGATCACGAGCACGATGGCGATCGTTGCGCCAAGGGAGCCTGCAGAGGTCTTAGGTGCTGCAGGCGCCGGAGGCGGCGCGACCGGTGCCGGGTTGGTAACAGGGGTAGCGTTCTGGGCTGACGTTTCGTTTGGTTCCATGTACGCGAGTATAGCGCACCCGCACAAAAGAAAGCGCCCTGCCTGTTGACGGCGGGGCGCTTCCTCTAAAAACCGCTTATTTGCTGTCTTTGTAGAGCTGGACGGAGCGCTCAAACGCAGCTTCCGCCTCTGCCTTGCCCTTGAAGCCGTGCACGGTTACCTCATTGGACTTACCCTTGAGAGCCTTGTACGTCTCGAAGAAGTGCTGAATCTCCTTGGTCGTGTGTGCGTTCAGGTCTGCAAGATCATGCACGTCGTCCCAGCGTTTGTCGTTAACTGGCACGGCAACGATCTTGTAGTCGCTCTCGCCGTCGTCAGTCATTTCCATGACTGCAACCGGACGCGCCTCAACCAGAATGCCAGGCGCAAGCGGGTAGGTTGTGAGCACCATCACGTCGAGCGCATCGCCGTCATCCCACAGCGTCTGCGGCACGAAGCCGTAGTCGACCGGGTAGGGAGCATTCGAGTAGTTGGCGCGATCAAGCTTGATGAGGCCGGTATCCTTATCAATTTCGTATTTGTTCGAGGATCCGCGCGGGATCTCGATAATAACGTTCATCTCATTTTTGGTGCCCGGAGCAATATCGTGCAGCAAGTTCATATACGTCTCAGTATATTACGCTTCGTCGCGAGACTCCTTTGCGTCAACGACAGACTCGTTCTCCTCGTTGGTTGCAAGCTCCTCCTCAGCCGGAAGAATGGTCTCCTCTTCCTTCACTTCCTCGACAATCTCAGCCGGCATCTCCTCAGGGGTGATGTCTGCTTCTTCAGAAGGAGTGGCTGCGTCTTCTGGCGTTGCCTCCACTTCAGTTCCACCAGTCGAGGTGATGTCGATGTTCCAGCCGGTTAGTTTTGCCGCAAGGCGCACGTTCTGTCCGCCGCGTCCGATCGCAAGCGACTGCTGGTCGTCTGAGACGGTCACCGTTGCACGATGCTCAACCTCATTGACTTCAACCTCAAGCACGGTTGCAGGGGAGAGGGACTCGCGGATGAAGGCCTTCGGGTCCTCGCTCCACTCGATAATGTCGATGCGCTCACCGCCAAGCTCGCCCATGACGGTTGAAACGCGTACGCCGCGCTGGCCGACAAGCGAGCCAACTGGGTCTACGTGCGGATCCAAGGACGCAATTGCGATTTTGGTGCGAGCTCCCGGCTCGCGCACGACGCTCTTGATTTCAAGCGCGCCTGATGCAAGCTCTGGAGCCTCAAGCTCAAAGAGCTTTACGACGAACTTCGGGTTTGCGCGCGAGAGGCGCAGGTATACGCCGCGGAACCCTTCGTCTACGGCACCAAGGTACGCGCGGATGCGCTCGCCTGGACGGAAGCGCTCGCCCGGAATCTGCTCCTCATACGGAATCATGCCGGTAGCGCGTCCAAGATCGATAAACAGGCTGCCGCGCTCCACGCGCTGCACGATACCTGAGACGATTTCACCTTTCTTGTGTGCGAACTCATCGAGGATGGAGAGCTTCTCCGCCTCGCGGATCTTCTGAATCACGACCTGCTTGGCAGTCTGGGCTGCAATGCGGCCGAAGTCGTCCTGCGGCTCAAGCGGGAACACTATTTCGCTATCAAGCTCGGCAGAGCGAGAAATGCGGCGCGCGTCCTCAATAAGGATGTGCTTCTCCGCGTCATAGCGAGGGAGTTCGCCCTCGACTACCTCCTCGTGGTCGCTCGACCACGAGCGGATTGCCGGCTCTGCCACCTCTTCCTCTTCGCCTTCCTCGGGGAAGCGGACCATAGTGTCGTCCACGACGGTCTTTACCTGCTCAAAGGACACCGTGCCGGTGTTCATATCAAGCTTGGCGCGCACGACTTGGCCGCGCTTGCCGTATTCCTTCTTATACGCAGTCGCCATCGCGCTCTCGATAGCGTCGATCATGGTCTCCTTCGTAATACCGCGCTCCTCGAACTCGCCGAGGACTGACTGGATGGTTTTGAGGTCTAGCATATGGGATATGTATGTTTCTCTTAAGAGAAATGCCCGCGGGTGCGGACATTTCAGATAGAGGGAAGATACCACGTACTTTCTGTTGCGTCAATGAAGCATTAGGAGTAGGGTTTTCCCCAGGAAGGGAGAAAACCCGATGCAGTATTTCGGCGTGCTCTTTATAGCTACATCCTTCGTTTGGCTTCCGCTGTTCTGGGGACTCGTCCTCAGCTGGCTGCCCGGCGGAGCGCCGCCCGGGTTTCTTGCGATTGCAAGCGGGCTGGCGCTCTACGCAACGTACCGTTTGCTGAAGCCTGGATTGCGTCCTGACACCAACCCAAGCACAAGTAAGCGTTACTTCGTGCGCGCCGTCCTCTACAGCATGCCTGTCTGGGGTCCGGCGCTTGTCTACGGTGTGACCGGACACTTGGAGCTTGGCATGCGCGTCATGCTCATGCTGTACACGGTGTGCGCCGGCTTCTGGATGATTGTTGCCGTTCACTCGAAAACGGAATCTGAAACGAAGGAATGAGCGAACATGCGCCCGAGTCACACGACTCGGGCGCATTTGC
>CAZTMV010000004.1:20077-33403 GCA_964615225.1 uncultured Candidatus Saccharibacteria bacterium
TCTGAGAAAGAGTTGAAAGCATTCATTCTCGATTCCGGCGTCGTCTCGCGCAAAGACGTTGAGGCTGCCGAAGAAATTGCGAAAGAAAAGAAGCAGTCTATCGGGGACGTGCTCTTGTCGCAAGGCGCTATTGCGCCTGACGCGCTTCGCCGCATTAAGGCCTACGTGCTTGGCATGCCGTTTGTAAATCTGAAGGAAGAGAAGATTCCGCTTGAGATTCTCTCGATGATTCCGGAGCCGATTGCACGCACGCATAGCATCATTGCTTTCAGGCGCGGAGAGGACTGCCTCGAGGTCGCCATGCTCGATACGGAAGACCTGCCGTCTATTGATTCCGTGCGCAAGAAGACCGGATTGAAAATTCTTCCTCGCCTCACTGATGAAGAGTCCATCAAGAACGGCTTGCTGCAGTACCAGAAGTCTCTGAAAGAAGAGTTTGGCGACATTATCGGAGAGGAAGCAGGGAAGATTAATTTGGTGAAAGAGGCACTTGGAGACGAGGCGTCCGGAGACGATCTAAAGAAGATGGCAGAGGATCTGCCGATTGTGCGCATCGTAGATACGCTCTTAAAGCACGCTATTACACAGGGAGCGTCCGACATTCACATTGAGCCTGGGGAGGCGGAAGTGCTGGTGCGCTACCGCATCGACGGCATCTTGCATGACGCGATGACCTTGCCAAAAGCTGCCGCTGCCGGCATCACCGCGCGCTTGAAAGTGCTTGCAAACCTCAAGCTTGATGAGAAGCGTCTGCCGCAAGACGGACGCTTCAAGATGGAGACCGAGCGAGACAAAGTATCATTCCGCGTATCGTTGCTGCCGACCTACTTTGGCGAGAAAGTAGTTATGCGCTTGCTGCGCGAAACCGGAGAAGGCTTTACGCTTGAGGCGCTGGGCTTCCATGGCGAAGGACTTGAGCGCATTCATAAGGCAACTAAAGCAACGACCGGCTTGATCTTGGTCTCGGGACCGACCGGTTCCGGTAAGACCACAACGCTCTATACCATTCTCGATATTTTGAATACGCCTGACGTAAATATTTCTACCGTCGAAGACCCGATCGAGTATCAGATGAAGCGCGTGAACCAGACGCAGGTGAATCCTGCCATTGGGTTTACCTTTGCGTCAGGCCTTCGCTCCCTGGTGCGCCAAGACCCCGATGTAATCATGGTGGGAGAGATCCGCGACGGCGAGACTGCCTCGCTTGCGATTAACGCAGCCTTGACCGGCCACCTGGTGCTCTCCACCATTCACACTAACTCTGCCGCAGGCGCGATTCCTCGTCTTATTGATATGGGTGTCGAACCGTTCCTGCTCGTGTCGACGCTTCGCGTTATTGTGGGACAACGTCTGGTGCGCCGGCTTGCGGACGGTAAAGAAGCGTACGATCTCACGAAGGGAGCAGTCGAGAAGGTCGCTCCAATGGAGCATTTTGATGCGGCGCTCAAGGCTCTTACGGACGAGAAACTGGTGAAGAATGGCACAAAGATTGAAAATGTTCCGTTCTATCGTCCCAAGGGAGGAGATAACGAAGCGGGTTATAAAGGACGTATCGGTATCCATGAGGTGCTGCAGGTTTCTTCTGCAACGCGCGAACTTATGATGAAAGGTGCAACCTCAGAGCAGCTCGAGGTTCAAGCACGCAAAGAAGGAATGCTCACCATGATGGAAGACGGTATCTACAAGGCCGCGAAGGGTATGACGTCACTTGAAGAGGTGCTGCGCGCGGTGAGCGAATAATAAAAAACGGGCGCACATTTTTCGAAAACTATAACTCACTATATAGTGAGAAGGTCTTTATTTTTCTCTACCTAGCTCATGGTTACAAAATCCATTCTTCGCGTGCTTCTTATAACTATGGTCGTCCTGCTTGTCCCGTTTATTGGTATGCAATTCTCAGATGAAATGCAGTGGGATTTAGGTGACTTTCTGATTATTGGAGCACTCACGCTTGGTATTACTGCTGCATACGAACTCGCCGCCGCACGGATGAAGAGTCCTACGAACAAAATCTTGGTTGCTCTTGGTTTTGCCGCACTTTTCGTTCTTATCTGGGCGCAGCTTGCGGTCGGGATCATCTAGATCCTTTCGTCGACAGCCATATATAAAGGAGTGCGAATATAAGGCCGATTGCAAAACCCGCAGCCACTTGTAGAGGCGTGTGAACCATAAGCACGGTGCGTGACCAGCCAACGGTGAGCGCAAATGCTAGAGCAAGGAAGGTAACCGCGTAGCGAGCTGGCTTGGTGAGTTTGCGGCAGAGGAAGGAGATAACCAGTGCGAGAAAGAGAGATCCTGCGGCGTGTCCGCTCGGGAAGGCATAGCCTGTAGTCTCGATGAGCGCAGTGTCAGGACGCGGTACTTGAAGCGTCTCTTTAAGAACATTCACGATCACGATAAGTCCTGCTGCAGATACGACAAGCGCTGAGGCAGTTTTATAGTTTCTTTTGTACAGGAGTACTGCGAGCATTACTGCAAGTGAGAGCAAGAACCCCTCCGTGCTTGCGATGACGGTAAAGAAAAAAACAAACATATCGTTCATAGGGCCATCCTATCGTATGCATGCATGAACGGTGCATGATGCACCATGCTACGATACAGACACATGAAGTTCCGTGTGACGTTGAAAAAGAGTGATGGTGCTACCGAAAAGCGGGTCATGGATGCGCCTTCGCGCTTTGCAATCTATGGTGCAGTAGAAAAAGAAGGTGCGACGGTGATTGCAATCGAAGAAGGAAGCGGCGGACTCGCACTCCCGTCTTTTTTGAACATCAGCCTCACTTCGGGCATTAAGCAGGAAGAGCGCATTACATTTACTAAGAACCTTGCCGCCATGCTTTCAGCGGGCCTCACGCTTTCGCGAGCACTCTCGGTTATTCAGCGCCAGTCGACTAATAAGGCGCTTAAAAAGATCGTTGCGGATCTGGAGGAGCGGGTAAAAAAGGGAGACGAGTTCCACGAAGCGCTCGCAGCGCATAAGAATGTGTTCTCGAAACTTTTCATCGCGATGACCAAAGCAGGCGAGGAGTCGGGTACGCTCGCAGAAGCGCTGAAGGTCGTGGCGCGCCAGATGGATCGTTCCTTTACGCTCCAAAAGAAAATCAAGGGCGCGATGATCTACCCGTCGATCATTCTCTTTGCGATTGTCGTGATCGGCGTGCTCATGATGATCTACGTCGTCCCAACCCTTTCTTCCACCTTCAAAGAGCTTGGCGTTGAGCTTCCTGCGGCAACGCGCGCAATCATTTCCATATCGGATTTCATGGCCTCGCACGTTATCTTGGTGTTTGCAATCTTAATCGCCTCCATCCTCGCTCTGCTCGGGTTCATGCGCTCGAAGGTAGGCGGCAACATCGTGCTTGCGATTGCACTAAACATTCCGGTCATCGGTACGTTAGTGCGCGAAACGTACAGCGCCCGCGCTGCACGCGCGCTTTCCTCGCTCCTCTCTTCAGGCGTTGAGATGTTGAGTGCAATCGCGATCGCGCAAGAAGTGGTGGGCGACAACCGCTTCGGGAAAGTGATTGAAGAAGCGGGCGTTCGTGTGAAAAAAGGCGAACCGCTCTCGCTTGCGTTCATGGAACATCCGAAACTCTATCCGGTATTCGTCGGCGACATGATTGCGGTGGGTGAAGAGACCGGGCAGGTCGCGGGCATGCTCTCGCAGGTTGCCGAGTATTACGAGACGGATGTTGAAGAGGGAACGAAGGATCTGTCGACCGTCATTGAGCCGGTACTGATGCTCCTCATTGGTGCCTTTGTGGGCGTATTCGCGGTTTCCATGATTTCGCCTATCTATTCGCTTTCCTCAAGCATTTAAAGGGATTGACAAATCAGTATATTCGTGTATAATAGTATGCAGGAGCACGCACTTGAAGCGCATGGGTAGTACCTGTGCGTATGCGTGATTGTTCTCATGAGCCAAGCACAAGGAACAAAGATCGTGCATGCAATCGTGATCACCGCCGGCACCGCCCTCTCGATCGCTGCGGGCGCCGCAAGCGCAGTCCTCACCAAGACTGCGTACGACGTTCAGCAGCTCGGCGCTTCAGCCGACTGGTCGACGGTCGGTGGCGCATGGGCCCTGACTATCTTCATGGCCGGCTACACTGCATACACGGCGTTCTCGAAACGCTAAAGCTCAGAGCGGGCGCTTCTCACAAGGAAGCGTCCGCTTTTGCGTTATCATGTGTGCATGCGTTCCTTGCGTGGCGTTTCTTTGATGGATGTGGTCGTCGGATCAGCTTTGGTGCTGATTATCTTTGTCGGCCTCTTTGGTCTCTTGCGCGCATCGGTACAAGTTGCAGGTCTTTCCAAGCTTCGTGCTGCGGCAACTGAGCTTGCCAGCTCGCGCATGGAATATCTGCGCTCCCTGCACTATGACGATGTGGGAACCGTCGGCGGCATCCCTGCAGGCTTGGTTCCACAAAATGCAACGACTACGAACGCGGGAGTAAACTTTGGAGTACGTACCTATATCGAATACGCAGATGATCCTGCAGACGGCACTGGCGCAAGCGATTCTAATTTTATTACGACTGACTATAAGCGCGCAAAGGTAACCGTTACCTACACGGTAGACGGTGCCACGCGCGACGTGACGCTTGTTTCAAACATCGTGCCGCCTGGCATTGAATCGACGACGGGCGGCGGCACGCTCCAGGTGCGTGCGGTAAACGCGGTCGGTACTGCGGTTGCGGGTGCTACGGTGCGCATACAAAACAGCGCCACGTCTCCCTCGATCGACCTCTCCACGTTTACGGATGCTGCGGGGTTGGTGTGGCTTCCGGGCGCGCCTACCTCAACCGAATACCGCATCAGCGTAAGCAAAGGCGGCTACTCCTCTGCGCAGACCTATGCACGCGACGCCATCAACCAGAACCCAACTCCAGGCTATCTAACAGTTGTCGGAGGTTCCACGACGTCAAGCACGTTTGCAATCGACCTCTTGTCGACGCTTATCGTACGCACGTTCTCGCCGATACGCTCAGAAATATGGAGCGATACATTTGCAGACAGTTCTAAGCTCGCAAGCATGAACAGCGTACAGATGAGCGGTGGAAGCATTGTCCTTTCTTCGGGCGAGCTTGGTTACACGGCATCAGGGGTGGGGGAGAGTATTGCTATTGCGCCGACCTATCTTGCGCGCTGGACTAATGCAAGTAGCACGATGAGTGTGCCTGCAGGAACGACGCTTCGCATGCAGGTGTTAGACGCGGCAGGGACACCACTTCCTGATGCGGTGCTCGCGGGAAACAGTACAGGATTCACGGGGGCAGTTACCTTAAGTAGCGTTTCAACAACAACATATCCTTCGTTGAAGTTGCGTGCGGAACTTTCAAGCAGCAACCCAGCAGCAACACCGTCGCTGCAAGAGTGGCGGCTTGGTTATGAGCGCGGACCAGTTCCGTTGCCACATGTGTCATTTACGCTCACGGGCGCTAAGACGATTGGTTCGACTGGCGGGGGCGCTCCTATCTATAAGACAATTGTCGCAACGTCAACGAGCTCAATTGCATCCTCCACACTTCCTCTGGAGTGGGACGTGTATACGCTGTCAGTGCCAGGGCACTCGATTGTAATCGAAGAGCCGGAGGCGCCGTACGAGCTTTTGCCGGGAACTACGCTTGATGCGGTGCTTATACTTGAGTGATATGCGTGGAATGACTTTAATGGAGGTGGTGGTTGTAGTAGCGATTACGGGAATCGTTTCGGGAGCGCTTCTCTACACGATTCGCGATTTCTTCCGCACTAATGCGTATGTGTTCGAAGCAGCAACGTCAGTTGATAGCGCGCGCCGCGGCGTTGCGACGACGCTGCACAACTTGCGCGAAGCTTCGTATGCAGATGACGGCAACTATCCGATTGCTGCAGCTGCAACTTCCTCGATCATCTTCTATTCGGATGTGGATGCAGATGGCGGCATTGAGCGCGTACGCATCTATGTGTGGAACGGCAGTTTATATCGCACCGTCACGAATGCGTCTGGCAACCCGCCAAGCTACTCCGGACAGACGCCTGCAACGACCACGATCGCAACATACGTGCGAAACAGCAGCTCAACACCCCTGTTCACGTACTATGATTCAAACGGGGCGCAGCTTGCGACTACCTCGCCGGACATTTCGGAAATTGCATCAGTTGCAACCACCTTGATGGTGGACCTGAATCCAAACCGTGCGCCAAACGTGCTGACCTTAACGGGGTCTGCAACGCTGCGTAACCTCAAAGACCAATGAAACCCGCTCCGCATAAAGGCTACCTGATGCTCCTGGCGCTCGTGTTCGGCACGATCTTTCTCACGGTGTTCGGTGGACTCTCGCTGTATGTATTGTCGGAAAACAGACTGCAGAGCCGCAATGCATCCTTAGCAGAAGCATTCTCGCTTGCGGAAGCAGGACTTGAGTACTACAAATGGCGCCTAGCACACTATCCAAACGACGTGCAAAACGGTACTGGGTCTCCGGGCCCCTACACCATTTCCTATGATGATCCTGAGACAGGCGTTGCGGGGAACTTCACGCTCTCCATTAATGGCAACCAAACCTGCGGACAGCTGACCTCGGTTGATATCACATCGACCGGTACACCTGCTGACGCGCCATCGGTGTCTCGTACGTTGTCTGCTCGCTATGCGCGCCCATCAGTTGGCACCTATTCCTATATATTGAATGACTCGGTATGGGCTGGTGATGACCGCACCATTCTTGGTCCCTATCACTCAAACGGGGGAGTGCGCATGGACGGAACCGCAAACTCTCCGGTCACCAGCTCCTTAGCTAACTGGACCTGTACGAGCACCTACGGCTGCTCGCCGACCCAGAACAATGCGCCAGGCGTAGTTGGTTCAGGGCCCAACCAGGATCTATGGTCGTATCCAACGCCGCAAGTCGACTTCAATGCCATTGCTGCAGATTTTGGTATGTTGAAGACGCTTGCGCAAACCAACGGCATCTACTACGGCCGTTACAGCTCGGGCACTAACCAGAACAACGAGAGCTACTGGCGCGGATATCGTCTCGTATTCAACGCTAACGACACCATCTCGGTGTATCGAGTGCACGATCTCACTAATCTTGCGGTGACGCCGGTGAATCCGGCAGACGATAGCGATGACTGGGCGCTCATCAATGACGATGATTTCTACCAAACTCGCACCATTCCTGCGTCTTGTGGCCTTATCTTCATCGAGGACAACGTGTGGGTGCAGGGAACCATTCCTTCAAAAGTTACGTTAGTTGCGGCAAACGTCGTGAATGCGGGAGTAGCACCTAATGCGTATCTCTTGAATAACATTGAATACGAAACGCAGGACGGTACGAAGGGTCTCACGCTCGTTGCGGAGAACAACGTGCTTATTTCACCGTCTGCGCCAAACACTATGACCCTCAATGGCATTTTTATCGCGCAGGGCGGGGCGTTCGGCATGAACGCTTATGATTCTTGTACGTATGCAGACAAGACCGGTACGTTGACTATTCTTGGCACAACGGTGTCCAACAAACGCACGGGAACCAAGTGGACGAGCTTCTGCGGCAGCTACGCGAAAGGATTCCAGAACCGCGTCGACTCCTATGACCGCCGCATTGCATCCGACCCGCCGGCCTTCACGCCGCTCGTTTCAAGCGATTATCAGTTCGTAGACTGGCGCGAGGAGTAGGTCTTCTATTGCCTGACGCAGCTGGCTGTTGGGTATCTTATTGGTATATAGTGAGGCTACTCCCGGCTCCTTGGACAAGAGTCGTACGGAATAGCGAGGCCTAACCGCCTCAAAGCCACGGAGTCTGTCCTGGCCGCTCGCATCGGGGAAGCTTTGCGCACACGAGTTGCGTACCAAGCTTCTTGTACACACCGCCCGATTCTAGACTGAAAGGTCTGCGAGCGGCCTTTTTATTGATATGTAATAAAAATCCCGGTCACTCAGCAATGAGTGTCCGGGATAGTTGCTACTTCAGCTTGTCTCCAAGCGCTTCCTTTAAGGCTGCAACCGCGCGCAAGCGGTCGAACCATTCAACATACGCGGCGCCGTACATGTGCGGCTGAGCTCGCCACTGCATTCTTGCAGAATCGACGATGTAGTCAGTGAGCTGTTGGATGCTATGGCTTTTGAGTGCCGCGCGCCGGAGCTCAAGACTGTTGTCGCTTTTGACGAGTCCGACGACGTCAAACAAGTAGTTGGTCATTTCGTCGCCGACCATGTTGGTTTGCTTGATGCGCTCGGGATTTGCTTCTACGTAGCGGTAGTCTTCGACCAGGTTTTGTGCTTCTTCTTTTATCTTGTCTTCCGAGACCTCGGCAGAGGGCTCTGGTTCAGAAGACTTTCCAAAGAGCGATACGACCTTTCCCATCTCTCACTCCATGCATAGGTGAGTCTTCTAGTTAAATAGCATACGACGGGATGCTGCTCAATGCGTTTTGATACGGACTGTCTGGACGACGTTGGGGTCATACTATTGACAAGTGTAAATAATATAAGTTACTATTTTCTTAGGTAAATCGTGCATTCGCACGGTTCCAACAGAGGCTTACCCCTCATGTTATTTCGCACAACGATACTTGCGTTGTCCTGCATGCTTACTGCATGCGGCAGCGACGTTCAGCGGGCACCGCCACAACAAGCTCCACAGCTTCATCCTGTATATGCGGATGAAGCTACTGCTCGTGACGCCTGCCGCAGCCCAAGTGGCGGCTCGGCAATCGAGCTGATCTACCGTGAGACGGACCGTGAGACCCTCGTTGGTTTTACGTGCGCTCTTGGTCCATTGATCAGGGAGTGTCGTGAGTCGGGCGGCAAAGCCTCTCTCGACGAATCCGGCTCAAACTGGTTCTGCGAACACAGCTGACGCAAGCTCACGACGAGCACCTCGAAAGGGGTGCTCGTTTGCTTTTATAGTGACAGGCGTGCGTTTGAACCTCTTGACGAATCAAGAGTATCGTGTACAATACTTCCAGACGTGGGGCAGGTGTTCGCGCTTTAGTCTGGCTGCATCACCAGCCTGACACTCCCCATGTTCTTTCGACCGCCCCTCCCACGGAGGGGCGGTTTTCTATATAAAAAAGAGCGCGACCCGAAGGTCGCGCAAGGTGATGTTCCAAGATGAAACACGAGTTAGGTACTCTTCTAGTCGCTCAGTTTGTCAGAGAGTTGCACGATTTGAGTCGCCAGAGCAGTGATTTCACGTGCGGTTCGCGCACGCTTTTCCTGGTCCAGGTCATCGTCACCGATCTTCTTCGCGGTCGGGAGACCTTTGAAGAAGTAGTTCACTGACACGTCAAACGCTAGCGAGATGTCGTAGAGCCGACTAGCGGCAATACGATTTGTCCCTTTCTCATACTTCTGTACCTGCTGAAAGGTAACTCCGAGGATTTCAGCGAGTCGCTCTTGAGACATTTGGCGTTCGAGACGGGTAGATCGTACCCGCTCGCCTACATGCCGGTCGACGGCATTGGCGCTCCGTTCATCAGGTTCGCGTCCTGATGTCGAAGTTTTTCTTTTTGCCATTTCAGTTACTCCTCACGTAACGCGAGCACATCACTGCTCGCGTTACCATAGTACCATATTTATATACAAAAGTCAATATAGGGAGGCGTTGACCTGGTATCATGGAAGCAATGCTCATTGTTGCTAACTGGAAAACCTACGTAGAAACCCGCGAAGAGGCCAAGAAACTGCTTGCTTCCGCCAAGCGGCTTGCAAGCGTTCGCCGCGTCAAACTTGTGCTCGTGCCACCTGCGCCCTTGCTTGGACTTCTAGCGCCAGGCAATCGCTCTAAGGTTTCCTTTGGTGCGCAGGATGTTTCAACGACAACCGTCGGGAACGCGACAGGAGAAGTGTCTGCAGCCGTGCTGCGTAGCATCGGCGCAAAGTATGTGATCGTAGGACACTCCGAGCGCCGGGCGATGGGGGAGACGGACGCAGTTGTCGCTGAGAAGGTGAAGCGCGTGCTTGCAGAAGGTCTTACGCCGATTGTGTGTGTCGGTGAGCGTGAGCGCGACGCTGACGCGCGCTATCTGCTTGGCCTTAAGCAGCAAATCGGATCGGTTTTTGCGCCACTGGACCCGAAGCAGCGCTTGTCGGTCATCATCGCGTACGAACCACTCTGGGCTATCGGCAAGCAAGCCGCAGACTCTATTGCTGCATCTGATCTTGGCGAAATGGTGCTCTATATTCGCAAGGTGCTTGGGAATTATCTTCCAGGCAAAGCTGCAGCGAAAGCGGTTGTGTTGTATGGAGGCTCGGTAGAGGCAAGCAACATTCGCGGACTTGCAGGCGGCAGCAATGTCGATGGGTTCTTAGTGGGACATGCGAGCGTGGATCCCGGCATGTTCCCGAACTTGGTGAAAGCGCTTGCCTAATGCATGCGAACCATTCGCGACATTCCGGTGCTTGAACACATTCCGGTGCTGCTTCGCACGTCGTTGAACGCTCCTATGCAAGATGGGCGCGTGCAGAATGCGTTTCGGCTCCAGAGCGCGCTCCCGACAATCAAGTATCTGACTGAGCGCCACGCCAAGGTGGTGCTCATCAGTCACGTGAGCGGGAAGGGGACAGAAACCTTACAGCCAGTGTATGAGGCTATGAAGTCGATGATCCCCAATCTTTCCTGGTGTTCAGTTTCTATTGGAAGCGAAGCGCGGGCTGCAGTGCGCAACATGGCTCCCGGCAGTGTGCTGATGCTTGAGAACCTACGCCGCAACAAGGGAGAGGAGGCAAATGATCCTGAGTTTGCGAAGGAGCTTGCGATGCTCGCAGACGTGTTCGTACAAGATTCGTTTGACGTGTGTCATCGCGAGCATGCGTCGGTTGTTGGTGTTCCAGCGCTACTGCCTTCATATGCCGGCCTCACGCTTGAAGCAGAAGTTGCAGCGCTCACCGAGGCACTCTCGCCAAAGCGCCCCTCCGTTGCGATTATCGGAGGCGCGAAGTTTGCAACCAAAGAACCGGTGCTCATCCAGCTTTTAAAAACCTATGACCATGTGTTTGTAGGAGGCGCGCTCGCCAACGACTTCATTCGCGCAAAGGGATATTCCGTTGGTAGTTCGCTCGTATCTGATGAGGGAAGGGAGCGTATCAAGGTGTTACTTGCCAACCCAAAGCTCGTCGTGCCGGTTGACGTAATCGTTGCAAAGCGGGGAGAGTCGCGCGAGCATGCGCGCGTTACACAATTGAATGATGTGCAAAGTGACGAAATGATTCTCGACGCGGGTCCGCATACGGCAGCTGCGCTCTCAGAGCTCGTACACAAAACAAAGACCGTATTGTGGAACGGTCCCTTGGGTCGTTATGAAGACGGGTTTATGGACAGTACGGCAACGCTTGCGCGCGCGGTTGCAGCATCAGGCGCACGTTCCATTCTTGGCGGGGGAGACACCGTTGCTGCAGTAGAGACGCTCGACCTCTCGGAGCACTACTCGTTTATTTCAACGGGCGGCGGCGCGATGCTCGATTACTTAGCGTATGGAACGTTGCCGGGTGTAGAGGCGCTGCGCTAGGTGAGTTTGGCACGGATCTTTGCGCCCACTTCCTCTTTCTCCCCCTCTTTGTATTCTCCGTGCGGCCAGAACTCGAACGTGTCACGGCTCACGCGCGGAATGATATGGAAGTGCAGGTGAAACACCTCCTGGCCTGCCTCTGGTTCATGGTTTGAGTTTATATGTACGCCCTTGGCGCCTACTGCGTCTCGCACTGCTGGGGCGACTTTGCGCACGGTGCGCATAACGGCTGCCAAGGTTTCATCGTCTATGTCGAAAATGTTTCGCACGGGCTTCTTAGGAATCACAAGCGTATGGCCTGGCACATTCGGGCCAGTCGAGAGAAAGGCGAGTGTGTCCTCATCCTCGTACACAATCTCTGCAGGCGCCTCGCGGCGGATAATCTTCATGAAAATGGTGTCCTCCATAAGTACTAAGATACCCAGTTTTTGGTACAATCGCCAGGCATGTTCTTACTCCATGATCCTATCCCTGATGACCTTCGCGCTGAGCTTGCTGAGTACGATGACCTGACGGCCGCGCTACTTGCACGCCGCGGTATTACTACAAGAGAAGAGGCTATCGCATTTCTGGATCCTTCCTACGAAGAACACATACAGGATCCGATGCAGATCCTGGATATGGAGAAAGCGGCAGCACGCATCTCGCGTGCCATTGATGCGGGAGAGCACATTACGGTCTGGAGCGATTATGACTGCGATGGTATTCCAGGCGGAGTGATACTGCACGATTTTCTGCAGAAAGCAGGTGCGAAGTTCGACAACTACATCCCGCATCGCCATGAAGAAGGGTTTGGTGTATCTGTTGCGGGAGTGAAAAAGCTTGCGAAGGCAGGTACGAAGGTGCTTATTACGGTCGACTGTGGCATTACGGATGTTGAGGCTATCGCAACAGCGAAAGAGCTTGGCATTGATGTAATCCTGACCGATCACCACCTACCAGCTGAACAGCTTCCCGATGCGTACGCGATTATCGATCCGAAGGCGCGCGAAGAAGAAACATCCTCATACAAGGATTATTGCGGCGGAGGCCTCGCATGGAAGCTTGCGTGCGGTGTGCTCGCCTACGGATTCAAAGGACGCGATGCTATACCGGAAGGCTGGGAGAAGTGGCTGTTGGATATGGCAGGGTTTGCAACGATTGCGGACATGGTGCCACTCATCGGCGAGAACCGTGTCATTGCAAAGTACGGCATTCTCGTGATGCGCAAGTCTCCGAGGATTGGATTGCAGGCTCTCTGCAAAGTTGCACGTGTGAATCAGCGATTCATTACTGAGGAAGATATTGGTTTCATGCTCGCTCCCCGAATTAATGCAGCAAGCCGTATGGGAACGCCTCGTGATGCGTTTGAATTGTTTACAACATCAGACGAGTCTCGCGCAGAAGAGCTTGCGAAAGAACTTGAGAAAGCAAACCGTTCGCGCCGTGCAACCGCTGCTGCAATTACACGCGCTGTGCATGAGAAACTTGCTGAACGAGAAGGCAACATCCCTGAAGTAATTGCGCTTGGAGACCCAGATTGGCGCCCGGGACTCTTGGGACTCGTTGCGAACACAATTGCAGAAGAGTATGGGCGTCCAGTGTTTTTGTGGGGCAGGGAAGGCGGCATGACGCTGAAGGGATCATGTCGTGCAGGGCGCCCGGGCGTATCAGTCGTGGAGATTATGAGCGGAGCAGTTGATACGTTTGCAGGTTTTGGTGGGCACAAAGCATCGGGCGGGTTCACAGTGCTTGATGAGGCGGTCTTTTTCCTGGAAGACCGATTGTGTGCGTCCTACAAGAATCTGCCGCCGTCGGACGCGGCAGGCGAACAGCGCGCGGATGCGCAGATCA
>CAZTMV010000005.1:0-21696 GCA_964615225.1 uncultured Candidatus Saccharibacteria bacterium
TGTATGTGCGGTTTACTATCTAGACTATGAAGACGGTCATTCTTTATCACGGAAACGGCTGCCCTGACGGCTTTGGCGCAGCATATGCTGCATGGAAGAAGTTTGGAGACTCCGCAGAGTATGTAGAACTTGGCCGCGGAGATATTCCAAACCCTGAGCTTGTGCGCGATGCAACTGTCTACTTCCTCGACTTCTGCTACACCAAAGAGGTTATGGATCAGTTTGTCGCAGTAGCCAAGCGACTTGTCGTGCTTGATCACCACATCGGCGTGAAGGACGTTGTTGAATCGATGCCTGAGTACGTATTTGATAATGACCGTTCGGGAAGCGGCATCGCGTGGGATTACTTCCATCCGGACGCTCCGCGCCCGAAGCTTTTGAACCATATCGAGGATGGAGACTTATTCCGCTTCAAGCTTGAAGACACTCGTGCTATCGGAACCTTTATCGAAGTTCAGCCGTACGACTTTGCTGTATGGGACCAGATCGTCCAGAGTTTTGATAACCCAGCGTCCTACGAAGCGATGCTGATTAAAGCACGCGCGTATGCTGAGTATTTTGAATTGCTTGCGCAACTTGCAGCAGACCACGCAAAACTCGTCTCGTTTGAAGGATATGAGGTGTACTACGCGACCGCACACCCTTTGAAGTCCATGAAATCTCTTGTAGGAAATATTCTCTGTCGAAAGAAAGGACCATTTGCGATAGTAGTTGCCGCGCATCCTAACGGATACGGAGTATCGATCCGTGGCGACGGCTCAGTGGATCTTACCAAGATTGCTCAAAAATTTGGCGGCAACGGACATCACGATGCATCAGGCTTCCTTATCCCGCGCGAAGGACCGTTCCCATGGACGCTGCTAGAGGAAGAGGTACCATAGTCATATGAGACGATTCGAGCTGATACGAACCTCTGAAACTGATAAGCCATCCAACAATGGAAAGGTGTTGGAGGGGGTAGTGTTTTCAGATGGAACCTGCGTTGTGCGCTGGTCGGTTGCAGGGCAACCAGATAGTACGGGCGTATGGAATTCTTTTGCAGACTTCGAAGCAATACACGTTGCTGAACGTCCAGGCAAAGAACGCACTTCGAACGTGCAGTGGCTAGATGAAGATTCTCGCGATTGAGACCAGCTGCGACGAGACCGCAGTTTCCATACTTGAGTGCAGCGGAGATGAGCAGTCCGCACGCTTTCGCGTGCTCGGCAACGCGCTTCTATCCCAAGTAGATATCCATAAAGAATACGGGGGTGTCTTCCCTGCCATCGCTAAACGCGAACACGCAAAGAATCTTGTTCCGCTGCTTGCAGCCTCTCTTGAGGAAGCGGAAATGCTTATTGAAACAGAGCGCGTTCTTGCAGAGGAGGAGCGAACAATGTTTGCCTCGATGCTTGAGCGCGAGCCAGGTCTTGCTGACGCATTCCTTTCCTTTATTTCCGCAAACAATAAGCCGGCCATCGATGCGATTGCAGTTACTGCTGGGCCCGGGCTCGAGCCTGCGCTGTGGGTGGGTATCAACTTCGCAAAGGCGCTCGCTAAAGCCTGGAACGTGCCACTGATACCGATCAATCACATGGAGGGGCATTTCCTTGCCGCACTCGCTCGTAAAGAGGAGGACGCGATCGTGATTGATAACGTTGCACTCCCAGTTCTTGGCCTCCTGATTTCAGGCGGCCACACTGAACTTGTTGTTATGAACGAGTGGCTCTCGTACAAACTGCTTGGCTCAACACGAGATGATGCGGTTGGCGAGGCATTCGATAAGGTAGCGCGTATGCTTGATCTTCCGTATCCGGGCGGACCGGAAGTGTCCAAGCTTGCCGAACGGGACCGCGAAGATCCGAGAACCAACCCGTTTACCCTACCGCGCCCGATGATCGATAGCGGCGATCTGGATTTCTCATTCAGCGGACTCAAGACCGCAGTGTTGTATGCAGTGAAAGACAAGACGCTTACTGAAATTGAAAAGGAGCAGCTTGCGCGCGCATTCGAGGACGCCGCAGCAGACGTGCTCTGGAAGAAGACATCGAAAGCGCTTGATGACTCCAACGCGCAAACACTGGTACTTGGAGGCGGCGTGTCCGCAAACATCCATATCCGCCGCGAATTCATGAATCATGTACGAGACGAACACCCGAACGTATCGCTTCGCATCCCCGAAGGCGAGCTTACGACCGACAATGCAGTGATGATCGGTATTGCAGGCTTTTATCGCGCTTTGAAACAGGAATACTCGAGCGATTTTCCCGCAAACGGTAATCAGTCGCTTGCATAAACAAAAGAGCCCGGATCTGTCGATCCGGGCTCGGTTGTAGTAAGGGATTGCGTTTGCTTACGCTGCGACGCTCGCGGGCGCCGGCACCGGTTCGATAACCAGCACGCCGGTGAGAATCGGCTCGAGCAACGCTGCGTCTTGCGGGTTGCCCCGGTATTCGCGATCGTTCGAGTAGATGTTGAGCGTATGCGTCGCGTTGGCGCCTTTGACCTCGAAGAAGTCGGCATAGACTTCGTCGCTGCCGTCGTCGTACGTTTTGCGCATCAGAACCACTTTGCCGGCCACGCAGGTGCCGACCCGGCTGTGCAGAGCTTCGCCATAGACATGCACGCAGATGCGGCCGCCTTTGACGTTGAGCTTCTTGAGCGCGTACGCTTTGTTGTCCACGCCGCCGCCGAGGTCGAACTTCATGCCCTTCGAAATTTTGAACGAAGCGATGAGGTCCGGCTCGGCAATAGACGTGCGGGACGTAACGACCCGGCGCGGTGGCTCCACGAGTTGTTGCGAACCGCCTTGCGCACGACGCGCCTTTTCAAGCGCAGCTTTTGCTTTATGTGAGGCCATGGGGCCCTCCCTAGTAAGGATCAAACTCCCGGAGCGGGAGCTACGAAAACAATATACAGTATATAATCATATTGTCAACTTTAGGCATGTATCCGGTGCTATACTTTTCACACAGTGGATGTTGAGGGAGCTGTGTCCGGGACCGTAGCAAGGTCTACAAAGAAACCAGCTTAGTCGGCGCAGCGCTTGAACCCCGGTCCATTGCGACACTTTAGAGACCGCGCAAAATAGCGCGGTCTTTGCTATAGTCACTCGTAATGGACGGCAAATTCCTCAAGCCCTACGACCCTGTTGCGACCGAAGGCCGCATCTACGAGACGTGGGAACGAAGCGGGTATTTCAACCCTGATAACCTGCCGGGAGCCAAAGAGCGCATGCCATTTACCATCATGATGCCGCCCCCGAACGCGACTGGCGTTTTGCATATGGGACACGCACTCGGACTCACCCTTCAGGACATCATGACGCGTTTCCGCCGCATGCAGGGCTACGCTGCGCTTTGGCTCCCCGGTACCGATCATGCCGCAATCGCAACGCAGTCGAAGGTTGAAAAGGATATCTCCAAGAGCGAGGGCAAGAGCCGCTACGACCTCGGGCGCGATGAACTCATGCGCCGCATCGACACGTTTGTCGAGGAGAGCCGCGGTACCATTCGCAGCCAAATCCGCGCTATGGGATCTTCATGTGACTGGTCGCGCGAGGCGTTTACTCTCGATGAGACGCGCAACCGCGCAGTACGCCGCCTCTTTAAAGACATGTATGACGCGGGACTCATCTATCGCGGCCATCGCATCGTGAACTGGGATCCGAAGGGCCAGACCACTATTTCCGACGACGAACTTGTCTATAAAGACGAGGCAACGAAGTTCTACTACCTACAGTATGGTCCGTTCGTGATTGGTACAGCGCGCCCGGAAACCAAGTTCGGCGACAAGTACGTTGTCATGCATCCTGCCGATGAGCGCTACAAAGAGTACGACCATGGCCAGAAGCTAACCGTTGAGTGGATCAATGGCCCGATCGAAGCCACCATCATCAAAGACGAGGCTATCGACATGGAGTTTGGTACCGGCGTCATGACCATCACGCCATGGCACTCCGTTGCGGACTTTGAAATCGCCGAGCGCCATGGACTCGAGAAAGAGCAGATCATCGACGACCGCGGCAAGCTCCTCCCTATTGCCGGTGAATTTGCAGGCATGAAGATCAGCGAGGCGCGCGAGAAAATCATAGAGAAGCTGCAGGCAAAGGGACTCGTCACGAAGATTGAGGACTACCAGCACCGTATCGCAACCGCAGAACGCACCGGCGGCATCATCGAGCCGCAGATTAAGCTCCAGTGGTTTGTCGACGTAAATAAGCCACTCAAGGAGCGCGGAAACAAATCGCTCAAGCAACTCATGCTTGAGCCGATTCAAGACGGACGCATCACGATCATTCCGGATCATTTTGATAAAACCTACTTCCACTGGATCGAGAACCTGCGCGACTGGTGCATCAGCCGCCAGATCTGGTACGGACACCGCGTTCCGGTGTGGTACCGCGGCGAGAAGATAGTCGTAGGCGAAGAGCCCGAGGGAGACGGCTGGACGCAGGATGAGGACACCTTGGATACCTGGTTCTCGTCAGGCGCCTGGACCTTCTCCACGCTTGGCTGGCCGGAAGAAGCGATGGATCTCTCCCGCTTCCACCCGACCGACGTACTTGAAACCGGCCATGACATTCTCTTTTTCTGGATCGCACGCATGATTCTCATGACACAGTTCGCGCTTGGCGATATTCCGTTCAAGACCGTGTACCTACACGGCATCGTGCGCGATGCAAAGGGACAGAAGTTCTCCAAGTCGCTTGGTAACGGCATCGACCCGATCGACATGATCGCAAAGTTCGGCGCAGACGCCGTCCGCATGTCGCTTGTCGTCGGCAACGCCCCGGGCATGGACTTGCGCCTTTCTGAGGACAAGATCAAGGGCTACAAGCACTTCTCTAACAAGCTCTGGAACATTACGCGCTTTATTCTCGAGCACGCCGAAGATGCTGACCCCGCAGCCCTATCTGAAGCGGACGAACTTCTTGCGCGCGAAGTACGCGAACTTGCGGCCGATGTGACGAAGGACATGGAGGAACAGCGTCTGCACGTTGCAAGCGAAAAGCTGTACCACTACGCATGGCACCGTCTTGCGGATGTTATTCTAGAAGAGTCAAAGCCGATCTTTGCAGGCACGGACGAAGCGGCAAAAGCCTCGCGCAAGGCGCTCCTTATGCAGCTGCTTCGTGATCTGCTCGCGCTTTTGCATCCTTTCATGCCCTACGTCACCGAAGAGATCTGGTCGTCACTGCCGAAGGTAGAGACTCCACTTATGGTTGCGCAGTGGCCGCACGCGCATGCCGGAGCTTGAGACCATAGGCTATGCATTCGTGGGAGGCCTTCTGCCTGCCCTCGCCTGGCTTTATTTCCTTCTCAAAGAGGAAGGACGCTGCCCGCAGCCACGCTGGGTAGTGTTTCTTGCGTTTGTGGCCGGCATGGTGGCCGTACCGCTCGTGCTCCCGCTTGAAGACTACGCGGTGAAAATGCTCCCGGGCGGACTTCCGGTCATCATCGCCTGGTCGACTGCCGAGGAGACACTTAAATATCTCGTGGCTGCAGCCGCAGTGCTCTGGCGCAAGGCAGCGATTCGCAATCCGCTCGATATCGTCGCAACGATGCTCACGGTGGCGCTCGGGTTCGCTGCGCTTGAAAACGCTCTTTTCCTTCTGGATCCTCTGTCGCAGGGCCGCTTCCTTGCAGGACTGGTGACGAATAATCTGCGCTTCATAGGTGCCACCTTGCTGCACGTCGTTGCGTCGTCTGCGATCGGGTTTGCGCTTGCGTTCACCTACCAATCAAGCCGTGTCGTGCGCACTATTGCCGCGTCCGTAGGACTTATCCTTGCGATCGCGTTGCATGCACTCTTTAACTTTTTTATAATTCAAGAAGATGGATCGCACACCATCCTCGCGTTCTTCCTGGTATGGACCGGTGCGATCGTCTTCTTCGCAGCCTTTGAGGTTCTCAAATACTTTAGGGACCGCACATTACCAAAAAACACCTGCTAGCACATGAAAAAGCGCTCACTCTTCCAGCGGCTCTCCGGTTCCCAGCACGATGATGACTATGAGTTCGAGGAGGACTTTGCTCCGACTGAGCGCCGTACTGTTCCCGTAGGCCAAGCGCCCGCATCTTCCATCCCGGAGAAGACTGAGGGACACCTCCCGGTCGACATGTACCAGACCGCTAATGATCTGGTGATCCGCACCTTTATCGCGGGTGTGCGCGGAGAGGACATGAACGTCTCTATTAGCCGCGACATGGTCGTTATCGAGGGATCGCGCGAGGAGCGCGCTGACAGCTCGGACTATTTCAATCAGGAACTGTTCTGGGGTTCATTCGCGCGCACCATTATGCTGCCGCAAGAAGTGGATGTAGACGGCGCCTCTGCCTCATCCAAGGACGGCCTTCTCACGATCACGCTTCCTAAGCTTGACCGCACTCGCCAGACCAAGCTCAGGATCAAGAGCAGCTAACAAGAAAGGCCGCCCGAGAGGCGGCCTTTTTGTTATAAGATCATGAGATGCTAGCGGGCGGCGGACATTCAAGAAAGAAGAAGTCTGCCGACGTGCTGCCCAGGGACCTGAGCGTGCATCCGGTGCCGGCAAGCATTCGTTCGATCGCCTGCGCTCTGGTGAAAGTACCGCGGACTGGAGCCGAAATAATGCTGCTCCGATCAAGATCGGGCATTGCCCCGGCGCCGCCGGCCTGTGATGCGTCGACGAAATCCTTAACCGCTTCCCATACCGGCTGGGCCGGGATGTCGAAACGATACGTGGTTTCATCAGCATAGGCATTAGTTGTTGCGAGCGCGAAACTTGCCGCAAGAGCCAACACCTTCCAATGTGCAAAGAAGCGCATGGCTTCCTCCTGAGTTGTGACACTTCCACCCGTTAGAGCGGAGGGTCTATTTATACCATTTTAATAAAGTTCGTCAATTTCTACTACAAGGAGACTTCTTCCAAAACTGGCGTACCAGACACCACATCAAAGTGGATGCGGCCGATCACCTGTCCGCCTTCTGTTTCTACCGATACCATCCACTTGCCTGGCGTGAGGTTTGCTTTCGCGCTGTACCCGCGATAGCCGCCTTCCCTGCCGCCCGTGATCGGGAAACTGATCCTGCTTTCGGTTACCCATTTCCCGCCTACATTTCGCTGCCAGCGGTGCACGACGGTACTCGAAAACGAAATGGGAGAACTGACGGCGCTGTACGCATACACAAACGAGCCTGGCACGTGATGCACCTTCTGCGTTCGAATATCCCACCACTCTTTAGGAGCCTCTGCCTGCGCTACGTAGCCGCTTGCTGTGCGCGAGAGCGAGTGATACATGCCGGAATCCGAGAGCGCGAGCGGAATCGGCGGAATAAGGCCCGTGAAATAGGAACCGGACACGAGTACTATCACGCCAGCGCAGGCAACCCCGATCTGTCGTGCGCTTTCCGTAAAGCGCACCTTGTTCACGAGGCGAAGCAGTAACATAAACAATCCGAAGACACCAATGGTTAGGAGCGTGCTGCCGACGAAGGTCCACGGTCCGATCTGTCCCAAGAGAAGCGGGAGCGCAAAGATCAGGTACGCATAGAGTGCGAAAAAGAAGAGCACGGTCTGGAATACCAGATGCTCTTTGTGCTTGCGGAAATACTCATTGCCGAAGTACACCAGCGCAAGAAGCAGGATGAACGGCCAGGAAACCGCGACGACCGAACTCTTGGTGTAAAACACCACGAATCCCGAGAATAATCCTCCAAGCGCATACTGCGCGCCAAGCGGAAACAGGACCGCAAGCGTCTTGCGCCACCACACGTCGCGCTCTTTGTAGACGGAAATGAGATGTGTGCCAAACGTAGTGACTGCCGCAAGCACCAAATATGAGAGGAAAAAGATGCTGACTACCCCTACCGGCAACAAGCCGAAGGTCAGAAGGTCGGTCAGGAATCCAAACGCAAACAATACAGCGCCAAGGCGTCGCTCATGCCGAGCGGCCCATGCGAGCACTTTGGAAAACGTGCTGGATGGGGACATCTGGTGCTTGGACCCGGGCTCGAACCGGGGACCCCTTCCTCTTCAGGGAAGTGCTCTACCAACTGAGCTATCCAAGCAATATGAGGATACTAGCATATCGCCCCTCCCTTTTCTATTGGCCAAATTGGCCGTTATAGAGGTCAAAGAGGGCCTGATACTGGTGCCCCTGTATGCCCTGAAATTGCGTCAGGAGAGGCTCCAGATACACGAGCGTGAAGTAGCCGGAGGCCACGAGCACTCCGATCCAGATAAGGGCTTTGACCGTGCCGCCGATCAAGGCCATGCGATGCATGCGCTTGAGGAGCTTGTTATTCTCGCGGGCAAGCTCAATATTCTCTTCAAGCAAATCCTGCAGCTCTTCGAGCTTAGTCGGCTGTTCCATTATTGGCTAGTATAGCTCGCTTTTGGTGCCTCCGGCAGGAATCGAACCTACATTATCTCGTTAGGAGTGAGATGTTCTATCCATTGAACTACAGAGGCGTACCGGCACACTACCACAAAACCCCGCCGGTACTCTACCGACGGGGCTTGTGTAAGAAACTTAGGCAGCCATCGGCGCTTCGCCAATACCCAGAAGCTCGGAGAGGCGGCGTTTATCGAAGCCGACGACAAGGTCATCGCCGATCATGATGACCGGAACGCCCATCTGGCCGCTCTTATCGATCATTTCCGCGCGCTTTGCAGCGTCTGCAGCAACATCGACTTCGGTGTACGTGACGCCGTTAGCCTTGAAAAACTCCTTGCTCATGTGGCAGAAATGGCAGGAAGGCGTGGTGTAAATAGTGACGGTCTTGTCCATAGCAATAATTCGTTAGGTACGCATAAGTATACCAGCTATCGGTGCGGATAGGGAGAATCGAACTCCCGCTCGCTGCTTGGGAAGCAGCAGTTCTGCCACTAAACTATATCCGCTAGAGGCCAAAAAAGCCCAAAAATGTGCGCCACCAAGGAAGCTCGCCAAGCTCCTCCCCATCCCCTGCTGGCACCACGATAATAACCTCCTCGCCCGGACGCGCAACGCCATACGTCTCACGGTATGACGCTTCCTGTCCGCGCTCAGTCGACAGGTCCTCAAGGTTCTCACGCAGCGTCGCTTCGCGCTCAGAAAGTGCGGCAAGTTCTGCACGTGCATCATCCGCGGCCTTGCGCGCACGCTCTTCTTTCAAGTAAATCCCGAAGACCTGCCAGGAAAGCCATAGAAACAGGAGTAGGAGTACTCCTGCGATCAGATAATCGCGCGGTGGACGACGTTTGCGGCGCATGAACCAACTATACCAAAGCTCTAGCGCTCGCTTTCCTGCACCATCTTCATGAACACGTCCTCGGGAATTTCCACACGGTTCTTATCGAACTGGGCGCGGTGCTTCTTTCCTTTCTTCTGCTTCTGCAGCAGTTTCTGCTTGCGCGAAACGTCGCCGCCGTACAAGTAACCCGTCACGTCTTTGCGAAGCGCTGACAGCGTGCGAGAGGAAATAATGCGTCCCAAGGAACGAGCCTGAATCTTCGTGACTTGCAGCTGCTTCGGGAGAATCTGGTGCAGTTTCTCCACCATGCGCTCACCCTCTTCCTGCACTCTGCGGCGGCTCACGATGCGGGCGAATGCCGGTACCTCTTCTTCGCCAACCAAAATATCAAGGCGCACCACGTCAGCAACGCGAGAATCCAGAAGCTCGTAGGAGAGGGATGCGTATCCTGAAGAAACGTTTTTGACGCGGTCGAAGAACCCGCGCATCAGTTCGCGAAGCGGAATCTCAGCAGTCAGCTCAATGCGCCCATCGCCATAGGTCGTTGTGTCTCCAACAACAGCCTCGTGATCATGCAAAAGCTGCAACAGCCCTGACAAATAATCTGACGGGGTGATCAAGGTCAGCTTCGCCCACGGCTCTTCGATAAGCTCAATATCGCCATGCAGCGGGAACTTGGATGGCGTGTACACAATTTCCTTCTTTCCCTTGGACGTAACCGAGTATTCAATCGTAGGAATAGTGACCACGAGCGTGAGGTTGAACTCGCGGCGCAAGCGCTCAGTCACAATTTCCAAATGGAGCATGCCCAAGAAACCGCAGCGGAACCCGCGGCCAAGCACGCCAGACGACTCCTCTTCAAACGAGAGCGAGGAGTCGGTGAGACGCAGGCGCTCCAAGGACTGCTTCAGATCATTCAAATCGTCCTGGCTTTCCGGGTAGATGGAGGCCCATACGACCGGACGCGGGCGCGCAAAGCCGGGGAGCGCAGCGAGCTTCCCACCCTGCAAGCTGATCGTATCTCCTACCGCCACAACGCCCGGCTCTTTGATGCCTGTTACCACGTAGCCAATCTCTCCCGGACCGAGCGCTTCTACCGGTGTTTCGCCTGGCGTGAAGATGCCGGCCTCAAGCGAAACAAAGCGCTTGCCTGCTGCACGAAACTCGAGCGCGTCCCCTTTCTTGATCGTGCCGTCGAACACGCGCACGTAGACTGCAATACCACGATGCGTTGAGTAGGAAAAGTCGAAGATGGTGGCGCGCGCTTCCGGAGCTTCTTCTGCTCTTGGCGCAGGCACGCGCTCAACGATCGCCTGCAGCAAAGCCTCAACGCCGTCGCCAGTGCGGCCAGAAACCGCAAGCACCGTATCCTCTTCAACGCCAAGCAAAGTTGCAAGCTCAAGACGTACATCATCGGGGCGTGCGTACGGCGAATCAATCTTTGAAATGACCGGAATCACCACGCAGCCTGCAGCCTTTGCCATAGACAGCGTGGTAAGTGTCTGTGCCTGTACGCCCTGCGTTGAGTCGACAAGCAGAATCACGCCTTCAACGGCCGTGAGCGCACGAGATACCTCGTAGGCAAAGTCGATATGTCCCGGCGTATCAATAAGATTCAGTACGTAGTCAGTGCCGTCAGCAGCCTTGAAACGCATGCGCGCCGGCTGCATCTTGATTGTGATGCCGCGCTCGCGTTCCAAGTCCATGGAGTCGAGTACCTGGTCGCGCATCTTGCGCGCCTCGATAGTGCCTGTGCGCTCAAGCATGCGATCGGCAAGCGTGGACTTGCCGTGATCGATGTGCGCAATAATGGAAAAGTTACGGATTTGCTTGGTCATTGAGTACCGTGCCGGACGGCGGGAGCGCCTTATCCGCAATGCGGCGTAGGGCCGCAAAGAGGTCCCTGAACTCCCTGTTTTCAAGGAGAATCAGGACCGCTGCGGAGGCTGCAAGACCCACCATACCAGCGAACAGGCCCTGCGTGAAGACGCTCGCAACCGTCGTCAGAGGCGCAATATTTCCAGTCAGCGCAAGAAGGCTGTAGGCTGCGAATGCACCCACGAGTCCCGCGCCCGCGCCCTCAAACAAGGGACGCACCAAGGACGACGCGACGCCTGGCGCTACCGAACGCAACGTCACGAGCGCCAAGAGGCCCATGAACAGCTGGCCCACAGTTGCTCCAAGCGCCACAAACACAATCCAGGTTCCCGGAACGTCTTCGATGCGAAGCAGTGCTTCCATGAAATCACGGAAGAATGGCTGCGTTGCCGCAAGCCACAAAAACAGATAAGCACATCCCACCGACACGAAGAGACCCGCCACCTGGATGATGAGCGGATTCCAGGAGCGCTTTGCTGCGTAGAACGCGCGTGACGCAAGCAGCACAAGTCCCTGCGCCACAAGCCCGATGATAAGCACGCCAAGCAACGCAGCGGTAAGACGCGTCGCATCCCAGTCGAATGCTCCCGTGCCGTAAATGACGCGCACCAGATGCGCGCGAAGCACGATGGTGAGCAAGGCTGCGGTCACCGACCAGAAAATGAGGTGGCGGCCTGCTGCAGACAGGGTTGTTTTGAACGCATCCGTGCGTTTGTTTTCCGCCTCCTCAGACAACACCGGAAACGCAGCAGTCGCGTACGATGCTCCGATCAAGGCAAGCGGAACTGCTGCAAGATTTCCTGCAAGCGTAAACACGGACACGCCACCACTTCCCGTATGCGCCGCAAGCGATGTGAGCGCAAGCGTCGTAAAAGCACCGAACGAGAGCGCCATCGAGCGCGGCACTGAATCTTTCATCACCGACCAGATCAGTGACGGGGATGGGACCACGAGGCGCGGAAGCAGTCGTGCCCCACCCAACACCGGAATATGGATAAGCACGTGCGCGAGCGCGCCCAGCACCACGCCCACGCCAATACCCATAATTCCCATCGATGGATAAAGGAAGATCGTTCCCGCGATGATGCCCAGGTTATACACGACCGGCGAGAGCGCGAAGAGCCCGAACCGGCGCTCAACCTGCGTCACGCTCGTGAATACGCCAGACAACCCAAGCAAGATCGGCTGCAGGAGCAGCAGGCGCGCAAGATCAACGAATCCGGGCGCAGTCGCAAAATCCGGGAAGAACAACGCAAGCAACTGCGGCATAGCTACTGCAAGCACAACGCACAAGAACCCGCCGCCAATCAGTAAGAACGATGACGCATGCGACAAAAGCTTTCTCGACTCACTCGGATCGCGCTTGGCGATTCTCGGAATGAGCACGTACGCAGACACTAACGATGCAATGAGTGCGAACACCAGGTCAGGAATGCGAAACGCTGCGTAGTAGAGGTCAAGCGTAGCGCCCGCACCAAAGGCATGCGCAAAGATACGGTCGCGAAGCAGAGCGAGCACCTGGGATACGAGCGTGAGACCAGCCAACAGGTACGCGGCCTGGTGCAGGCCGCGTACGGATGTGGAGAGCGTTCTGAGGATTCCCTGCACCATTACCCTTTATTCTACGGGCGCATCCTCAGGTTCCTGCACCGGAGGCTGTGGAATGCCAAGGGTGCGCAGGCGCGTGAGCGGGAACGGGTTCTCGCCGCGCTCAAGCGCCGCAATATCTTCGGCGACCGCTGTAGCATTCTGCTCGGAGTAGCCGGCGATAGTGCGAAGCTCTGCGAGCGCAAGCTCGGTTTCTCCCTGGCGGGCATACATGGCAGCCAAGAAGAAGCGGGCGTTTGCGTACTGCGGATTGAGCTCTACGGCACGTGCAAGAGCAGTAACGGCGCCAGCATAGTCACCGGTTCCCGAGCGCAGCAGGCCAACCTGGAACAAGACTGCCGGATCGTTTGGTGCAAAGTACGCCGCAGCCTCTGCCGCCTGAAGCGCTTCGGACGCCTTGCCGAGCTGAATCTCAAGCTGTGAGAGAAGCAGAATGCTTGGGATGTAATCGCGTTTTAAGTTAATCGAGGAGAGCAGGCGCTCTTCGGCTGCTGCCGTGTTGCCTTCCGCAATCTCTAGCTGTGCGATGACAAACGGAATTGCGGGTGAGGTCGGATTCAATGCGATCGCGCGATCGTACGCTTCCTTTGCTCCCTGGTACGCGCCCGCAACGTCAAGAACAGCAACGCTCTGGTACACCGAGCCGAGCACGTTCCAGTTCTGGTAGTTGTTCGGTCCTACGCGCACTGCCTCTAGACCCGAGTTCACAGCAGCGGTAAGCGCCGTCTGGAACTGCTGCTGCGCACTCGCCTGCGAAAGCGATGAATCATTTGCAATGCGGCGCATGCGCTCAACGCCTGAAGCTGCAGCAAGCTGGAAGACGCGCTCGGACGGATGGAAGGTTGCTGAGCGCGAGAGCGCTGCCTCTGCGCGGTCAAGATCGCCCGCGGAAAGTGCGGCATTTGCCTGGCCGAGGTAGGCGCTTGCAAGGTAGCGCTCGACGACGAGATACGCCGCTGCAATTGCTGCAAGGAGAAGCAGTGTCAGGAGAAACACCACTGCAAATCCGATACGCGGACTCTTGGAGAATACGATTCCCCACTCAGAGCGCTCTTTGCCATGGCGGATCGTTGAAACGAAGACGCCAAGCAAGAGGAATCCGAGCGCGAGCAAGACTGGCCCCGGGACCGAGAAAAACGCAACCACAAGCGCGTACGCCGCTCCCACGAAGGACGCGAGTGCCGCAAAGCGAAGCGTGCTATCTGAAGGAAGGCGGAACAAGAGAAGACGTGCGCCTGCATAGAGGAAGAAGCCGAGGAGCGCAAGCCATGCGATGACACCCACGATGCCGGTCGTGACGAAGGAAGTCGGAATGTAGCCGATGCCTGACGCGAAGTCGATGTTCCAGAAGATGCTGTCATTGAGACTGCGATCGCGGAACTTGAGCCACTGTTCATCGAAGGTTGCAGGACCCGAGCCAAACAACGGAGACGATGCGTACGTGTGGCTGCCGATCAGGAAGGTGGACTGCCAGGACGGACGGACGTCGATGGTGTTAACGCCAAGCACTGATCCGATTGCGCCGCCTACCGTGCCACCTGCAACCAGGAAAAATACGCCTGCAAGCAAGGTGACGACCGCTGCGCCAAACGCGCCGCCTGTGTGTTCAGAGGTTGCCTCCTCATGGAGGGTCTGCGCGCCCTCAAGATCATCATCCATGCCTCCTTTACGGCGACGAAGCAGAGTCTCGATAAAGAGCGCGAGCGCAACGAGGCCAACCGATACCCACAACAGCGCTGAGTTAACGAGAACCAGAATAAAGAGCGCAATGACGAGTCCTATCCATGCAACGGTGCGAATGCGCTTCCCGAGCGCGAGAGTGCGAAGCGCAACCAGAGACAGCACGACGCCAAGGCCTGCAACCATGCCAAGATCCGCAAAGGTGCCGACCAAGTTGCCGGTCGGTGCAAGCGTTGGGATGAAGCGCGCGGCGATGAATACGCCTACTTGGAACACGAGCGCAAGCGCGATGCCCGCGCCAAGGGAGCCGAAGAATACCTGGTAGTCGCGATCACGGCGAAGGGCAAGCGCCGCCAAGGTCGACAGAAGGGCGAGCGTGAGCACGAAGCCGAAGGTGTCTACTTCGATTTCAATGCCAAGCAGAGCCGGCAGAAGCGCTGTGCCGGAAAAGAGCGCTGAAAGCAAGTACGCAACCGGAAGCAGCCATACCGCCCCCAGAAGACTCATCGGCGGCACGACAAGACTGCCGCGCAATAGTCGCGCAATAACATACGCAATGAAGGCGAGCACCGCGCCGATCGCAATGATGCTTACTTTAGTTCCGAAGAATGAAACATTGCCAAACGGGATAAAGGCAACAACCGACAGAAATGCGGTAGCGCCAAGCAGCCAGGTTGCTGCAGTGTCGAAGGAGAACCGCGAAGTTCTCGCATGAGACTCGTGCATAGAATAAATAGCGTACTAATGCCCTTAGTAATACAAAAAGTATAGCAAATACGCTCGTTCCTCTTTATATAACTGCGTGGATAGAGCAAACGCCCGCCGTGAGGCGAGCGTTTGCATGGTGTTGGACCAGCGCGGTAAGCCGAGTTCTGTCGTGGACGATCATCTATCTGGGCGCATGCTTACGCATGCGCTCGAGCGGCGCTCCCGCACAACGGCGGGCACGGCCTTGCACAGCGGTAAGGATTTGGCCGTTTCATCTTCATCTTCCGATGAAGTTCATCCGTAAAGGATGTCTCGGGCTTTCGCCGTTGACGTCACTGTTCGCACCTCGCGCCTCGCGGCGGACGGGTATTACCCGCTACCAGACTGCAGTTGCCTGCCTGTGCTCGGACTTTCCTCCCCACGAAACGTGGAGCGATCGCCTACGCTGGTCCGTAGTGGATTATACCACGCTTACAGAGGCAGGGAAAGCTTAGTGCCGACGCTCCATCCTTTGCGCGCTGCCTCGCCTGCTTTGGTTTCAAGCACGTAGCGGACGGGAACAGGCGGATGGAAGGTGTTTGGATAGGTGTCCGGAGAGACGTTGGCGGTGATGCCGCGAATAGTGCCATCGTCGGCAAGCCAAAGCATGTCGATTGCAACATGCATATCCTTCATCCAGAAGCCATAGTCTCCTGCTTCTGGAAAGATAAAGAGCATGCCGTAATCCTGCGGCACATCCGTACGATCCGAGAGTCCTTGCTGACGCTTCTCAGGTGTATCCGATACTTCGATCTGCGCCAGCGAGTATTGTTCGACCGTAGCCGGCGCTTGAGCGCGTTCTTTGAACGAGAACGCTGCGAAGGCCAGGAGTACGACAGCAATGATCGCCAAGAATTTCATCGGCGGAGGCGGAGAGATTCGAACTCTCGAGACCCTTTCGAGCCTGCCATCTTTCCAAGATGGTGCACTAGACCACTATGCGACGCCTCCAATACGGGGAGTTATAGCACGAAAGCTACTCGCTTCCCAGAAGCCGCTTCACGCGATCCTCGACTGGCGGATGCGTCGAGAAGAGACGATTGAGCATATTGCCGGCGCGTGCACCAAATGGGTTGCCGATAAACAAGTGCGCCGTTGCATGGCTCGCGCTCTTCATGGGTGCTGCGTACGAACTGATCTTCTGCAGCGCTGTCGCAAGTCCTTCCGGGTAGCGAGTCAAGAGCGCGCCTGATGCGTCCGCGAGATATTCGCGGCGGCGGGAAATTGCAAGCTGGATAAGCTGTGCTGCAAATGGCGCAAGGATGGCAGCCACGACCGCAAGAATCGCGAAGATGGCTCCCGCCTTGCTGTCGCGGTCCCCGCCTCCAAACATTGATGCGCGAAGGAACATGTCCGCAACAATAGCGATGAAACCCGCGAGCACGACGGCAACGGTCATCACAAGCATGTCGCGGTTCTTGATATGCGAAAGCTCATGCGCGATCACGCCCTCAAGCTCTGCGCGGGTCATCATGGACAAGAGCCCCGTCGTTGCAGCAACCACCGCATGCTTCTCGTCGCGCCCGGTCGCAAACGCGTTTGGCGCAGGGTCATTGATCACGTAGAGCTTTGGCATCGGAAGTCCTGCCGTAATCGCAAGGTTCTCCGTGACCGTATACAGATCAAAATATTCTTCGCGCGTTGCAGGCTTCGCGCCCGTCATAGAGAGCACGAGCTTGTCGGAGAACCAGTAGCTGCCCACGTTCATGAGAAGCGCAATACCAACCGCAATATACAAAATAGATGGGTCGCCCAGGTAGCCTGAGATCGCCCAGCCAATCAAGATCACCAGCACGAAGAACCCGCCCATAAGAAGCCAGGTACGAAGGAGATTGCTTGAGCGTTCTTGATAGAGGTTTGCCATAGATATAAACAGTATATCAAAACCCGGGTTTCCCCGGGCTTTGCAAGACTAGCGCGCTGCCGCGTCTTTGATTTCTGCGGCAACGTCCCCGAGAAGATCGTAGGAGTCTGCGTCTTGCGCAGTGATCCACGCCCAGTCGGTAAACTTTCCTTCCTCAAGCACTACGTCGCCTGACTCGTACTCCGCCATGAAGCGCAGCACAAGCACTGGCACGCCGTCGGGACGGATGAAGATAAGATTCCCGAGGTACGTGAACGTACCGACGAGGAGTCCTGTCTCCTCCTTCACTTCGCGGCGAAGCGCAGCCTCGACAACCGAGTGCCATGCGTCTCCGGAACCTTTCGGTTCGTTGAGGTAGTCCTCAGCAGCTTCAACACCGCCGCCTGGAAGGCCCCACTTTCCCGGGTGCACTTTTACGTTTGCGGCGCGCTTCATCACGAAGAACGTGTCGTTCTTCTTGATAATGCATGTCATCACGATCCGGTGCAGATCTGTAGTTGCAACCGTATCTGCCATAGCGGTACTCCTTCTGCCGCTACCTTACCACTAAAACGCTACCTTGACCGGCTGGCGCGCAGCAGCCTCTCCTTCCTCAAGTTCGAAGAAGTCGCGCTTGCCGAACTTGAACATGCCGCCGACAACGTTGCCAGGAAACTGCTCGAGGCCGGTGTTCAGCGCCATCACGGTGCTGTTGTAGAAGCGGCGCGCTGCCTGGATCTTGTTCTCGGTATCCGAGAGCTCGCGCTGCAACTCCAGGAAGTTCTGGTTTGCCTTCAAGTCTGGATATGCTTCAGCAACTGCAAAGAGTGACTTCAAAGCGCCCGTGAGCATGTTCTCCGCTTCCGCGTGCTCGGCCACAGTACCTGCCTGCATTGCAGCAGAACGCGCCTTGGTCACATTCTCAAACGCAGACTGCTCGTGCGCAGCGTAGCCTTTGACGGTTTCTACCAGGTTGGGAATGAGATCGTAGCGGCGCTTCATCTGCACCTCGATATCCGACCACGCTTCCTTTGCGCGGTTTACAAGCGAGACGAAACCGTTATAGGTGAACACAAGCCAGAGCACGATGAGCACCACGACTGCGAGCACAATGTAAAGAATGGTCATGCGGATTTGGTTATGCCTATAAGTATAGCAAACGGGCAGACACTCAGGTCTATTGACATTAGACAACATATATAGTATGCTTACATTCGGCATCGGACCTTTCGGTTCGACCGTACAGGAGACAGTCACATGTCGGACAACGGATTGGCTGAGACGGTGGACAACGCCCGCAAAACAGGCCGCGGCCTGCTGCACTGGCTCGTGTTCATCGCCCTCTTCGCCACCGCGATCGCAATCGCCGCCAAGTACTTCCAGATCCCGGTTCCCTACCTCGACCTCGCGTCGTGGCGGATCCTCTGGAGCGCGCTGGCCGGCGAAGTCGTGATGCTCGTCATTATCGTCCTGATCCGCCAAAACCACGGCGACCCGGAAGCGACGAGCTGAACGGACACTGTACGAAAACGGGCGCATAACCCCTCGGGTTATGCGCCCGTATCTATTTCCCTACTGCTAGAAATCCATTCCCATGCCCGGAGCCTGTGGAGCTTCCTTGGGTTCCGGAAGATCGGCAACCGCAGCCTCGGTCGTAAGGAGGATGGAAGCAGCGGAGACGGCATTTTCTACCGCGCCGCGCGTTACTTTCACCGGATCGATGATTCCCTCCAAGAGCATATCCTCGATAACAACGTCATTGACCGCGTCATAGCCAGCAGACGCCTTGCCGCTTTGCACCTTTGATACGATCACGGACGCATCGTCCTTGCCGCAGTTAAGCGCAATCTGGCGCAGCGGCTGCTCAAGTGCACGCACGACGATGTCATAGCCGACCTGTTCGTCCGCAGAGAGCTTGCCGCCATTGCCCGCAAGCTTCTTGGAAACCTTGGCAAGCGCAGTGCCGCCTCCAGGCACAATGCCTTCATCGATAGAAGCCTTGGTTGCTTTTACTGCGTCATCGATTTTGTCTTTCAAATACTTCATCTCGGTTTCGGTTGCAGCTCCCACGCGAATCACCGCAACACCGCCTGAAAGCTTTGCGATGCGTTCCTGGTAGCGCTCCTTGTCGAAGTTCGAGGTAGCATTGTCGCGAAGTGCTTCAAGCTCCTGCGTCCTCGATGCGATATCCGCTTTCTTGCCCTTGCCGCCTACAAACACGGTCGAGTCCTTGGTTGCAACAACGCGCGATGCCTTACCGAGCATAGACAGCGTTGCATTCTCAAACGTAAGGCCGGTGTCTGCGGAAATAACCTGTCCGCCGGTCACTACCGCGATATCAGACAGCAATTCCTTCTTACGATCTCCAAAGCCCGGAGCCTTGACTGCAAGCACAGAGAAAATGCCGCGCAGCTTGTTGACTACGAACGTAGTGAGCGCGTCGCCCTCAACATCATCCGCAATGATAACAATCTCCTTCTTTCCTGCCTGCGCTACTTTCTCCAATAGCGGCAGCAGTTCCTGTACGTTCGTGATCTTGCGATCTGTAATAAGAATCTGCGCATCCTTCATCTCCGCTTCCATGCGCTCGGAGTTCGTGACCATATATGCAGACACGTAGCCTTTATCTATCTGCAGACCCTCCACGATTTCGTGCGAAAGTTCCATACCCTGCGATTCCTCAACGGTCACGACACCGTTCTTGCCGACCTTCTCAACGGTCTCCGCGATGATGTTGCCCAAATCCTCGCTCTCTGCAGAAATAGCTGCAACTTGACGCACCTCTGCCTTACCTGCAACCGGCTTTGCCATCTTCTTCAGCTCCGCAACTGCAGCTTCCTTTGCGCGCTCCATGCCGGCGCGAATTGCCATAGCATTGCCGCCTTTAACAACACGCTCCAGTCCTTCATCGATGAGCGCCTCAAGAAGCACGACGGAAGTCGTCGTGCCGTCTCCGGCAACATCGTTGGTCTTGTTCGCAACCTCCTTCACAATCTCCGCACCCATATTCTCGAACTTATCCTTGAAGGTAATTTCTTTTGCAATAGAAACGCCGTCGTTAGTGATGCGAGGAGAGCCGTAGCCCTTATCCAAGACCACGTTTCGCCCGCGAGGACCCAAGGTTACCTTTACCGCTTTCGCAGCCTTAGCGAGGCCCGCATGAATTGCCTTGCGCGCGTCTTCCCCAAATAGAATTTGTTTTGCCATACGTAAGACTAGTTAAGAACTGCCAATACCTGCGATTCAGGAAGAATGTAGTACTCCACGCCGCCTACTTTTACTTCGTCGTAGCCGTACTTAGAAAACAACACTGTTTGCCCGACTTTGACTGACATCGGCACAAGCTCCCCGTCGTCATAACGGCCCGGACCCACCGCAACTACCTTCCCCTTTGCCGGCTTCTCCTTGTTTGTTGAGTCCGGAATGATGATGCCGGAGACGGAAGCGACTTCCTCCTTCTTTGTTGGAAGCACCACGATGCGATCCCCAAGTGGTGCAATGCCCAGATCTGATTTAGTTGCCATGTATATAAAAGGTTACGTGCAAGGAGTATAGAAAAAGAGTTCGGGGTAAGCAAATGGGCGCTCCTTTATTTATAAGGAGCGCCCACTGATGGTGCTTCGTTTACGCTAATTGATGACGCCGACCGCGCCACCTAGCGAACATCGTGCGAATCGACGACAAGATGAGCGCCGGGATGCCGACGCACGCCAGTCCGACAATGATCGCGAGCTCGCCAAGCAGCAGTGCGCCCGCGACGCCAAAGAGATCAGTGGCGGCACGGTGGTCGAAGGCGGCAGCGGCCAAGATCGTGGCGCTGCCAAACACCAGCATCGTGAGCATCTGCACCTTCACCGACGGCGAGCCGATGAGCGAGATGCCGATCACTGCGATAGCCGCACTCGCCGCAAGCGGCAAGAACAGCTCGTACGGAAACGAAGCAAAGAGCGATGTGAGATCCATAAGATCTTCCTTTTCTGTGCTGCGCCTTGCAGTTGTCTGCAGGGCTCGTGAAAGAACAATACCACTAAATATATACATAGTCAACTACTGTCAGCTACTAAAATAAAATGGGCGCCCTCGTGAAAGGGCGCCCATTGCTGTGTAATGCTTGTTCCAAGCCTACCGCGACTGCAGTCGCGCGAACGCGCGGCCGAGATTCTCGAAGAACTCCTCGATCGCGATCGAGCCGAAGAAGATCGCGAACGGCAGAGCGAACCCCGCCACCGCGCTTCCGGCGTACGCCGCCAGTGCAACCATCGTGCCCAGCATGAGCGCGATAGGCGCGAATGCTGCGCCGCTAACGGCTGCGATGCCGACGGCAACGAGCAGTGCGACGATCACGAACGGGTTGAGCATCGGGGAACGCCAGAGCGTCGCCCAATAGGCCCAACCGACGATAAAGCCCGCGACGCCGATGAGAACGAGCGGCAGGAACGGAATCAGAGCATTGAAGATAGACAGATCCATGTGGATCTCCTTTTCTTTGAGGTACAGCACCCTGCATGACTCCAGGGTTAGAGCTGCTCTAATAGTACCATAGTTAAATATATAAGTCAATAGGCCTATCCGGGACCCTAGTGGAGCCTATCTAGGCTAGATATTTCGCACAGTATGACATTGCCCAACGCGTTCATTTATGGTACCCTCCCCGGTACAGATGACTACCCTCATGGCAGCAGTGCCGTACGCACAGATCGTTCTCTCCCTTCTCCTCATTGTCGGAATCGTGCTGCAGAATC
>CAZTMV010000005.1:21796-25712 GCA_964615225.1 uncultured Candidatus Saccharibacteria bacterium
TACGCACAGATCGTTCTCTCCCTTCTCCTCATTGTCGGAATCGTGCTGCAGAATCGCGGCGCAACGATCGGAGGAGCATTCGGAGGCGATAACTTCGCGTCAACGTTCTACAAGCGCCGCGGCGCAGAGAAGTTCCTATTCCAGACGACTATTGTCGTTGCGATTCTCTTTGTGCTCTCTGCCATCCTCGGGTTTTTCATCTAAACCAACCCTATGAGGCGGCATCCCGTCCTCGCACCATTTGACTACCACGAGCGGAAATCACTCTTCGCCACCGCGAAGGATCATTTCTTGCGTCTTACGCCTGGCGATCGCGTAATCGCAGGCGCGCTGCTGCTGGTACTCGGATTCCTGCTTTTAGCTGGACTCTACATGCTAGAACGTCAGTTCCTGGTTGAGATTCCTTCCCGAGGCGGCAGCCTTACCGAAGGCGTCTCGGGACACCCGCGCTTTATCAATCCACTGCTTGCACTCTCTGACGCAGACCGTGACCTAACGATGCTTACCTATGCCGGCCTCATGGGCTACGGCAAGGACGGCGGGCTGGTTCCGGTCTTAGCTGAAAGCTATACGGTTTCCGAGGACGGAAAGACATACACCTTTACGCTTCGAGACGGCATTCGCTTTTCAGACGGGACGCCCGTAACTGCAGAGGACGTAGTCTTTACGGTGCAGAAGGCGCAGGATCCCGGGCTCCTGTCTCCCCGTCTTGCCGACTGGGCAAATATTGCGGTACGCACCCAAGACAGTAAGACGGTGGTATTCACGCTCCCAACCGCGTATGCGCCGTTTCTCGAGGACGCAACCCTGGGTATTCTGCCGTCGCATATCTGGCGCAACGTCAGCAACGAGCAGTTCCCCTTCTCGCCCTACATGGAGAAGCCGGTTGGCGCAGGGCCGTTCACCGCAACGTCCGTGCGCCGCGACAAGGACGGAGTGATCCAGCGCTACGAGCTTGCGGCGTTTGATCAGTACGCGCTCGGACGCCCGTACCTCTCGCGCATCTCGTTCGTGTTCTTTGATACCGATGCAGAGCTTGCAGAAGCGTATGCGCGCGGAAGCGTTGAAAGCGCGGAAGGCGTTGCAAGCCCGGACGCACTTATGGCGCCGTACTCCCGCGTGTTCGGCGTGTTCTGGAACGCCTCCAAGAACCCCGTGTTCGCTCGAATTGAAGTGCGCCGAGCGCTCTCAGTTGCGCTCAATCGCGATGCGCTTGTCGATGATGTGCTTGGCGGCTACGGCGCGGTTGCGGAAGGCCCGGTGCCGCCGGGACTTTTGGGAAGCGTTGAGCATGACCACGATCATGGTGATCCAACGACTGAAGCGGCGGACATTCTCGAAAGCTATGGTTGGAGCTATGACGCAGGCGCGCGCGCATGGACGCACAAGGATGCTGGTACGCTCTCGATCAACCTCGCAACCTCTAACGTGCCCGAGCTTCGTGCGATTGCAGATCACCTACGCGAGGACTGGGAGAAGCTCGGCGTTGAAGTCACGATCGAGTTCCATGAGCCAAGCGATCTGGTTGCAAGTGTGATCCGTCCGCGCAACTACGACGCGCTCTTGTTTGGCATGGTGGTCGGGCGCGACCAGGATCTGTTTGCGTTCTGGGATTCATCCCAGCGCAATGATCCGGGATTGAACGTAGCGCTGTACGCCAACCGGGCCGTGGATGATCTTCTCGAAAAGATCCGCACTGAACAGGATCCGGCGATGCTCGCGGACGATCTTGCTTCTTTGAACGCCCTCATTGCTGCTGACTACCCTGCCGCATTCACGCACGCGCCGATGTTCCTCTACGCGATTCCCGAGGACCTGCATGGCGTGGCACTCGGGAGCGTGGCAGAGCCCTCCGATCGCTTCCTGTCGGCTGCGTTCTGGTACCGCCACACGCAGGCAGTCTGGCCCGTATTTGCTGGTGATTAGTCGAAAGTGCGAGAGTGGTACAATTGCCACCAGCTCGTGCTCCCGACTGCACATCAGTGCATGTAACAGAATCACAACTTATATCTAATTCTTATTTATCTATGACCCCAGCTCCAGCTCCGGCCCCAGCGCCGAGCCCACGTTCCGACAAGCGCGATACGCCGCAAGGACCTCGTTCTGATCGCGGACCTCGCCGCGAGCGCACACAAGGCCCTCGAGAGCGTGGACGCCGCGGAGGACGCGGACGCGATCGGGACCGCCGTGGCATGCGCCGCAACGGCCCACCACCAACGAATGCAGAGCGCGAAAAGCGCATGCCTGAATACCTTCCAGCGCCCGTCGATGGAAAGACGGTCCGCATCGTGCCTTTAGGAGGCGTGGAAGAAGTCGGACGCAACATGTTTGCGGTTGAAACCGGCAATGACATCTTTGTCTGCGACGCAGGCTTCCAGTTCGTGTCCGAGGGTGATAACCCGGGCATCGATTACATGCTCCCGAACACCCGCTATCTTGAGGCGAATGCTGACCGCGTGCGCGCAGTCTTTATTACCCACGGACACCTCGACCACATCGGCGGCATTCCCTTCCTCATGGCGCGCTTCGGCAATCCGCCTATCTACACCAAGAACCTTTCTGCGGTGATGATCCAGAAGCGCCAGGAGGAATATCCGGAAATGCCAAAGGTAAACATCATCACCGTCGACGACTGGCAGACCCACACCATCGGCTCGACTAAGTGCACCTTCATTCCGGTGACCCACTCGATCCCTGACTCAATGGGCATCCTTATCCGCACGCCGTATGGAAACGTCGTCGTGACCGGCGACTTGAAGCTCGACCACGACAACGGCATCCCGGCTCCGGACGAGGTTAAAAAGTGGGGCGACATCGGCAAGGAGAACAATCTTCTCTTTATCGGCGACTCCACCAACGCCGAAATTGACGGCTTCTCGATTCCTGACAAGAAGGTGTACGACACGCTTGAGGACATCATTAAGACCGTCTCGGGCCGCCTCATCATCGGTACCTTCGCGTCCCAGTTCGAGCGTATGATCAAGATCATCGAGATTGCCGAGAAATACGGTAAGAAGATCGTCATGGAGGGCCGCTCCATCCGCACCAACCTCGAAATCGCTGAGAAGATCGGTCTCGTACAACTCAAGAAGGAAACTATTATTCCTTCAGCAGAGATCGGCAACTATCCGCCTGATAAGATCGTTATCCTGTGCACCGGCGCGCAGGGCGAGGAGTTTGCAGCCTTGATGCGCATCGCAACCAAGCAGCACAAGAGCATCGCGCTTTCGCCCCGCGACACGGTCGTGCTCTCGTCCTCGGTCATTCCAGGAAACGAGCTTTCTGTGCAGCGCTTGAAGGACAACCTGTACCGCAACAAGGTCACCCTGATCCACTACCGCTCAAGCGACGTGCACTCAGGCGGCCACGGACGCGCAGGCGAGCTTGTCTGGATCAACCAGCAGGTGAACGCCAAGTTCTTCATGCCGGCCTACGGCTACTACTCCATGACCTTCTCGCACGCGAAAGCGGTTGAGCAGGCGGGACGCGCAAAGGAGTCCATTATCCTTGCAGATAACGGCATGGTCATCGACATCGTCGACGGCACGACCTTGAACATCCACAAGGACAAGGTGCCAAACGCGCCGCTTATTGTGGACGGCTTTGCAATTGGTGACATGCAGGAAGTGGTGATGCGTGATCGTCAGGCGCTCGCCAAGGATGGCATGTTCGTCATCATCGCAACGGTGAATCTTAAGACCGGCAAGCTACGCAAGTCTCCGGACATTATTTCCCGCGGATTCATCTATCTGCGCGAGAGCCAGGACTTGCTGAACCAGGCGCGCCTCTTGATCAAGAAGACGGTTGAAGACACCACCGAGGGCATGAACCCGGTCGACCTCGACTACGTCAAAAACCAGCTCACCGAGACCATGGCAGGCTACCTGTTCTCTCGCACGAACAAGGCGCCGATGGT
>CAZTMV010000005.1:25812-31496 GCA_964615225.1 uncultured Candidatus Saccharibacteria bacterium
TCACCGAGACCATGGCAGGCTACCTGTTCTCTCGCACGAACAAGGCGCCGATGGTGATCCCGGTATTGATTGGCGTCTAAGCCAACTCTTGCAACAAGACCCGCTTCTGGCGGGTCTCTTGCTTTTTATGTGTATATATGTATAATATATAGTAGCTACAGGAGGGCTGCATGAGTATTGATTCTGCCGTTGCCGAAGCACTTGCCGGAATGTCCGCTCAAGCGATTGAGCAGACGATCCAGGTAGATATCGACGACGAAGACGAGACCGCGGGCGGAGACGAAATTGGACGCTTCACCCACAATGGTGAGACGTACTTCATTGTCGAAACTCGCGTGACGATCGTCAAAGCAAGTTCCTGAGTTCAACAGCGCGGTGTCCTTCTAGGGCACCGCGTATTTGTATTATCGAGGGAGCCTAAACTTCCCTGCTTTGAGTTCAATCATTCCTTCTTTCGTCAGAGTGGCTAGTTGACTCTTTACTTGCGAACGTCGTGAGGGCCCGAGTATCTCAACCAGAAACGCACTGTCCCTACTTCCCCTTGCAAGCGCTTTCAAGATTGCACCACGTGCCTCTCTCGCAGATCCCGCAAACGTTGACTGCTTCACATACGACTTTGCTCTTGGGTTGATGCGTACTCCTGAGCGCTTTAAGAAGCTGCCGTAGTCCATGAGCGCTGAATACCACTCACGCGCCTTCCCTCGTGGAAGAGACTTTTCGAGAATCGGCATGAGTTGCTTATCATCTACCGTGCTCTCGCCTGGAAAGAAGTGGTGCGTAACTACCGTACGCAAGTTGGTTTCAATAAATACGACATCCTGGTTATACGCGAACGCAGAAACTGCTCGTGCGGTATACGGACCGATGCCTGGAAGCTCTTCAAGTTCTTCAGGCGTCTTAGGAAAGACTCCTCCATACTCTTTCACGATTGCTTTTGCTGCGGCGTGCAGATTCTTCGCACGCCGATTGTAACCAAGACCCTGCCATGCGCGAAGTACCTTTGCTAAGGGAGCTTTAGCGAGTGCGCGCACATCCGGAAACAGCTTGAGCCATGCTTCGAAGTACGGAATCACACGCTCCACCTGCGTCTGCTGCAGCATGATTTCTGATACCAGCACCCGGTACGGATCATGGGAAGCGCGCCACGGAAGCGCATGACGTCCGAGGCGCTTATAGTGGTCAAGGACGACCCTCTGAAACTGCCGAATCTTAGAGTTCGTAGATGACATCTTTTCGCTCAACAACCACCTTCCACTTGTTCTGCAGCGCGTGGCGATACAGCGCGCGGTTGGGATTAAATGCAATGGGTGTCTCTACCAGCGAGAGCATAGATACATCGCTTTCGGTATCTCCCACTCCGACCGACTTTGAGAACGTGAGACCTTCCTTCTCAACTGCGCGCTTTAAGATCGCGCTCTTGTTCATGATCAGGTGTTCGTCTTGAATGGTTCCCGTGAAGCGGTCAGAAGCTCCGGTTTCGTAGTACGTGCCATACGACTTATGAAACCCGAGCTCGTACGCAAACCCGTCAACGATGAATTTAGGTGAGTGCGAAATAGCAAGCAAGAAGTAGCCTTTCTGTTTGAGCTCCTGCACCAAGTCTCTCGTGTAGCGGTACACCCGGTCCCGATTCTGTTCGATTAGCTCTCCCGCAATGTTTGAAACCTCTTCGTAGGACGCTCCTTTGACATGCTGCGCGAACGCAAGCACAGCCTTCTTAATAAACGGCTCGTAGTCCCCTTTGCGGTTCTGCCAATCCTCTTTCGCGCCCTCATACATGGCGCGGGCCTCAGGCGGAAATACCCCGCGCTGCACCAATTCTTCTACCAGCTCAAGCACCAGCGACGAGCGGAAAATAGTGCCGTCTATATCAAATACTGCGACGGGGCGAGACATGAGCACATGGTACCAAAAATAAAGCGCCCCTCGAACCGATCGCATTCGAGGGGCGCACTAGAATCCTGGCGTGAAAGAACGCCCAGCATATGGTCAGCGTCGGTGAGAGGACGTACGCCCCGAAGCATGGTTTGCGCGCCATGTCAGGACGAAAATGGTACCGCTAACGGGGCATGATAGCCTTGCGTCCGGTAGGCGTCGCAAAACGCCTCATTTTGTCACTACTCACTCCTCTTTCGAGAATAGCCGAGCTCCCGATTGCCAGGACCTACGGAGCACTCTACACCCCTATTTTGCTTTTGGCCAGCGCGTCTCGGCCGGCGGCCAGATCTTGGTGAGCGGGTGCTTAGAGCAGTCATGGGGACGTGCGGGGCATACATAGCGACCGTAGAGCACCAGTCCGTTGTTCACGTACTTCCAGTCTTCCTTGGGAATCAAGGCTTCCAAATCCTTGGAGATCTTGGCGAGGTCCGTGTGGTTGGTGAGATCGAACCGGAGCGCAAAGCGGCGCACATGCGTATCAGTCGGTATGCCTTCCCAGATATCGTAGAGCTCGCCCAGCACCACGTGCGCGGTCTTGTACGCAATGCCCGGCAGGCGGATCAGTTCCTTCTCAGTCTTTGGCACTTTGCCCTTGAACTCCTTAAGGATCATCTTAGCGGAGGCAATAACCGCGTTCGCTTTGTTGCGATGAAACGAGACTGATGAAATTTCCTTATCGAACTTCGCCGGCGAAAGCTTCGCAAAATCTTCTATTGTCTTGTATTTCTTCCAGAGGGGCTCGGTCACTCGGTTTACGGTTTTGTCTGTACACTGCGCAGAGAGCATCACAGACGCTACAAGCTGGAACGGCGTCTTGTACAAAAGCTCAGTCTCAGGGTTCGGGTATGCCTTCTTGAGATACCTGACGATCTTTTTGGCGCGTGCTCTGCGCTCTGCAAACGTTGCTGCCATCGTCTAGAGCGCTTCGCGCTTGAAGGCAAACTGCTGCGCAAGTATGAGTAAGGAGCCGAGAGCTGCTGCAGACAGGACGAGTGCTACGACAAACCCAAGCCCTGGCACAAGCCCGAGCAGATACAGCACTACCATACCGAGAATGGTGCTCTTCCAAGACGCACTAAATGTCTTGCGCGAGAGACGCATCAATAGAGCACCCGCAAGCGCAGCTGCATACAGATACGAAAGCAAGAGCACAAGAATGTACGCGGCGCCAAGCACCGCAGCGATGCCGATGCCTACAAACGATGCGAGCAACAGCACAACGAGAATCGGCGTGAGTACGAATGCTGCAAATCCGATCAAGAATGCGCGCATAAAACCGCTTGGGCCAGTACTAAATACTTCGGACACAAGACGATTCGTGAATGCTGGAAACAGCCCAACCAACAGTCCTGCTGCAAGCGCGCCCGCAACGAGCCGTACCACAAACAACACACCAAGCCCTGCAAGCGCGAACGTATTCGCCTGTTCAGTCGTTGGGAGAAACGATGAGGAGCCGATGTAGCTCACGCCGCCGTCAATGCGCGCGGACGCAGGAATCACCGCTTCCTGCGGCGCATTGTACTCAAACGTCCCAAGAATCGTTGTGCCTTCCGCAAGCGTCACGCGATCAGACGCAACCACGCGCACATTCCCCGCAAACTCACCTGCAAGCGATACGTTGGTTCCATACACCGTAACCGGACCTAGTGCGCCATTGGCAATCTCAACGCTTGCGCCGGCCACCTGTACTTCCTGTGCTCTACCTGCAACGCGGACGGAGCCGCCAAGCGCGGCAATATCTCCTCCCACGTCCTGCGCGATAGAAATATTTCCGCCAAGGGCGCGTACATCTCCCACAACGGTTGAACCGATCGTAACCGTTCCTCCGGCCACAAGCGCATCTCCGCCGACCGGCGCAAGCACTTCAAGCATGCCGGCAACCGCAAGCAAATCGTCCGGCAAGGGCGCCGTTACGTGCACTTCGGCTCCTGCAAAATACGCGTTATCTGCAGGAGAGACCGAAACGTCCAACGACTCGTCTGCCTGCAAGGTAGCGGCAAAAGCCGAGGTCGGAAGGAGAAGCAGGAGTGCGAGGAAGCGCACCATATGCCCCTATGCTACCACGGCAGGGAGCCCCGGCGCCTCCTTCTTGGCTTTGAAAGCCAGCGGTACCGCGATGAAGGTAATGGCCGCTGAAATGAGGCAGTACACGCACAAAGCCTGAATCAAGACGAACTGGATATACAGGAATCCAATCGACATGAGTGCGCCGAGGACTGAGAGCCACACAAGTGCGGTGAAAAGCGGACGCCTTGGAGCAAACAAGAGGACTACTGAGAGGAGCCCAAGCGCCGCGTAGAACATAATGCCGTAATCAGAGAGCGGAATCCCGAAGAGCTTGGAGTACGGGCTTTGCGCTACCTGGTTGCAGCCATCAAGACCCGCGCCAAGATCACACACCAGCGGATCGCCGGCAACGGCGCTTGCAGAAAGGTACCAGGAGTCGGCAAGCCCGATGAGTGCGAGAGCGATAAGAATCGCCAAAACTAATCGTCTGTTCATTGCGCTTCATTGTACACTACAGGCATGAATGACCCCTACAAGAACACCCTCTCAGAGGAAGAGTATCGGGTGCTGCGCGAGGGCGGCACTGAGGCTCCCTTCTCCGGCGCTCTGGTCAACAACAACCACGAGGAAGGCGCGTATCGCTGCAAGGCGTGCGGCGCGCAGCTCTTCTCTTCTGACGCCAAGTTTGATTCTGGCACCGGCTGGCCGTCGTTCACCGATCCGGCCGTTGCAGAAAACGTGGGAACGCGTACCGACGACTCGCATGGCATGCGGCGCACCGAGGTGTTCTGTAAGAACTGCAACAGCCATCTGGGCCACGTATTCGATGACGGACCAGCTGAGGCAGGTGGCAAGCGCTACTGCATCAACTCCGTGTGCCTGGATTTTGAAAAGTCATGATCGCGATCTTTGGCGGCGGATGCTTTTGGTGCACGGAAGCAGTGTTCCAAAACCTGAAGGGCGTCACGAGCGTTGAGCCGGGCTACGCAGGCGGCAATACGCCCGACCCTACCTACGAGGCAGTATGCGGCGGAGACACAGGACACGCAGAAGTGATTCGCATTACCTATAATCCTGATGAAATTAGTTTCCGTACGCTCCTGACGGTCTTTTTCGCCACACATGACGCAACACAAGTAAACCAACAAGGAAACGATGTCGGCACCCAGTACCGCACCGCTATCTTCCCAACCACTCCCGAGCAAGAAACCGAGGCAACAGCCTTTATCCAAGAACTGCAGAGCTCAAGCACTGAGGGCGACCCGATCGCAACCACCATCGAGCCGTATACCGTTTTCTATCCTGCTGAGGACTATCACAAGAATTACTACGAACGGAATCCGGGCCAAGGCTACTGCCAGGTAATCATCGCGCCCAAGCTCCAAAAAGTGCAGCAAACGTTTGCAGACCTGCTCAAAGCATAGGTTGACAAAAGTGTATAAATGGTATAATATAGAATACGGACTCAGGAGAGATGGAATGAAAAAGCCTCTTGTTACCTTCGTGCGTTTTTTGGGCGCGCTGGCAGCTCTTACCCTGCTGCTCGCGTCGCTCTTTTTCGGCTTCACGCTTGCCTCGGCCTGGGAGAACGCGGACAGTATTATCCGCTTCTACTTCGGCCTCGGCACCGTGACCTGCTTCGGCGCAGGGCTCCTCATCGCCTGCATCGTCGCTCCCCGGAAACGCACGTTGGTCTGAAGACCAAGGGCCGCTCGTCGCAAGACGTGCGGCCCTTTCTA
>CAZTMV010000006.1:0-2239 GCA_964615225.1 uncultured Candidatus Saccharibacteria bacterium
TCCTGGTATCATAGGGGCCATATGAAACAACAAGCATGGTGGTGGGTGCTCGCAGTGGTCGTGATTGCAGGTATTGGGTATTGGATGGTAAGCGGTACTACGAACAACTCGGAGACTGAGACGCCGGACACGGCAAATCAGCAGGAGAACGAAGAAATTGCAATCGATCCAAATAGCACCTCCATTCTGTGGGAGTTCGGCATGAAGGATGAGAATCCGGAGACGGGCGCAATGATGCGCGAAGTTTCTATTACCTACAAGGGCGTGAAGCGCGTTGTTGGTACGTATCCTGGTGCCTGCTCGATTGTCGAGGATTCGTCGTGGCCGCTTCTGGAGAACGAGCTTACCGGCGTCATCTGCTGGTTTGCGGGCGGAGGAACTGAGGTCGGCGTCTTCTACGAGAACGGTGTCCGAGTCGTGAAGGTTGGTACGCTTGAAGAAGGCAGCGCAGAGACCGAAGGGTTCCGCGGCGACTTTGAGACCGCGTTCGCGCTCGACTAGGTATGCCCTCTAAGATCGCTTTAATCGCGAAGGTTGCGCGCAGCCTGTCGATTGTCGTCGGGATCGTCCTCATCTGGCGCGGCATCTGGTACGTGCTCGATATTGCGGACGTGCACTTCTTCCAGGGCTCGCATCTGTGGACTGCGCTGCTTGGTATTATCGTGGGTCTTGTGATCATCTACGTGCCGGATAAAGACTTTAAAGAAATCGAAAAGCTATGAAAGACGTCAAGAAATTCCTCTGGAACGCCATTAAGATCATCGTTGTTGTAGCCATCGGGCTCGCGCTCGTGATCTCGATGATTCCGTTTGGCAGCATGTAGCGGTTCTCGACCGATACGCCACCCTCTGGTAGGGTGGCTTTGGTCTGTATGTTCATTAGAAAGGGCACTAGATGACCCAACAGGAAATGACGTATGCGTCAGTCGGCGTAGTCTACGGCGACATGGATCCGTTCAAGATCTTGGCGCAACGACTCGCGCGACAGACGAATAGAAACGTCGTTCGTCGAGGGCGCACTCCGGTGGAGTGGACCCGCGGTGAAAGCGTCTTCGTTTACCAGGACACCAACAGCGGCCGCTACTACGGCCATGTTGAAGAAGGTCTCGGCACCAAGAACCTGGTTGCCGACGCGCTCGCCGAAGAGCTCGGCGGCGCAGCGTACTACGACTATATCGCCAAGGACACGGTCGCTATGATCGTGAATGATCTGATCACGCTCGGGATTCTCCCGGACGTGGTGGCGATGCATCTGGCAGTCGGCGACTCTGGATGGTTCAAGAACGAAGCGCGCTGCGTCTCGCTGCTGCAAGGCTGGCGCGACGCGTGCAACGAAGCAAGTGCGATGTGGTCCGGGGGCGAAACACCGACTCTTAAAGGCGTTGTTGAGCCGCATGCCGCGGTCCTTGCAGGGAGCGCGCATGGCCATGCCTCGGAACTCTTCGATCCTACGACGATTCAGGATGGCGACCACATCATCGGGTTCGCAAGCTCCGGCATTCACGCGAACGGGCTCACGCTCGCTCGTGCGATCGCCGATAAGCTGCCCGAGGGCTACCTCACGAAGCTTGCAAGCGGCAAGATGTACGGCTCGGCGCTGCTCGTGCCGACGCACATCTACGTGCGCGCGGTTGAATACATCAAAGATGTGCTCAATGCGAAGATTCGCTACGGTATCAACGTCACTGGCCACGGCTGGCGTAAGTTGATGCGCAGCGATGGCGCGTTCGAGTACCGCATGGACGCTGAAGTCCCCGTACCCGAGGTGCTTTCCTTCATGCAGAAGGAAGCGAACATCTCGGACAAGGAAGCCTATGGCAACCTGAACATGGGGCTTGGGTTCGCGCTCATCGTCGCTCCCGAGGACTCCCAGCGGATCCTCGAAGACCAGACGGTGCAGCAACAGCCCTTCAGGGTGTTTCGTGCGGGCACGGTCCGCACTTCGCCGCACAAGAAGGTGGAAATTCCCTGGAAAGGGCTCACCTTCAAAGAAGACGAGCTGCAGGTCCGCTAACCTAGAAAGGCCCGGGAGAAATCCCGGGTCTTTTTCTTTACCTCCATATTTGCTAGGGTGACCCCGGGTAGAACCTTAACAACGGGAGTACATCAATGGTCTCGTCACTCATGGCCATTTCGCCCATCGACGGGCGCTATGCCAGAAAAGTCACCGAGCTCCAGCCAATCGTGAGCGAGTACGGCCTCCATAGGGCACGGCTCATCGCGATGACCGAGTGGCTCAT
>CAZTMV010000006.1:2339-29630 GCA_964615225.1 uncultured Candidatus Saccharibacteria bacterium
TGAGCGAGTACGGCCTCCATAGGGCACGGCTCATCGCGATGACCGAGTGGCTCATATCGCTTGCGCAGTCGGGTAAGGTACCTGGATTGCGTGCCTTGTCAGACGATGAAGAATCATTTCTTCGCATGACTGCACACAACCTAACCGAGGCCGGCGCGAGTCTCATAAAGACCATCGAGACGAAGGGAACGGAACGTCACACACGTACCAACCACGACGTCAAAGCATGTGAGCTATTCTTGCGCGACGCGTTCGAATACGAAGACATCGGCGAACTTGCTGAATGGATTCACTTCGGGCTCACGTCGGAAGACGTGAATAACGTCGCGTATGCGATCATGCTGCAAGAAAGCATCGACAAGGCACTCTTGCCTGCAATCGATGCGGCTATCAGCGAACTTCGGCGCTGCGCGAAAGCGTACGCCGACATCCCCATGCTCGCGAGAACCCACGGACAGCCGGCCTCCCCAACTACCCTGGGGAAGGAGTACCGGGTGTTCGCGGAACGTCTCGCTCGGCAGGCGGATCAGCTGCGCAGGCATCGCACGCTCGTCAAGACGAACGGTGCCTCCGGCAACTACAACGCGCTGTTTGTGGCAATCCCGGACGTTTGGTGGCCGAACTTCGCATCGGAGCATTTCCGCCGCCTTGAGGGCCGCGGTTACCGCTTCGAGGTGAACCAGGTTACGACGCAGATCGAGCCGCATGATACGTATGCGGAACTCCTCGACATGGTGAAGCGCACCTGCAACGCGCTCATCGATGCATCGAACGACTTCTGGCGGTATATCAGCGACAGCTGGCTCGTGCAGAAAGTCGTTGCCGGCGAAACCGGTTCCTCGGCGATGCCGCACAAGGTGAATCCGATCAACTACGAGAACGCCGAAGGGAACCTTTGCATGGCAATCATGCTGTGCGAGGGCATGTCCCGGAAGCTCCAGATCTCGCGCCTCCAGCGCGACCTCTCGGACTCGACGGTCGAGCGGAACTTCGGTTCCGTGTTCGCCTATGCGCTCATCGGCTTCAAGTCGTTCTCGGAAGGGCTTTCGAAAGTGAGTCCGAATGAGAATGAATTGCGCGCGGCGCTCCAAGCGCACCCGGAAGTCGTGACCGAGGCGTACCAGACGATCCTGCGATCAGTGGGCTACCCCAACGCGTACATGGTCCTCAAGGACTTCGCGCGCGGCAAGGAGCTCACCATGGAAACGCTTCATGCGTTCGTGCGTTCGCTCGATGTGGACGAAAGCGTGAAGGGGCGCATGCTCAAGATCACGCCCGAAAACTATGTCGGCTACGCTTCGCAGATTGCGCGCGAGTAAGCAACTGGAAAGGCCCGGGAGAAATCCCGGGCCTTTTTTAATTCAGTACCGTGATACCGATCTGCAGCGCGGTGGCGTATGCGCCCCAGAGCAAATACGGAAGCAGAAGCACAAACACGACCTTCGAGAGCTTCCATGCGCGCAGCATGAGCCAGGCGAGCGTACCCAATACCAGAATGATCACGAGCGAAATAAGAATATTGTTACGTGTCGCAAGCAGTACTGGAGAGAAGGAGAGATTGAGAAAGATGTTGAGGAAGAAGAGCCACACGAAGGAATGCGGCACGTTGCCTTTGATGCGCAGATAGATCGTCCAGACAAGCGCAAGTGCGATCAACGGATAAATGATTCCCCAGGCAAGCCCGAAGACCCAGGGCTCTGGCGCGAAGAACGGCTTCTCCACGATTTCATACCACATGCGGTAGCCGGCTTGGCCCATAGAATCGAACTGGTGCGCGTACCAAAAAAGAAGATCGTTCATATGCAGCAAGTATACTATTGGTATATGCGAAAGAAGCCAGTGGAGGTGCATGTACGCGACAAGATGCAGCGGAGCTATCGGTACCTGCTGACGGCCTCGGAAGGCAAGGACTTTGACTCCGCGTTCAAGCCGCACCTGACGCCCAAAGAAATGCTCGAGATCGGAGTGTTCTGCGGTAAATATATGCGCGACTGCACGAAGGAGTTTCCAGCATCATGGTTTAAGAAAGCAAAGTTCGCCGTAGGGAAAGAAGCGGACTGTTCTATAAATTACTTTGGCGTAAGGGCGAGCCAGCCGCTTTCTGTGTGGCAGCGCAAGGGATGGATCTATCATGAAGACCCGCGCGGCTGGTTCCAGTGGTACTGTCGGTACTACCTGGGCCGCCGCATCCCTCAGGAAGATGCGCGACAGATCAAGCGGTGGAAGGCATTTGCGCGCCATGCGTATCAGGTGAAAGACAATTGTAGGGCAGGAGATAAAACATGTAGGCCAGTACAGCGCCAAGCGCTGTTGCACTGGGCGTATGACGCTCGAAAGCTATAAAAGAAGGGAGCCCGGCACTTTCGTACCGGGCTCGCTTTACGCTCTTAGTTGTTCATCGGCATCGTCCGAGAGACGCAGGCGGTAGCCTTGTCCTCGAACGGTCTCGATCATGCTTCCTGCTTCGGAGTGAAGCTCGGAGAGCTTGCTTCGAATCTTGCAGACGAAAACATCGACAATCTTTTCTTCGGGAAGATCATCGATACCGTCCACATACATCGACGCCATGATCTGTTCCTTGCTGATCGCACGGCCCACAGACTCTCCAAGTGTGAAGAGGAGCTGCGATTCGCGTCCGGTCAGTTCGGGTTCCATGCCGTTGACGAGCACGCGGCGCACTGAAGGGATGAGCTTCAGCTTGGCGCCGTTGTGCTCGACTTCGACGATATCGAGGAGAGCTCCTTTGAACCTGCGCGACATTGCCCGAAGGGATGCCGCAAGCTCGCGGGGGCTGGCGGGATTTTGGATGAAGTCATCCCCGCCGTTTTCAAGGAACATCGCTCGCATGTTGCTCCACGTCTGGTCGTTTGACGGTAAGCAGATGCCGATGATCGGAACATTGTTTTTCTTGTCTCGGAGAGTTCGGGCGAAATAGATACCAAGCTGACTTGCGTTGAGGTCGACTGCGACGGCTCCGAAGAGTCCATCAGCGGTCCACTCATGCAGGTCTTCCGGCGTCTCGATGTCCACTCCTTGCTCAGGCACGAATCCGTGCTTGAGCAGGAAGGCAGACGTCGTCTCGTCCAGGCCGAGCGTGAGGACTTTCATACTTTCCTCCTTCCGATGTCTGGTCGAAGTCAACCATACTTGCTGCGAGGAGTCCACCCGCACGAGAAAAAGCCCCGGCGGGTTGCCGGGGCTTTAAGAGATTCTGGCGCTCAGACGTCGGATTCTTTCGTTTCCTTCGACATTTGCGTCAGGCCCTTGATGATGAGGTCGATGGTTTCCGCGTCAGCTTTGCGGTCGTCGTCCTCATCCTCGCGGGAAGCATAGAGCGCTTCGAGATCGGTAGTTTCCTGGATCCGCCGGAGCTTAGAGAGTGTCGAGTTGAGAAACGCCCGGTGCGAACGATACTGATCGCTCGGGCGCCGTAGCACTCCGCCTGCTCCATAACCGCTCTTTCCAGTTTTCACCGAAATGAGCATGCGTGTTTCGTCGATCCCCAAATTCCGCTCGATCGCCTCTTTAGCGATTGCGAGCTGGAGCTGGGGATTTGCCGTACTTTTCGCGATGTCGATCGCCGCCGTAATGGTCAGACGTTCAGACAGCGGGCGTTCGAACCCGAGCAGCTTCTTCACGGGATAGGGAAGCGAATCGATCCGCAGGTAGTTGTCTACGTGCGAGTTCGATTTCTTCACCAATTGCGCGATGGTTGCTACCCGAGCGCTGTGCGATGCTTTCCGGTCCGTTTCGTCGTCGTAGAGCCGCTTGTAGGAAGCGGCTTCGTCGACCGGAACCAGATCTTCGCGCTGCAGATTGTCGAGAAGTGCCTCACGGAAGTGTTCCCGTTCGCTCTTCACGGCGTCGATGAACGCCTTGACGGTAGGTTCACGACCGGTTCGTTCGTGAATGATATGGAACGCGCGCCAGCGGCGCTCGCCCCCGATCAGCACGAATACGCCCGGCTTGGTGGAGTGTTTGCAGACTTTCACAGGCTGCTTCTGCCCGTGTTCGTGAATGCTGTCCGCCAATTCTTCCAAGCCCGCTTGGTCAAAATACCGGCGGGGTTGTTGTTCGTACCGCTCGATTTTGCTTAGTTTTATGAGAAGTGGAGAGCCGAGGCCCACCACATCTTCGTCGTCGGCTTTTACAGCGGCTCGTGCCATCTGTGCCTCCTTAATTGGTCTTTAAAGGACTAGCGTATGCCAGCCGCTCTCACATTGCCACTATTTTCTTCCGCAGGCAACTGCAACTGTAGTCCTATTTGCTATACTACCGACCATGAAATCTACCGTCCTTGGCATCCTCGTCGTGCTTGCATTGCTGGTCGCCGGCGGCTATTTCCTTACCAAGAAGGAAGCGGCAGTTCCGGTACCAGTTGTTAATAGCTACGAAAACCAGCAGTTTGGTGTTTCGTTTACGTATCCCGAAGGGTATGTGCTCACTGAGCGCTCTTTGGAGGATCGTTATGCGATTACGGTAGTGCGCGAAGAAGACGCGCTTCCGCCGGAAAATGGTGAGGGTCCAACGGCAATCACGGTTGAAGTGTTTACGAACGCTTCGACGACTGAAGACTGGCTTGCCACAAACGCGTCCAACTACCAGCTTGGCGGGGGCACCTATCTTGAAACGAGTGTGGCAAGCGCTCCTGCGCTTCGCTACGGATGGTCAGGACTGTATGAGGGCGAGACGACCGCATTCGTGCATGAGGGCCGCGTCATCGCAGTATCCGTTACCTACCTGACGCCGCAAGATCAGATCCGTGCGGACTACGAAGCGCTTCTAGCATCCATGTCGCTTAAATGAGCCGGCTTTCCGTTCTCATCGGATTGCTTACCGTTTCGCTCATAGTGTTCGTCGTCAACTGGCCCATGATCCAGCCGCAGATTGCGTCGTTCGTAGACGCGGCTTTGCTGCCGTATAAGATTGCGCGCCTGGTTGCCGAGCCTGCGGACGAGACGTTGCTGGTGCCCGTTGAAAATGTGCATGCGCGCGATATTGCTGATACGTGGGGAGAAGCGAGAAGCGAAGGCAGGAGTCACGAAGGTCAGGACATCTTTGCGCGCCGCGGGACTCCCGTGTCTGCAGCAGCGAGGGGATATGTAGTGCGAGTCGGCACTAATCGGCTTGGAGGCAACGTAGTGTTCGTGCTTGGCGCCGGCGGGCGGGGTTACTACTACGCGCATCTGGACGGCTTTGCAAGTACAACCGTTAGGGGAACGCTGGTTGAGGAGGGTACGGTGCTCGGGTATGTCGGGAGCACCGGTAACGCAAGCGGCACTCCGCCACACCTGCATTTCGGAATCTATACCCGCGAAGGCGCTATTAATCCGTATCCGTTATTCACGAAGTAGCGATATATCCCGTTTGCTATACTCACAGCCAATGAAAAACCACCACCTGTTCGCCTCTGGAGGAATCGGGCTCGCACTTATCATTCTTATTGCTGCAGCCTTCGTGATTTCATTCGTGCTTGAGCGTCCGGTTCCCAAGGATCGAACGGCGGAAGCCCAGGGCGTGGTGGAGACGTTCGGGAGCGCCATGCAGAACGTGCCGCTCTTAGCTGAAGGAGAGGTGCTGGACGATGCATTTGATACACACTACGGTGCGCTTGTTGCTCCGGAACTCCTGTCTTCCTGGAAGCAGGATCCGCAGAGCGCGCCCGGCAGGCTTGTCTCAAGTCCCGCTCCCGAGCGCATCGAAGTGTCCTCGGTTGCGCGCACGGAAAGCGGCGGCTACCAGTTTGAAGCAAACGTGATTGAGACGGCACAGGGAATCGAAGCGTCCCGCTATCCAGTCTCAATTACCGTCGAGGAGCGTGCGGGCATCCTCATGATCACCGGCTTTCAAAAGGGCGAGTACGACCAGATGCCTGCGCGGATGAGTGTGACGGGCGTCTATGTGTGTTTGCCGCATCGCGATACAAGCGGTCCGCAGACTATGGAATGCGCGTTCGGGCTGCAGGCGGACGACGGCCGCTACTACGCGCTTGATATGCGTCTTCTCTCATCGACTGCGTGGATGGATGTGCCAACTGGCACCCGTGTACGGGTAGAAGGACCGTATATTCCCGACGACGGTACAAACAAGTACGCGATCGAGGGTGCTATCAACGTGACGTCGATTAGTCCGGTGCAGTAAGAGTACGCTAGGAGGTATAGGGAATTCACCATCACCTACCTCGTGCAGACGTTATCTTGGGCGTAGGAATAGTTGTAGGAAGCGTACGGAATGTGATCGAATAGCGCAGGGTCTCCACGTTCGGAATCGAGTGCTGGAAGTCCCAGCGGCTCTCGTGCTGCATTACATAGGCTGAGCGAGGCTCCAAGGGAAGCGAGATGACTTCCTTGGGATGGCGCTTTGCAGCGCGCCACAAGGGACGGAGTCGCAATCGGCACCAGCCGGAAAGCGAGATGCCGACGATGGCGTCGAACGATTCGTTATCGCGGTGCCAGCCGATGGCGGAACCCGGACTGTACTCAGTTATCAAGGCTTCAGCAACGCGGGTATGCGGTATATCGAGCCACTTGCCGATTTTGCGCTGGACGCCGTGCAGAAACGGCGGTAGGGGAGGTCCGGGGATGAGCTTATGTTCGCGGAAGTCGAAGCCCCAGCCAAAGCCGATGATCCGACGCTTGGCCACGTACTCGCCAAGCCGGGAGTGAGAGAACGGCAGGTCTTCGATATAGCTCACGATGTCCGCTTCTTCCTCCAGCGTAAGGAAGTTCGGTCGGTACACGAATCCGTTCGGGAGCGAGACGCTCGTGTCGAAGAGGGTGGCTTGTGCTGCGGCGCGCATGCTAGTAACGCTAGCAAAACGCTATCCACTGCACCTACACACCTTTGCTATACTTTGCCCATGAGTCCTAAGGCAACGTTCGCTGCGTATCTGCGCAATTTTGTCTTTGGTGTGGAAGACAGTCTCGTGTCTACGGTCGGCCTCCTTTCAGGTATTGCGATTGCGGGACAGTCACGTGAGGATATTTTCGTCACCGGCATCGTACTTATTTTCGTCGAAGCCATTTCCATGTCTGCAGGCAGCTTCCTGTCGGAATCGTCTGCGGAGGAATATGAAACACAGAAGGAATCTACGTCCAAGCGTACGTACGTAGGCGCGCTTGTAATGTTCGTTTCCTACTTCGTGTCTGGTTTCATTCCGCTGGTTCCGTACGTGCTGCTGCCGGTTTCATCCGCGTTTCCCGTATCTATCATTGTTTCCATTTTTGCGCTCGGGGTGCTTGGGTTTGTTGGCGCGCGCCTCGCAAAGACCAAGTTCCTGCCGAGCGTTATGCGTATGATGGGTATTGGCGGCGCAGCGATTTTGGTTGGCGCGCTTGTTGGTACGTTGATCGGGTAACTTCACAAGCGCTTCAGCATAGATGCGTCACACTTGCGTGCATATGCACGCAACACCACACACCGGAGAGTTTTGTATGTGTATTTCCTGCCGCACGAAAGCTGAGCCGGGCGCCCGCTCACTAAGCCTGTTCCTGAGCTCGCTTGTCCGTCCGTCAATTCGTGCGTAGGTTTTTGTTATAAGCCCGGGAATGATTCTACGCCCCTGCGTGGGGCGTCTCTTATGCCCTCACAGAGTCTTAACGGATACGGTAATATACGTCATAGTAAATCGTTATAGTATGAGGAGCAGCACCGCCCAGCGAGAGGAATTTCTAGCCGCGTACGAGGAGTACGCGGACGCTATCTTCCGCCTCTGCTACGGCAAGACGGGGTCTCGCGACGAGGCCAAAGATATGGCCCAAGAGGTCTTTGTCCGGGTCTGGGAGCGGCTAGGCAAAGACGGCAAGGAAATCGAAAATCTACGCGCCTTTCTCTTCACCGTCGCCCGCAACCTCATCAAGGACTACTACAAGAAGAAAAAGCCTATCTTGGAGCGGGACTTGCCTGAGGGGGCTTTGGAACAGGTTTCCGTTTCCCATGACCAGGAAATCTTGTCCGACACCCGGCTCGCACTCGAGGCGCTGCAGGCCCTCTCTGATCCGTACCGCGAGGCGCTCACGCTGCATTTGGTCGAAGGGCTTCCCATCGGGGAAGTGGCCCGCCTCCTAGGCGAGCGACCAAACACCATTTCGGTGCGCGTAAAGCGCGGTATCGAGAAGGTGCGTGCAACCCTCCAACCATCAACACTATGATTGACCCGAAAGACATTTTCATACACGCACGCAAAGACCTCACGCTCACTGCTGAGGAACGTTCCGCTATGCGCGCACATTTGGAAGCGATTACCACGCTACCCCCGACCGTCACGGTCTCAGTCCCGTCCCCACTCGCTTTCTTCTTCCAGCCGGGTCCAGCATTTGCATTCGTTGTAGCGCTTGTGGTGTTCACGGGCGGCGGCGCATCGCTTGCGGCAGAAGGAGCGCTTCCGGGAGATACTCTGTATAGCGTGAAGCTTGGCGTCAACGAGCGCTTGGAGCGCGCATTTGCGGTAAGCGAAGTTGCGAAGGCGAACGTCGAGGTACGCCACGCGGAAGAGCGCCTGCAGGAGGTTGAACTGCTTGCCGCTAAGGGCTCCGTCGAAGAGTTGGTCGTGGAAGAAGCGGTCGCGAAAGTCGAAAGCCATGTCGAGCGTGTGAGCGAAGCTGCACGAGTGCTTGCGCAGGAGGGGGACGAGACGTCCGCGGACGCGGTCCACACCCGTCTCTCCTCTGCGCTTGCCGCGCATGCGGAAATCATCCGCTCGCAGTCGGAAGAGGCAGATCGCGAGGATGAACGCCATCTGCGCGTGCTTGCGTTGAAGGTTGAGAATGCCGCTGGGAACTCTGAAGATGCTCAAGACGAGGAAGTGGAGCGCCCGAGCCAGGATGATGCGTGGGCCGAGCGTCTCGCCATCTCTCGCGAGGAGAGCGTACGCACACAGCTTAAAAAGCTCTCCGGAGGGCTTTCCAAAGAAGGCATAACCCCTGAGACGCAGGAGACACTAAACGAGATGTATCGCGAGCTTGAGACGGAGCTTGCCCTTGCGGCAGAGCTTTCCGCTGAGGGCGAGTACCGCGAGGCGGCTAACGCGTATGAGAAACTGGAACGCAAGGCGTATCGCACTGCAGTGCTGCTTGCGTCTGCTAAGCGCATTGAAGACAAAACCAATAAGGAAGTATTGATTACGATCGATCGCATTGTCGAAGAGCCGGAGACTATCGCTGCAGATGCGGCTGCGCCCGCCATGATGCTCATGAAGGCAGCAGCGCCAGAAGCCGCACAGATGGTTGTAGAAGAGCCGAGGGTGCGTGAGGAGTTTAGGTTCCGCGTGCGAGACCGCAAGGACGATTAAGATGAAACCGCCGCTCAATTGAGCGGCGGTTTTTTTAGCGTGCCGGCTTTGGCCGGAAGCTCGCGCACACAAAGATCGCGCCTGCGCACACAAGACCGATGGCGTAGAGCCACACAACCCAAGGGCCAGAGATGGCCAGCAGGTCGAGGTTGGCTATGTTTTCCGCTGCGGCAAGTGCGCCGCAGAAGAACGCGCCCACAAACCACCAGTACATCTGCGCGCCATCAGTCTGGATCACTCGCACGAATCCCGCGCCCGCTGCCAGAAGCAGTAGAAGGGGAATAAGTGAGACGATCGAGTAGGCGCCTGTAGTGCCGCAATACCAATCCTCAAGCGCGAACCGGTTTTCGGCATACAGAAACGCAATCGTAAGCGTGCCTACTCCAAGCAGGAGTAGTGCGCCGCGTAGTACCTGAAGCATTACCGTGCCTCCCCGTAATCGTTTGGCTGGCCCTGCATTTTCGCACGACCCTAGTCTCCCGCTATATCACACCTTATTTCAGTCTTTGTCAATCGAAGCGTTTGCTGCTTTCTCGTGCCTGTTCTTGCGGCGCTGTATCAAGCTCTCGAGCCGATGCAGCGCTTTCTCTACCTTTCGCACGTCGGTTCCGCTATAGCCGCGGGCCCACATATACTGAACGATCTCGTAGTGCCTGCTTACAAGCGGCTCTGCGAGTGCTGGCGCGGTATCCAGATACTGTTCGTGGCCGTCGATGTCGGTTTCAAAATTCGGCGGATTGTAATCAATGCCTCCTTTGACGCCCATGTCCTGCAGCGCGGTGCGCACCTCCTTAAAGTCTCCATCAGTTGTCTTGTCGATGAAGTTGCGCATGAACCAGTGGACGAGGTTAGCGCGCTTGCTTGCTTTCAGCGGATCCTCCTTAATTTTCACCTCTTCGCGGACGGTGCCGCCTGGGGTTTCGGAATCTGGCCTATGCTCCATGGCAGCCCGAATTTTGGGGAAGTGTGTGGGAAAGAGCGTTTTTAAAATGCGATGTATGTAATAAATTTCGCGGGCCCTAAATCCTTCATCCGGCGTGCGGAAAGAGTACGCATAAATATCAGCCCTGTTAGGGACCTTGGTCACGACGTTTTCCCAGCCTGATTTCACCCACCGATTTGCTTCCGTAAGCCGGCGTTTCGCATCTAAACGCTCCAGCTGCCCGGTCTTGCCCGGAGCCTTTTTCTTGCCAGGCAGCGGGGGCATTTCAGCGAATGTCATGGTCTTATTCTACAGGAGCGTAGCGCGCCAACACTGCCTTGCCTGGATAGCGATAGTAGAGAATTGGGATCAGGATCAGGGTAAGCACCATGGACCACGCAAGGCCGAACATGATGGAGAATGCGAGCGGCCCCCACATTTCAGAAGCGAAGGAGAGCGGAATCATGCCGACAACGGTCACGACGGTCGTGAGGATAATCGGACGGAAGCGAGAGGATGCGGCTTCGACCACGACTTCTTCAAGCGGCATGCCGGGATGCTCGCGGCCGATGCGTGCGATTGAGTCCATGAGAATGATGGCATGGTTGATGATCACGCCTGCAAGCGCGATGATGCCGAGCATTGACGGGAAGGAGAGCGGGGAGCCTGTGATCATGAGCCCCACGAACACACCCACCAGCGAGAGCGGAATAATGGAAAGCAGATAGAACGAATGGCGGAAGGAGTTGAATTCAAGCACGAGGATGCAGAGCATGAGCGCGGCTCCCGCAAGAAGCGCGATGCCCATTTCCGCAAACGACTTGTTTACGTCCTCGCTCTCGCCGCCGACTTTGAGCGCAACGCCTTCAGGCAGGGTTTCGGCTTCGATCTTCTTCTGAAAATCAGCAGCAACCTGGAAGGCATTGCCGCCTGCCGCAACATCAGACGAAACGGTTGCGACGCGTTTGCCGTCTTCATGACGCACCACGCTCTCCGCTTGGCGGTAATCGATTGTGGCGATTGAGGACAGCGGGACGCTTCCGTTTACGCCTGGCACCTGTAGTGCGCGCACAGCCTCGATCGACGTGGTCGTAGTTTCGCTCGGATCGGTGTAGGCAGGGTTTAGGGCAAGCTTGGTGCGGATTTCAATATCATCATCGCCTGAGCGGATGGAAGCTGCTTCGGTGCTGTAGAGCGCGCCGCGAAGCGTGCCGGCAACGGCTGCAGGCGACACGCCAAGCGAGGCTGCCTTTGCGCGGTCGAGCGTGACGACGAACTCAGGCGCGTCATCGCGAGTGGAGGTTGTGACGTTCACCACACCTGGCATATCCGAGAGAATTAGCGCTGCGCGCTCTGCGGTCTCTGAAAGATCGCTCAGGTCATCGCCCGTAAACGTAAGCAAGATAGGGGAGCCTGACGGCGGACCGCCTGCTGGTTCAAATACCGTGATGCGCGCGCTGGTGATATCTGCAAGCTGTTCGCGCAGGTCTGCAACGACTTCTGCGCTCGACTGCTTGCGATCTTCGTCGAGGTTCAACGTGATGTTCGCCTGGCGGGAACCGGTGCCGCCCGTGCCGCCAAACGCGCTTGCCGCACCTACTTCGCTCACGAAGGATGCGATGCGGTCATCGTTGTAGAGACGCTCCTCCACTTCGCGCACGGCAAGATCGGTTGAAGCGAGCGTAGAGCCTTGGGGCTTCTGTATTTCAATGTAGGCGAGGTCCATGTTCTCTCCGGGGAAGAACACGACTTTGACTGCGCCGACCATTGGGAGGATGAGAGCTACCACAAACAAGCCGACCATGAGCCAGATGAAGCGGTTGGCGCGCTTGGCGTCATCGAGGAAGGTGCGCAAGAACTGCTCGTACCAGCGCTTCGCTGCTTCGTTGTACTGCTCCTGCTTCGATTCAACTGCTGACTGCTTCGGGCGGATGATGTAGGTCGTGAAGAGCGGAATGAGGCCGAGCGCTACAAAGAGCGAGGCGAACAAAACGAAGATCACGGTGAAGGGAATGGAAGCAACGAATTTGCCGACGATGCCTGAGAGGAAGAAGAGCGGTACGAACACGGCAATCGTCGTTAGGGTGCCAGCGATCAAGGGAAGCGCGTATTCGCGAAGCGCCGCAACGGCTGCCTGATACTTATCGCCTGAGGCTATGTAGCGGGTATGAATCGCTTCCACAACCACGATACCGGTGTCCACCAAGATGCCGATCGCAAGAATCAGCGAGAAGAGCGAAATGAAGTTGATGGTGTTGCCGGAGGCGTAGATGCCCATGAAGGCAATCAAGAACGACAGCGGGATTGAGAGCGCGGCTGCGATCGACTCGCGCCAGCCAAGCGTAAGCAGCAGCATGATCATCACGAGCGCTACGGTCTCCATGCCCACCCTCGAAAGCTCGGCAAGGTCATGCTCCACGTCTTTTGCTGCGTCGTAGGAAATAACCGTCTTGGTGCCGGCAAGCGTAGAACCTTCAAGCTCCTTGAGTTTCGCTTTAACGCTGTTGCCGGTATCGACGATGTTGCCGCCGCGACTTTTGAATACGGAAAGGGTGAGCGCTGGAGAGGACGGTTCGCCCGCAACTGAGACGCGCGAGAACGTTGCCGGATCTGCAAGGCCGTCCACGACGTCTGCAATGTCTGCAATGCGAACCGGCGCGCCGCCTGGGCCCGGGATGAAGACGTTGCGCACATCCTCAGAGGACATGATGCCTGCTTCAAGGCGTACAGCATAGGAAACACCATCGACCGTGATGGAGCCTGCGGGAGCGCCTGCGCCAGCTGAGGCAAGCGCCATAGTGACGTCTGAAAGTGAGAGATTGTACTGGCGCAGGCGTTCCTGGCGCACGATGACCTGCACTTCGCGCTCGCGGACTCCCGAGAGATTTACCTCGTTGATGCCTGGCAGGCGCTCAAGCTCGTCCTCCACGGATTGTCCAAGCGCAGTCAGTTCAGCCGGCGAGAAGTCGCCGGAGATGGAGGCGATCATAATCGGCTGGTCTGCAAAGTTCACGTCAGACACTATTGGGTCCTCGGCTTCAGACGGAAGCTCACCGCGCACCTTCTCTACCTCGTCTTTGAGCAACTGAATCGACTTATCGATATCTGCAGACGCTTCGAACTCTACCGAAACTGAGGAGACGCCGTTGCCGGAGCTTGAGGTGACTTTTGACACGCGTTCGATACCAAGCACGCGGTCCTCGATCTTATCGGTGATCAAGCGCTCAACATCTTCGGACGAGGCTCCTGGAAGAATGGTGGTGACAATACCAAGCGGAATCTGGATTTCCGGCGAAGACTCCTTGGGAATAGCGAGTACGGCAATGAAGCCGCCGAACACCAGCACGATCGAGAGAAGGATCGTGAAGTGGTGTCGATCAAGGAAGAACGTCCAGAACTTCGTCATGGCCTTAGAGCGGATCTGCGAGCTTCACGCGTTCGCCTTCAGCAAGTCCGCGGGCGTCTGCAACGATGCGCATGTCGGTTGCAAGTGCGGTGATGATTTCAATGCGTTCGCCACGCACTTCACCGGTCTCCACCGGGTGTGCGACGAGGCGGCCCTCTTCGGTAACGGTGAACACGACGCGGTCATCTGAGCGTAGCTTCACTGCAGACAGCGGCAAGAGCACCGGACCAGCTTCCTGTGTAACGGTTGCAGTTCGTGTAGACGGGAGAACGACCTGTACCGACTGTCCGTTCGTGAGACCTGATGAGCTGTCGATTGCAAGGTGCACCTCGATCTGTTTGGTGACTGGGTCCAGCGCCGGCGCGATAGAGGTCACGATTGCGGTGTGGTCGTTATCAACCATGAGGCGCGAACCGACGGAGAGTCCTTCGCGTCCGTCCTCAGACACGTAGCCGACGATTTCAAGCGCGTTGTTTTCGGCAACGGTTGCCACGTGCGAAAGGTTAGTAACGTAGTCGCCGACGCGAAGCGGGAAGAAGTTTACGGTTCCGGAAATAGGAGCGCGTACAAGCGTGCGCTCAAGGTTCGCCTCAGCGCTGCGAAGCATACCAAGCGCCTGCTTTACGCTCGCATCTGCGCCCGCGGTAGCACCAACGCTGCCGCTGCGGTAACCAGCGGTTGCTGCTGCAAGGGAAGCGCGCACGCCGTCAACGGTGCCGCGCGCGGTTACAAGCGCGGTGAGCTGTGCTTGGGTCGCTTCGGAGTTGCGGGAATTTGCAGTGCGCGAGAGGTCGGTCAAGAAGAGGGAAATACGGTCAGCAATCGTCGTTGCCTCAGCAAGGAGCGCCTGCGGGTCGCGAGTCTCTGCGTTCTCAAGGTCGCGGCGCCACTGCGTCATCAAGTCGCGGATGTCTGAACGCTCGCGTGACAGACGCTCGCCGTTGCCGCGAACAAGCAGGATAGGGCCGTAGGGGCCCGGGCCGCCGAAGACGGTATCGATGTAATTCTCAAGCGCGATATCAAGATCGGTGAACGCGCCCTGGTAGGCGTTTCGCGCTTGCGTCTCTTCGTCGCCGACTGAGATGCCGCTTCGTGCCGCTACTGCAGCGTCGTAGGCGCCTTCGGCCTGGAGTACTGCAGCGCGCTCGCTCGCGTTCTCAAGCTCTGCAAGCACTGCACCTGCGCCTACGCGAGCACCTAGGGAAGTGTGTACGCGCTCAACGGTGCCACCAGCTTCTGCAAGAATCGCTGCCTCTGCGCGAGAGCGCACGGTGCCGAACATGGTGCCGCTTGAAGCGCCGCCTGACAGCTCTGCAACCGAGCGTAGGTGCACGGCGCGCAGATTCTCAGTGCTTGCTGGGGTGCCGCCAGAGCGAAGCAGAACGAAAAGCGCAATAATAAGGATGAGGGCAATGATGCCGATGATCCACTGTAGGCGCTTCGGGAGTGCGCGGAAGCGGCTCCAGAGTGCCTGGAAGAAGGAAGAAATGCGGGAAAGAAGTCCGCGCAGGGCGGCAATAATGCGTTGCATAGTGGAAGGATTATAGCATAAACACTGGCTTTTTGTAGGTTTCCCTCGAAAAAGGCCGCCCGAGAGCCGGGCGGCCTAAAACCATTTGTTCCTTCGCTGTGCGTATAAGCTTTGCCGCTGTGAGCGGTTCGGTCTTCCAACATGCCAGCCTTTGCAGAACTTGCATGCGTATGCCGTATAGGCAGAACCGAGCTTGTTGGCGTGCCCGCGCGCAGCATGTTCGTTTGGATGCTTGATCTTCGACGAACAGGAACGTTTGCGCTGGTGGCGTTTGCTTGCCATGTGACACCGTCCTGTGATGCCGTTTCTCCGACCAGACCTTAGCACGATCTCTGCAGAGCCTCAACGGCTGAGGTAGAGTACTCATATGTACTACGTGTATATGCTGGAGTGCGAAGACGGCACCATCTATACCGGCATCACGACTGATGTGGAGCGCCGGTTTCAAGAACACATGAGTGGCTCTGCAAGCCACTACACGAGCGCGAAGAAAGCGAAGAAGATCGTATATACCGAAGCACAGAGAGACCGCAGCGCTGCGTCTAAGCGCGAAGCGCAGATTAAGCGCCTGAGCCGAGAGCAGAAGCTTGCGCTTGTGGACGGTTTGCTACACTAGGCCGATGAGAATTGTATTTTTCGATACCGAAACAACCGGCAACGCGCAGGGAGACCGCCTGTGCCAGATAGCGCTCAAGGAACGCGGCGTTGCGGAGCCGATCGTCAACGCGCTCTACAAGCCGCCTATGCCAATCACGTATGAGGCAATGGCGATCCATCACATCACGCAGAAGATGGTGGATGAACGTCCTGCATTTACTGACTCCGACGAGTTCGCCTCACTGAAGACGCTGCTTGAGGATCCTGACACTATCCCGGTTGCACATAATGCTTCGTTTGATCTTGGCATTATTGCGCGCGAGGGCATTACGCCTGCGCGCCATATCTGCACATATAAGGTTGCCAGAGATTTGGATGCAGACGAGAAGCTCGGCCAGTACAAGCTGCAGTACCTGCGCTACCTGTTTGCGCTTGAGCTTGATGCCTCTGCGCATGACGCATGGGGAGACGTGCTGGTGCTTGAAGGCGTCTTCGAGAAGCTGTTGGAAGACATGATTAAACTTACGGGAAGCGAAGCAGCTGCGATCGAGGCGATGATCGATATCTCATCGCGCCCGCTGCGCTACTCATCGCTTCGTTTCGGAAAGTATGCAGGCAAGAAGATTGCGGAAGTCGCAAAGAGCGATCGCGGCTATCTCGAATGGCTCTTAAAAGAAAAGCGCAACAATAACGAAGAAGACTGGGTGTACACGCTTGAGTACTACCTCAAACCGGAGAACGCATAAGGTATACTCCTACTAAATGAGTATGCGCGTGCATGAGAGAGTTCGTTCCTTGCTTGCAACACGCGAAGCCGAGCTTCGAGCGTGGGGCAAGCTTCTCATGTTTGTGTTCGGCGCACTGATCGCACTTCTCTTGATAGGTGCGCTCTTGTTCTCGCAGCTCTTTGGACCTGCGCGAGTTGATGATTCGCGCGCGCAGTTCATCGTGGAGCCGGATGACACGCTGCTTACCATTTCACAGTCCTTGGAAGAACAAGGGCTCATCCGCTACGCTGCGGCGTTTCGGGTTGCGTACCGCTTCTCGCGTGGCGAGACTTCGATTCGTCCCGGCGGCTATGACATTTCTGCCGGCATGGATACGATCAAGATCGCAAAAACTCTGGGTGAGGCGCCGTACTTGGCGTGGGTGGTGATTCCAGAAGGCAAGCGCAAAGAAGAAGTTGCTGAGCTCCTGGCAGCGCACCTGGGCTGGACGTACCAACAGAAGCAAGAGTGGCTTGCGGCAACCATTGCAACCTCCACGCTTCCAGAAGGCGTGTTTTATGCAGACACATACCTGATCCCCTCAGACCAATCGCCAGCAGACGTGGCAGAGCGCATGCGCGCACGCTTTGCAGAAGCGGTGGCGCCGTTTGCTTCGCTTGCAGCAGAAAACGAGCTGACCTGGAACGAAGTCGTAATCCTCGCATCACTGGTGGAGCGCGAATCTGCAAAAAATGATAAAGCGCTTGTCGCGGGAATCCTGCGAAACCGCCTGGATCGCGGCATGCTCTTACAGGTGGATGCAACCCTGCAGTATCTGCGCGGATCCGAAGAGAAGTGGTGGCCGCAGCCCGACGTTGCGGATAAGGACGACGAATCTCCCTTTAATACCTATGTGCACGACGGACTGCCGCCAGCGCCAATCGCAACGCCGTCACTAGCTTCAATTGAAGCAGTACTGGATCCACAAGCAACGAAGTGTCTCTACTACCTACATGACGCGTATGGACGCATCCATTGCTCCACTAACTACCAGTCGCACCTGGCAAATGTGAACCGCTACCTGAAATAATCGCTCGTGCTACAGTGCTCTTGGAACTACCAGACGGAGCAACAGGAATGCAGCAAGAAGTGTCTTTGCCTAAGGAAGCACGAGTCTTGCGGAAGTATAAAGAATGGGACGGCTTATATCAGGGCCGCGCCGATTCGCTTCCGGAAGGAACCGTCGTGACGCTCGGCGCCTTCGGAAACTTTTCCTTCAAGGGCGCTACACACCAGGCCGTTCATGTGAGCGTCCAGGGCCTGTGCGGCGACAACTATTATCTGCTTGTCGAAGAAGCCGGGCTCTCTGAGTATTGTTCTCAGTGATACATGCGCTCGCCCTCACCGGGCGGGCGCTTGCTCATTGACCGTTTGCCGCTTTCAACGTACTCTCCTTATATATACGCCCGACGGGCATTTTTCATTCATGGATATCCGAAACATCGCCATCATCGCGCACGTGGACCACGGCAAGACTACCTTGACGGATGCCTTGCTGCGCCAGACCGGAGCTGTCTCTGAGGGCGTTTCGATGGACTCCAACACCCTTGAAAAGGAGCGTGGTATCACCATCTACTCCAAGAACGCGTCTGTTGAATATAAAGGAACGAAGATCAACATCGTTGACACACCAGGCCACGCAGACTTCGGTTCCGAGGTGGAGCGCGTGCTCCGCTCGATCGACTCCGTACTCTTGGTCGTGGACGCCCAGGAAGGTCCGATGCCGCAGACTCGCTTTGTGCTTAAGAAGTCATTGGAGCTTGGCCTCAAGCCGATTGTCGTACTCAATAAGATCGACAAGCCTGCTGCAGACGTAGATCGCGCAGAGGAGCAGGTCTTGGAGCTCTTCTTGGAGCTTGGGGCGTCTGATGAGCAGGCAGACTTTACCGTCGTGTACGCTATCGGCCGCGAGGGTGTTGCGATGAAGAAGATGGATGATGAGCGCAAGGATCTTATGCCGCTCCTCGACACTATTTTGGAAAAGGTACCGGTGGCGTCTTCGCCTGAGCTTGCGGCTAAGCCGCTTCGCCTGCAGCCGTTTAACCTCGCCTACGATAACTTCCTGGGACGCCTTGCGATCGGGCGCGTGTACGAAGGGATTGTGAAGACCGGCGAGACTGTGACGGTCAAAAAGCCGGACGGTACGCCGCGCACGGGAAAGATTACGAAAATCTTCGGCTTCAAGGGTCTTGAGCGCGTGGAGGTTGCGCAGGCAGAAGCGGGCGACATCGTCATCATCGCAGGACTCCCCGATATCTTCATCGGCGAGACCGTTACTAACAACGCTGATGCAGAGCCGCTTCCAGCTATTGCCATTGATGAGCCGACCATTACCCTGAACTTCCTCGTGAACAACTCGCCGTTTGCCGGCAAGGAAGGCAAGTATGTGACTTCGCGCCAGCTGCGTGAGTATCTGGAGAAGGAGCTTGAGGTGAACGTGGGACTCAAGGTGGATTTCGTGTCTCCGGACGCCTTCAAGATTTCCGGTCGCGGAGAGCTCCACATCGCTATTTTGCTTGAGAACATGCGCCGCGCAGGCTATGAACTGCAGGTTTCCCAGCCGCAGGTAATCATCCGCGAAGAAGAGGGCGTAAAGATGGAGCCGTTTGAAGAAGTCATTATTGATACGCCGTCTGAGTTCCAGGGAGCGATCATCGAGAAGCTGGGCCAGCGCGCATTCGTACTCCAAAACCTCGTGCAGCATGACGATCTGGTGCGCCTCACGCTTGAAGGACCGACGCGCGGTCTCTTGGGCTACAAGAACATTTTCGTCGTAGATACTAAGGGCGAGGGCATTCTTTCCTCGCGCGTGGTCGGCTTCAAGCCGTACGCAGGCGAAATCAAGAAGCGTCAGGTGGGCTCCATGATTTCTATGATCACCGGCAAGTCCTTGGGCTATGCGCTGTGGTATCTGCAGGAGCGTGGTGTGCTGTACATCAATCCTGCAACGGAAGTGTATGAGGGCATGGTGGTGGGCAACACCTCTAAGGGCGAGGAAATGATGGTCAACCCAACCAAGGCAAAGAATCAGTCCAACGTCCGCTCATCGGGCATGGACGAAGCGATTAACCTCTTCCCGCCGCTTTTGCTTACGATTGAACGCGGTCTTGAGATCATGGCGGAGGATGAATACTTGGAGATCACGCCGGAGTCGGTACGTTTGCGCAAGCAGTACTTGACTGAGAGCGAGCGTGCGAAGGCGAAGCGCAATTAAGGTATACTCGTGGGGTATATGACCCCTCTGTTTGAAGCATTGGCCCTTCTGGCGGTGACCTTGGTCAACCGCCTCGGCTTTATCTATGTAGTGAACCGCAGGTTGCACCTGACGTTCGCTCAAAACCCGATGCTGACCTTTCTCTACTTTCTCGCCATGGCGGGGATCATCCTGGCGCTATTTCCAAGCTACGCGAGCATTCTGTTTGGCGGCGCAAGTATCTTCACAATCTTGCTGTGTCTCTTCGTGCTCGTGGTACTGAATCCCTGGATCTACCGCAGACTGAAGGCCTCCAAGCACGTGCCGGAGCGCCTTGCAAAAGCAAATCCCGAGCAGCAGTTTCTGCTCATTGATGAGAAATATCTGTTCTCCAAAACCGGAGACGTCATCTTCCAGCAGGTGGCAATCGGCATCCTAATGCTTATCCTCTTTGGGGCAGGTATTCCGTTTGAAGAATTGGTGCCTATGTTTGCACTTATCTTCGCCGCGCTCCACTTCCATCTGTTTTTTAGCGCAAAGCGCTTGTGGGCGACGTACTTTACGGTCTCTGCAACCTTGGCTGGGTTCATGTTTCCGTTCTTAATTCTCCTGGTACCGGGCGGCATTTACTTTGCGATCGTAATTCATACGCTCTGGTATGTCGGGAGCGGTGCATTGTTCGGTCTCATTGAGACGGAAGGCGCTACATAGTTTCTTCATCTGCCTAGCGGTAGGGTAAGGGACTTAGCCTTAACTATATACGTCTATGATGCTTACGATTGCGGTGCTGCTTCTTATCCTCTGGGGCTTGGGACTCATCACGTCCTACACGCTCGGAGGTTTCATCCATCTGCTCTTGGTGATTGCGATCATCATGGTGCTGGTGCGCGTCATCCAGGGACGCAATCCTGTCTCCGGCGCGTAGTTGACGCTCGCGTACGCAAAACGTACCCTTCACATCAGAAGGAGTATGTTCGATGGAACAGCAACGGCTTGGCATCGTGCAGGTATGTCGGCTTCCGCAAGGAAGCGTACCTGAGGATGTCCGAGCCGCATGGCTCGGACTGACTCTGCCTGCGCTTCCTGAGTGCATGGACGTCGTTACCCGCCACATCAAGGGCAAGGTTGTCCTTGTACCGAAAAAGCAGGGACTCCAAATACTCAAAGAAATGCGCCCTGAAGCTCACGCTTGGTACGAGAAGAATCCCCGCCGGATTATCGGCGAGTATCTCTCGTTCAATATCGCGAGCGTGGATATCATCAGCGGCGTCTACACTGACTAACAGCAAAGCCCGGGGGCATGTCCCCGGGCTTTCTCTTTGCCTAGATGTGTGCTATTGTAGATCTACAACGAACCTCCTACAGGTTTATCGTCTTGAGAGCTTCTCAAGACCGTCCAGTGAGACTCTAGGAAAACAGGAAGGGACGAAACTCTCGAGGCGTTGAATCTTAGAATCGGTGCGACTATTTCGCGCCACTCATTTATTTGTGCTATGGCAACTACCTATATCGTGCGTAAAAACAGCCGAAACGACCTGAAAGATCGTCCAGGCTACGAGCGCTTTGCAAACGCCGGCCGCTCAGGCGGCGGCTCTCGCAAGCGCCGTTCAGGAGGCGGCTCAGGCCGTCCGCAGAGCCAGTCTCGCGGCGGAGGTCGCTCTCGCAAGCGCGGGCGCGCTGACGCTGGCATCGACCCGTCTCGCTTTATTAACAAGGCAAAGCAGCTTGAGGCGGAAGCACCATTCGTACCGGTGCATACCTTCGGTGATTTCCCGATCGACCCGCAGCTCAAGGAAAACTTGATTGCCCGCGGCTATGCGCTTCCAACGCCGATTCAGGACAATGCGATTCCTGAGGTGTTGAAGGGCAAGGACGTCGTCGGTCTTGCAAACACGGGAACCGGCAAGACGGCTGCCTTTCTTATTCCCTTGATCGACAAGGTATTGAAGCTTCGTGCGCTTGGCGAGACCGAGCGCGTCTTGGTCATGGTCCCGACCCGCGAGCTTGCCATCCAGATCGAGAACGAATTCTGGGGCTTTGCAAAGCGCATGCAGCTAAACGCAGTTGTATGCGTCGGTGGCGCGCCGATTGATCCGCAGGTACGTGTGCTGCGCCGTGATCCGGCCTTCGTCATCGGTACGCCGGGACGCTTGAAGGATCTCATGGAGCGCCGCGAGCTTAACCTCTCCAATTTCGGCACTGTCGTGCTTGATGAGGCAGACCGCATGTTGGATATGGGATTCATCGATGATATGCGCTTCATTCTCTCCAAGATGCGTGCAGAGCGTCACACGCTCTTCTTTAGCGCAACGATGGAGCCTTCCATCGAGCGCTTGATCGGCGATTTCATGCATGAGCCGGTCCGCATCTCGGTAAAGACCCGCGATACCGCAGCTACTATCGATCAAGATGTGGTGTATGTGACCCGCGACACCAAGTTCCGCGTCCTTGTCGACATGTTGAAGTCTCCGGGCTTCGATAAGACGCTCGTGTTCGGCCGCACCAAGCACGGCGTAGAGCGCCTTGCGAAGGAGCTTTCGCGCGCAGGCGTGAAGGCGGATTCTATCCACGGAGACAAGACGCACGGCAAGCGCCAGAAGGCACTGGGACTCTTCAAGCAGGATCAGGTACAGGTGCTCGTTGCAACGGACGTTGCGGCACGTGGGTTGGACATCTCCGGCGTGTCACACGTGATCAACTACGATCTTCCGGGAACGTACGAAGATTACACGCACCGCATCGGCCGCACGGGCCGCGCCGGCAAGACCGGAACCGCGCTGACCTTCATCGAAGGGTAAGCAACAAAAAACCGACCTTAGGGTCGGTTTTTTTGTTAGAACGCCACTCCGCTTCCGTAGGTGAAGATTGCCCAGACAACATAGCCCTGCAGTACAATGTAGAGAACGTTGGAGGCGATGATCGGTGGCTCTCTATGCAGCCAACCGTAGATAAGCCAAATGACCGAGAGAACTGTCCACGCAGCCCAGGTTGCAGGCGATAACCCGTCCACGTTGTGGGTGAACATGACATCAAAGATCTGCGGCAAGGCTGCGATGGGACCGGCAATCGCGATGAAAACCATGATGTGGTCCAAAAAGCGCTTGGCAGCTTCCGGGCTTGGGATCGGCTCAAGTTTGCGGTACGCACGAGCGCGGGTGTGGAGGTGGTGGTCGCCGGGATTTTGCATCACACTATCTTAACAGACGAGGTTGCACACTCAGTGGCCTATGAACGACTTTTTGAAGATGGACGTGTTTTTCGTGGTCGCAACGATCGCGCTTGTGCTGGTGACTGCGCTTGTCTGTATCGCACTCTGGTACGCCATACGCGTGCTGCGCTCCTTGGAGCGCATCAGCCTGCATGTGGAAGCGGAGGCGGTCGAACTACGTGCAGATTTGGACGAAGCGAGGCTTGCTGCTAAGACGGAGGCGAGGAAGTTTTTAGGAATTGTTCGCGCTTTCCACGGCAGTGTAAAGCGGCTTTTGGGCGGGAAGGATTCATAATCTCTTAATTACTCATAGCGCATCGTACGTGTATGGCAACAAAAAAATCAGCAAAGAAGAAAGGCATACCAGTGGCAGGAGTTGCAGCGGGTGTAGCGGCAGCCGCCGCTGCAGCAGGAGCTGCGTATTATTTTTACGGGTCGAAGAAAGCACCCCAGCACCGCAAGGCAGCAGTGAAGTGGGCGCATGACATGAAGCGCGACGTGGTGCGCGAAGCGAAGAAGCTGCAGAAGATCGATGACGTCGTCATGCACGAGGTCATTGACCGCGTCGCTGGCACCTACAAAGCAGGCGAGGTAACCGCAGCAGATTTGAAGAGCGCCGTTTCCGAGCTCAAGGACAATTGGCGCAAGATCCGTACGGAAGCGAAAAGCGGCGGACGAACGGTCACGAAGACCGCCAAGAAAGTTGCTAAGACCGCAAAGAAAGCCACCAAAAAGCGTAGCCGCTAGTCTATGAATCGAGCCAACATCATACCTATCGGTCTTCTGGTGCTCTCGGTCGCCTTTTCGGTGTGGTACAGCATAAGCGTGTACTCGCCGCTGACCGAAGCAGCGCTTAAGGCTGAGGCTCGCTAGCACACGTTTTCAGGGATTTGGGAATTCCTGGCAAAGGGAGGTATCCTTGCTAGGTACTACCAAGTAATCACAAGTTTGGATCTCTATGGCAACAGACACTTCAGGTTCGTTTACGGATAAGTACCTCATGCCGCTTGCGGTATTGCTGGGACTTATCTTGATCGCAGTAGCGGTTGCGTTTGGCGGACGCTCCGTCGTGCAGCAGCAGGGCGGACAGCCAGCAGGCGAGGTAGATATTGCGAACGTCTCGACGGAGAACTCCCCGATTGTGGGCGAGCGCAACGCTCCCGTCACGGTTGCTGTCTGGTACGACTACCAGTGCGGCCACTGCCAGAACTACGAGAAGACTGCGCTCCGCCAGGTCATTGATCAGTACGTGGCAAGTGGCGACGTACGCATCGTCTACAAGGACTACCAGTTCTTCGGCGAGGAGTCTGATCGCCTCTCAGCGTACGGACGCGCAGTCTACGAGGCAGATGCGTCCGACTTCGACGCCTGGATGAGCGCTGCAATGGCAGCGCAGGCAGACGAAGCGTTCGGTACTGACGCTTCGATCAAGGCTCTCCTTGGCACTATCGAGGGCGTGGACGCAGCTCGCGTATCCGCGCTTGTCGAGGAGAAGCGCTCTGAGTACGCTGCTGCAGCTGCAGCAGATCGCGCAGAAGGCGCTTCGTTCGGCATCACCGGCACTCCGGGAACCATCATCGGCACCACGATGGTTCCGGGCTCGCAGTCGTTTGCAACCCTCCAGGGCTTGATTGACGCAGAGCTCGCGAAGTAGGTTCCATTAGAAAAACCGCCCTCGTCATGAGGGCGGTTTTTCTTACTTCTTGTCTTTAACGCCAAGAAAGAACAGCCACCCGCCGGCAAGCACCACAAAGAGTCCGAACACCGGAAGTGCGATCGAGACTAAGAGCGTTTGGTCGCCGAGAATCGCGCCTGCAAAGACGAGGATCGAGGAAGCAATAACGCCAAGCGGCATAAGTACCAGCATGAACTTCCAGAACGGCATGCGCGACAAGCCGCCGGCGTAGCAGATGATTTCAGGCATCGCGAAGAAGGTGAAGCAGGCGTGCACGAGTCCCTTGAGGGTGCTCATGTGTCGCACGATGCGTGCGATAAGACCCTGCTCATCGTCGGAAACGAGCTTGTCCACGTACTTGCGGCCGAAGAGGCGGGCAAGCCAGAACGCGCCCGCGTACCCGATAAAGTCACCGATCACCGTGTAGAGAATGCCGGGCCAGTAGCCAAAGAGTGCGCCCACGAGCGGGTATACCGGACCGCCTGAGAGTGGCGCGATGATCACCGTCGAAGCCTTAAGGACGATGAACGCAAGCGGAGCATACGGGCCCGCTCCCTCAACCCAGGTGCGAAGCCCGTCCATGCCCACAAAGAGGCCCAAGACTCCGAGCACAATGATGGTGCCAATGGCTCCAATAATGCCTGCGTGGTCAATTGCTTTGATCTTCATCAGATGAGTATAAACTATTGCGTATGACTGAACACGAATTTGCCGCAATAGCGAGAAGCGAGTGGGATGCGATGCCTGAGCGCTTTCGCGCGCGCATCAAGAACGTCGCGCTTTTAATCGAGGACGAGCCGGATCAGGAAACGCGTGAGGAGGAAGGTTTGGAGGAGGGCGCTACGCTTCTTGGACTCTATAAAGGGATTCCAAACACCGCGCGCGGAAGCGAGTACGGTATGGCGGGCACTTTGCCGGATACCATTACGCTCTACCGACTCCCGATTCTGGATCTGGCACAGGAGCAAACCGATGACGCCACCAGCATGTTTCCGGAAATGGTGCGCAGAGTCGTGAAGGAAACGCTCTGGCATGAGGTAGGGCATTACTTTGGGTTCGAGGAGGAGTCGATCAACAAGCGGGAAGATGCGGGAACGAACAGTTTTTGACCTTAGCGATTTTAGAGTCGTCTGTATTGACAAATATACACTTATAATGTATTATATACATAACCTATCACGCCCCCGTGGTAGGTCTGCACAAGGAGAACCACCGTGAAAATCGGATGGAAACATGTGTTGGCATGGGTTGTCTTTACGGCGCTCATCGCCTTCTGTTACGTGGCTCTCGGCGGATTCGCGCTGCAAACCGGATCAGAGATCTTCGGGTTCACCATTCCGTCTGGATGGGGCATCGCTGCAATCGTTGCCCTCGTGCTCTTCAGCGCCTTCCAGGCGGCAGTGGTCGTCTTCGTTCTCTCGATCTTCGTGCTGATCTTCGGAAAATTCCAAAGCATGCGCGGCTTCGAATAAGCCTTCGTCACGGCGATTAACAGAGAAGCCGCTCGGTACTCCTAACCGAGCGGCTTTTTCGTTTATCGCGCAGCGTACCGGCTCTGGTACGATTATGTCGTGGACTCACTCACCTCAGTTTTGGCGTACATGCTTCGACCTCTGTTAGCGCCCCTAAGCCGCTGGCTGCTTTCTCCAAAGCGAACGCGTCCGACGTGGCACTACGAATCCGTCATTGTCGGAGCGATCTTGCTTGGCGTGGCGCTCTACACGTCGCCAGACCCGAATCTAGACTTGAAGCAATTTCTTATCATCTGGCTCTCGGCATTTGCGGTCTTCGGTTCCTTTATGCATGCCAAGGTCGGCTACCGCATGTCGGAGGCCATGGAAGCGTCTGACGCTCCTGACGTCTCCTGCTACGAGTGGAGCGGCAGATACTGGGTGTTCAAGGAGCTGTTGTGGCTTGGGGTATTTCTCTTAAGCGGCGCATACCCTGCAATTGTCGGAACCATTCTCTTTATTTTGTATCCGGCCTGGCGCAAGATTCACGTAGAGGAGCGCAAAAAGGTGCGAAGATGACGCACTCGATAAACCGAGGTATAGTCGTTTCCGGTAGAAGAACCTTAGAGGAGCCATACAATGGCACAGACAGATGAGGACTATATGCGGCGTGCGCTTGAGCAGGCCGCGATAGCGCTCAAAAATAACTGGATCCCGATCGGAGCGATATTCGTTGATGGTGGTCGCATCATCACGCATGCCTGCAAGGACGGAATCCACCATCCCCTGTTCGACCATGCTGAGCATAATGGCTGCTACCAGGCGCTCTGGAGCCGCAAAGGTCCTCGGAACCTGCAAGGCGTCACGGTCTACTCGACCCTGGAACCGTGCATCATGTGTATGAGCATGCTCATGACGACACGCGTCACGCGCATCGTGTACGGACTTGAAGATCCGTACGGCGGCGGAGGCTTCTTGGTTCGTAACCCGGATCTCCTTCCTGCGCGGTTTCGCGACGAGCGTCCGACCCTGCAGAGTGGGGTGCTTGCGAAAGAATCGGCTATGCTTCTGCGCGACTTCTTCAACTCGCAAGAAGGCGCGCCAAACTGGTCGAACAAGGAAAATCCACTCGTCATGCATGCAGAAAAGATGACTGCATGACAAGAATCGCCCGGAGCAGTGCTCCGGGCGATTATGTAGAAAGGGCCGCACGTCTTGCGACGAGCGGCCCTTGGTCTTCAGACCAACGTGC